>CAYHHE010000009.1:0-46987 GCA_964356295.1 uncultured Actinomycetes bacterium | reverse complement strand
AGCTTCATTGCCAGCTATGGCCTGGGCGAACTGCTGTCGTTCAAGGGCATCGACAACACCGCGTACTACCGGCTGGTCGACGACGACCCCACCCACTACTACGACACCACCGGCACGGGCAACAGCCTGCTCATGCGGCACCCGCACGTGCTCCAGCTGATCATGGACTCGTTGCGCTACTGGGTCACCGAGATGCACGTCGACGGGTTCCGGTTCGACCTGGCCTCCACGCTGGCCCGGCAGTTCCACGAGGTCGACCGCCTGTCGGTGTTCTTCGACCTCGTCCAGCAGGATCCGGTGGTCTCACAGGTCAAGCTCATCGCGGAACCGTGGGACCTCGGCGACGGTGGCTACCAGGTCGGCAACTTCCCGCCACTGTGGTCGGAGTGGAACGGCAAGTACCGCGACACCGTCCGCGACTACTGGCGTGGCGAGCCGGAGACCCTCGGGGAGTTCGCGGCTCGGCTCACCGGGTCCTCCGACCTCTACCGCGACGATGGACGCAAACCGTCCGCCAGCATCAACTTCGTCGTCGCGCACGACGGGTTCACCCTGCGCGACCTGGTGTCCCACAACGACAAGCACAACGAGGCCAACGGGGAGGGCAACCGGGACGGGGAGAGCCACAACCGCTCGTGGAACTGCGGGGTGGAGGGCAACACCGACGATGCGGACGTGCTGGCGTTGCGCGGGCGTCAACAGCGCAACTTCCTGACCACGCTGCTGCTCTCCCAGGGCGTCCCGATGATCGCGCACGGGGACGAGCTCGGGCGCACCCAGCAGGGCAACAACAACGTGTACTGCCAGGACAACGCGTTGTCGTGGATCGACTGGGCTGAAGTCGACACCGAGCTGTTGGCCTTCACCCGGATGCTCACCGAGCTGCGGGCCGAGCACCCGGTGTTCCGCCGCCGCCGCTTCTTCGACGGCCACGGCTCCGGTCCGGACGAAGAGGTGGGCGACATCGTCTGGCTTCGTCCAGACGGCACGATCATGACCTCGGAGGACTGGGAGACCGGTTACGCGCGGTCGCTGGGCGCCTTCCTCAACGGCGAGGCGATCACCGAGCCCGGGACGCGCGGCCAGCAGATCCTGGACGACTCGTTCCTGCTGCTGTTCCACGCCGGCCACGAGGACCTCGCCTTCACCGTCCCGCCACCGTGGCTCGGCGAGGCCTGGGCCGTCGTCCTGGACACCGCAGACCCCGATGCCACCGACCGGGACCCCGTCGGTGCGGGGAAGTCGATCACCCTGCCCGCACGGTCTGTCGTTGTGCTCCGTCGCCTCTGAGCGGACATGACCTCCCCGGCGCCCGCCACTCCGACGGCGACCTACCGCGTCCAGCTCACACCGGACCTCGGGTTCGCCGGGGCCGCCGCGATGGTGCCCTACCTGTCCTCGATCGGTGTCTCGCACCTGTACCTCTCCCCCGTCCTGCAGGCGGCGCCAGGGTCGACGCACGGCTATGACGTGATCGACCACACCCGCATCAGCACCGAGCTCGGCGGACTGGACGGTCTGCGATCGCTCGCCGACCTCGCACACGCTCACCGGATGGGGCTCGTGGTGGACGTGGTGCCGAACCACATGGCGGTGCCGGAGCCGGAGTCGCTGAACCGGGCGCTGTGGTCGGTGCTGCGTGACGGGCCGACGTCGCGGTACGCGCGCTGGTTCGACGTGGACTGGTCGGCACAGCACCGGTCCTTCCTGATGCCCGTTCTCGGGCGGCGCATCGGACCGTGCGTCCAGGACGGCGAGATCGTCCTGGACCGCAGCCTGGACGAGCCGGTGCTGCGCTACTTCGGCCATGCCTTTCCGGTACGCGAGGGCACTGCCGAGCTGGCCCTGCCTGAGCTGATCGACCAGCAGTGGTACCGGCTCGCCTACTGGCGCGTGGCCGACGAGGAGCTGAACTACCGAAGGTTCTTCGACGTCGGCCGCCTCGTCGCGGTGCGGGTGGAGGACCCGGAGGTCTTCGAGGCAACCCACGGGCTGCTGCTTCGGCTGCACGGCGAGGGGGTGATCCAGGGCTTCCGCATCGACCATCCCGACGGGCTGGCTGACCCTCGCGGATACCTGCGGCAGCTCGCCGCGGCTGCACCGGGAGCATGGATCGTGGTGGAGAAGATCCTCGAGGGGGACGAGCGGCTCCCGGCCGACTGGCCGTGCGCGGGGACCACCGGCTACGACGCGCTGGCTCGCATCAGCGGCATCACGACCGACCCCTCGGGTGCCGAGCCACTCACGGCGGAGTGGACGACGACGGCAGCGAAGCCGCTGCGGGACTACGCTGCCGTGTCCGAGGCGTCCAAGCGGCAGGTCATCGCCACCTCGCTGCGTGCCGAGGTCGACCGACTGGTCGACCTGGCGCACGGCATCAGCCAGGACGACCTCGCCCAGCGTGACCGGACCCGGCACGGCATCAAGCACGCCGTGGTGGAGATGCTCGTGGCCTTCCCGGTCTACCGGGCCTACGTCATGCCCCGGGAGCCCGCGCCCGCTGGATCCGTCCGGGTGCTCGAGGAGGTCACTCGCGCCTGCGTCGCAGCTGCGCCCCGCCTTGCCGACGAGCTGGTGTTCGTGCGGGACCTGGCGCTGGGCCGGCTCGGCGCTCGGGACACCGGACGTCGCGCGGAGTTCGTCGTCCGCTTCCAGCAGACCTGCGGACCGGTGATGGCGAAGGGAGTCGAGGACACCACGTTCTACCGCTGGCTTCGCCTCGTCGCCCTCAACGAGGTCGGGGGTCGCCCGGACCATTTCGCCGTCTCCTCGGACGAGTTCCACGCGTGGGCTGCCCATCAGCAGAGCAGTCATCCACTGTCGATGACGACGCTGTCGACCCATGACACGAAACGCAGCGAGGACGTCAGAGCACGCATCATCGTGCTGTCCCAGGTCGCGGGACGGTGGCGGGAGGTGGTGACGCAGTGGCGCCAGGCCGCCACCACGCACCGGACCGCAGCCGGCCGGCTCGACCCAGAGACCGAGTACCTGATGTGGCAGACCCTCGTCGGTGCGTGGCCCATCGGTGCGCAGCGGCTCGGCCGCTACCTGGTCAAGGCCGTGCGCGAGGCCAAGCTCCAGACGTCCTGGACCGAGCAGAACACCGACTACGAGCAGGCCGTCGTCGACTTCGCCACCGCTGTACTCGCCGACACCACACTCACCGAACGGGTGGCCGCCTTCGTCGAGGAGATCATGCCCTGGGCCCGCGTTGCCATCCTCGGTCAGAAACTGCTCCAGCTGACCATCCCCGGCGTACCGGATGTCTACCAGGGCTGCGAGCTGGTCGACCTCTCGCTGGTCGACCCGGACAACCGCCGCCCGGTCGACGTGGACGACAGGCGCCGTCGCCTGCAGGCGCTGGACGGCGGGCGCGCGGCCGCGGACCTCAGCGACGAGAAGCTGCGCGTGGTCGCAGCCGCCCTACGACTGCGGCGCGAGCAGCCGGCGTGGTTCGGCGGGGCCGCCACCTACCAGCCGCTGCCGAGCACCACCACCCACGCGCTCGGGTTCCTGCGGTCCGGACGCGTGGCCACGATCGTGACACGGCGACCACGTGAGCTGGCCGACGTGGGGGGGTGGCAGGAGAGCCGTCTGGTGCTGCCCGCGGGTCGCTGGTGCGACGCCCTCACCGGCGCGTGTCACCGCGGCGGGACGCTCCCGGTGGCCGATCTGCTCACCGACCTCCCGGTTGCGCTGCTGGTCAAGGAGGAGCCGTGACGGGGTCGCGCCGGTTCGAGGTCTGGGCCCCCCACGCCCGTGCCGTCGACCTCGCGCTCGACGGCACGCGGACACCGCTCTCCCCCGGCTGCGATGGCTGGTTCGGCACCGACATCGTCGCGGGCCACGGTGACGCCTACGGGTTCAGCGTGGACGGCGGCCCGGTCCGGCCCGACCCGCGTGGGGTGTGGCTGCCGGACGGGGTCCACTCCCCCGGCCGCGCCTACGACCACGGCCTCTTCCGGTGGACCGACGCCCGCTGGGCTGGCCAGGCATGGGACGACGCGGTGCTCTACGAGCTGCACGTGGGCACGTTCACCCGGGAAGGCACCTTCGACGCCGCAGCCGGCCGCCTGGACCACCTGGTCGAGGTGGGGATCACGCACGTCGAGCTCATGCCGGTCGCGGCGTTCGACGGGACCGCGGGATGGGGCTACGACCAGGTGGCGCTCTGGTCGGTCCACGAGCCGTACGGCGGCCCGGACGGGCTCAAACGGTTCGTCGACGCCGCCCATTCTCACGGTCTGGCGGTCCTGCTGGACGTGGTGCACAACCACGTCGGGGCCAGTGGCAACCACCTGGGCGAGTTCGGCCCGTACCTCACCGACCGTGTGCGCACGCCGTGGGGCGAAGCGGTCAACCTCGACGGGCCCGGGTCGGACCAGGTCCGTGCCTTCCTGATCGGCAGCGTCGAGGCGTGGCTGCGCGACTTCCACGCCGACGGCGTGCGTCTGGACGCCGTCCACGAGATGCACGACGAGCGGGCGATCACGTTCCTCGAGGAGCTCTCCGGGAGGGTGGACACGCTGGCGGAGAAGCTGGGCCGCCCGCTGGTCGTCGTCGCCGAGAGCGACCGCAACGACCCGCGGACGGTGATGTCGCGTCGCGACCGGGGACTCGGGATGACCGCACAGTGGGACGACGACGTCCATCACGCCTTGCACGCCTGGCTCACCGGGGAAGCCCAGGGCTACTACGCGGACTTCGCCGCCGACCCGCCTGCGGCACTGCAGGCGGTGTACTCCGGCGCGTTCTTCCACGCCGGGACGTACTCGTCGTTTCGCGGACGCACGCACGGTAGGCCGGTGGACACCTCCCGGGTGCCCGGGCACGCGTTCGTGGCGTCCTTGCAGACCCACGACCAGGTCGGCAACCGCGCCCGGGGTGACCGACTCGGGTCCCTGGTGCCACCGAGCCACCTCGCCGCGGGCGCCGCTCTGCTGCTGCTCGGCCCGTTCGTGCCCATGCTGTTCATGGGCGAGGAGTGGGCCGCGTCCACACCTTGGCAGTTCTTCTCCTCCTTCCCCGACCCGGCTCTCGCGGCGATGGTGACGGCAGGCCGGCGGGCGGAGTTCGCTGAGCACGGGTGGTCCGACGCCGAGGTTCCAGATCCCCAGGACCCCGCGACAGCGCAGCGGTCACGGCTGGACTGGTCGGAGATCGACGAGCCCGAGCATCGACAGATGCTGGACTGGTATCGGACTCTCATCGCGCTGCGCGAGGACTACCCCGAGCTGCGGGACCCACGACTGGACCACGTCCATCTTCTGGTCGACAGCGAGCATGCACTCCTATCGCGAGGCGGTTTCCGCGTAGCCGTCAACCTCGCGGGCGACCCCTGGCTGGTCGACCTGGACGCGACCGCGCGGATGGTCGCCGCGTTCCTCGTGCCTGACGAGGCATTCGGGAACGTGGGGACGCGGCACCTCCTGCCCGGTCAGTCCGTCGTGGTGCTCACGGTCGACTCCTGACCGTCCCTACAGGCCCGGCGATTCGCGGGACGGCGATGACGCTGTCGCGCCACACAACATAGTCGGCTTTGCACGGCCTCGTGGCGGCGCGTTTGCCCAGGTCACGATGGTCGCCCCGCAGACTATGTGTGCTGACGTGCACGCCCCTACCCGCGCCCCGATGCGAGTGCGGCGCCGCCGCTGGCCGGGTGTCAACGGCTGGGTTACGGCTCGGTGGGAACGTCTGGCGGCAGCTCCCGCGGGTCGAGCCCCTCGCCCTCGCGGGCCAACGCGACCAGCCGTGAGATCGCGCGGTGGTACTTCTTGCGATAGCCACCGCGCAGCATGTCCTGGCTGAACACCCGGTCGAAGGGGACCCCGCTGGCCAGCACCGGGATGTCCCGGTCGTAGAGGCGGTCGGCGAGGACGACCAGCCGCAGAGCGCTGGCCTGGTCGTGGACTCCGGCAACGTCGAGCAGGTGCACCGTGGTCACCGAGTCGAGCATCGGGCCGTACCGGGACGGGTGCACCTGCGACAGGTGGGCGACGAGGGCGTCGAAGTCGTCGATCGTGGCCCCTTCGCCTGCCAACTCGAAACGCCGCAGGACCTCCTCGCTCGGGAACGGCGGCGGTGCCTCGGGCAGGCCCCGGTGCCGGTAGTCCTCCCCGTCCACCCGCAGGACGTCGAAGTGCGCGGCTAGTCCCTGGATCTCGCGGAGGAAGTCCTGGGCGGCGAACCTGCCCTCCCCGAGTGCCCCGGGCAGCGTGTTGCTGGTGGCGGCCAGTCGCACCCCGTGGTCCACGAGGTGGTTGAGCAGCGTGGAGACCAGCACGGTGTCCCCTGGGTCGTCGAGCTCGAACTCGTCGATGGCCAGCAGCCGGTGCCCCGCCATGGCCTGCACCGCAGGGGCGAACCCGAGGGCGCCCACCAGGTTGGTCAGCTCGACGAACGTCCCGAACGCCTTCGGCTCGGGCGCGACGTGCCACAGCGAGGCGAGCAGGTGGGTCTTGCCGACCCCGAACCCCCCGTCGAGGTACACCCCCGCCCGGCCCTCCGGTGGGGCCGGCCCGCGGCGGAACCACCGCTTGCCGCTCGACGTGGGGCGGGACAGGCCGTCGGCGAAGGCGTTGAGCGCGGCGACCGCGGCGGCCTGGGTGGGCTGGGTGGGGTCGGGCTGGTAGGTCTCGAACCGCACGGGCGCGAAGCGCGGCGGGGGGATCAGGTCGGCCACCAGCCGGTCCGGCGAGAGGCTGGGATGCCGGTCGACCAGTCGCGTCGTGGTCATGTCTCCAGCGGCACGGCGTCGAAGGTCATCCCGGCGGCCCGCAGCCTGTCCACGAGCAGCGACCCGAAGGTCGCGGCGGGAGTGAGCACGCCGCTCACGGCCGGCAGCGAGTCGCCGTCCAACGCCAACGACAACCCCGCCTGCCCCAGCATGACGCTCGTGGCCGCGTACCCGGGGTCCCCCTGCCCCGCCACGTACTCGACGAAGCGCGCGCCGGTGGTGGTCTCGGTGTGGATCTCCATCTGGAAGTAGCCGCGGCGGCGAGTCTGTTCGTCCGGTCCCTCACCGGGTGCCGGGACGACCCGGTCTGCCACGGCACTGGCCACCCCGCCGGTGATCCTGTTCCCCAGCAGAGCGGTCCCGCCGCGCACGGCGGTGGCCATCGCAGTGGCCTTGGTCGCCGCCTCCGGGCCGGCGCCGTAGGCCATCACCTCCCGGTAGCGGAAGGTCCGTCCGTAGGGGTAGCCGAGCAACGCGTTGGTGCGGCGCACCGTCCGGGTGTTGATGAACGCCATGGCGAAGGGCGCCACCCACTGCTCGAGCTGGTCGTCGAAGAACGACGTCGCGACGTCCGACTCGTCACCGAGATCGGGTTCGGCGGCACGGTCGGGGCTCAAGCCGTAGGGGTCACGAACGGTCGCCCGACGCGCCGGGTCGGCGCGCATGGCGGCGGTCTCGGCGGTGAACGAGGCGATCGTGCCTCCGCTGGCCCCGCCTCGCATCCCGGTGACGGCCAGTGTCGTCGGCCCCAGCAGGCCCGCGCCGGCCGCTGCGACCGCCTGTGCCAGATCGAGCACGCCGAGGTCGGACGGGATGGAGTCGAAGCCGCACGAGTGCACGATCCTGGCGCCCGACTCCCGGGCGGTGCCGTCGTACCGGTCGATGCTGTCGCGCATGAACAGCACCTCGCCGGCGAGGTCGGCATAGTGCGTGCCGGCTGTCGCACACGCCTCGACCACCGGCAGCCCGTAACGCGAGTACGGACCGACAGTCGTCACCACGGCCCTCGCCCGCTGCGCCATCGCATCCAGCGAGGCCTGATCGCCGCTGTCGGCGGGCAGCACGGTCCACGGGGATGCGTCCTCTCCCAGGGCGTCGCGGACGGCGTTGACCTTGTCCACCGACCGACCGGCGAGCCCGATGGTCGTGCCGGCCGGGGCGGTCCGGGCGAGGTACTCGGCCACCAGCCGCCCGGTGAAACCGCTGGCGCCGTACAGGACCAGGTCGAGCTCTCGTCGCGGCTGGGTCATGTGGTGGCACGCTACCGGCCGCCCCACCATGGTGAGATACCCCGGTGCAGCGTGTGTTCCCCCCGCCAAGCAGCGACCCCCGCCCGCCGCAGGACACCTTGGACGACTACGCCAACCCCGCCCTGCCCGGGGATCGGTGGTGGCTGCGGGCGAACATGATCGCCTCCGTGGACGGGGCCGCCACCGGCCCGGACGGGCGATCCGGCGGTCTGGCCACGCCCGCGGACCGGACGCTCTTCCACCACCTGCGGGGACTGGCCGACGCCATCATCGTCGGCGCCGGCACCGCACGCGACGAGGACTACGGACCGGCCCGAGTGGACGAGCAGACGCAGGCCCGACGGGTCGCCGACGGTCAGCTGCCCCGTCCGCGGCTGGTCGTGGTGAGCCGGTCGCTGTCGCTGGACCCCCGGGCCAGGCTGTTCAGCGGTGCGGACCGGGTCGTCGTGGTCACCTCGCGCACCGCGGACTGGACCCAGGTCGAGCGCCTCGGCGAGGTGGCCGAGGTGGTGCGCGTCGGCCACGACACGGTCGACCTGCAGCAGATGCTGGGGGTGCTCGCCGATCAGGGGTTGCGCCGGCTGCTGTGCGAGGGCGGACCGGGACTGCTCGGCGACCTGGTCTCCGGCCGACTGCTGGACGAGCTGTGCCTCACCATCGCCCCGGTACTGGTGAGCGGCAAGGCCCGACGCATCGCTGTCGGTGGGCCCGCCGAGCCGCCGCTGGGGATGGCGTTGGCGTCGATGTCGTTGGCCGAGGACGGGACCGTGTTCACCCGATGGGTGCGCTCCTGACCCATCACCGCTCGAGACACCACCCACACGGCCAGGCCGAGCAGCACGGCCACCCCGAACACCGCGAGAGTGCCGCCGACGGTCTGCATCGCCGAGGGGACGGCGACCACCGCCACCGCGAGCGTGACCAGCACAGACCCGGCCACGATCTTCAGCGCCCGCCCGTGGTGCTCCGCCAGCTTCATCGAGCGCAGCGTCACCACGGCGACGGCGAACACCACCAGCTCGTCGATCAGGAACACCGCCAGGTAGACCACGAACAGGGCGACCATCGTGGATGTGGGCACCTGCTGGTCGGTCATCAGGCCGGCCCACAGCAGGGGCAGCCCGGCCGTGCACGGCGTCTCGAGCAACGACACGCCGACAGCCAGGACCGTCGTGCCGGCGAGTGTCGCCAGCACCCCTCGATCCGCGCCGCTCACCGTGCGCATCCGCGCATAGAGCCCCGGCCGCCGCTGGACGGGGATGGACAGCGAGGGGCCGACCCCGGGCCGCAGCCCGTCCTTGAGCTGCAGCACACCGAAGGTGAGGGCTACGGCGGCGATCGTCAGCCGAACCCAGGTCATGCCGTCGAGCAGGCTGAGTGCGCTGGTCACACCCGCGACGTACAGGGCGTACATGCCGGCTGTGACCGCCAGGAACGTCGTCCCCACCAGCAGCACCCGCCCCCGCGAGCCGGTGTGCAGGACGATGGCCAGCAGCACCGACAGCACCCACAGCGAGCAGGGGTTGACGCCATCGACGAAGGCGATGACCAGGGTGGACAGCAGCGCCGAGGAGCCCGACAGGTCGACCTCGCCGAGCAGGGGAACACTGAGCACGGCGGCGTCCGGGGGCTGCTCGGCACCAGCGGTGCTCGCCGGCACACCCGCCTGGACCTGCCGGACGACGGCTGCCTCGATCAGGGTCGGCGACGACGGGCCGAAGCCGACGATGACCTCCGGTTCGGCGGGCCCGTCGACGATGGTCACCGGTACCGGTCCGGGCTCGAACCCGTACCGCCGAGCCGCCTGGACCATGAGGGCGCGGTTGCCCTCGTCGTACCAGACCTCGAAGGTGCGCACCTCCAGCCCAGGGTGAGCCGGCACGAGCTCCCGAGTCAGGAACGCCAGCTCGGCCGCGCAGTGCGGGCAGCCCTCCCCGTGGAACAGCGTGAGGACCACGTCCTCCTCGCCGTCCGACGTGGCGCCCGACGCGTGCGCGGCAGCGATCCCTCCGACCACCGTCCATGCCAGGAGGGTGAGCAGCACCACCACAGCGACGCGGCAGGTCCGTGCCACTCCCGCAGGATGCGCTGATCCGGGCCGGCCGGTCAGAGCCAACAGTCCCCCGTCACCGTGACACGATCGCCTCGTGCACCTGCCCGTGCAGCCGCCGCTGTCGCCGATGCTGGCCAAGGCAGTCAGCGGCATCCCCTTGCCCGAGGACCACCCTGGAGGTCTGGCGTACGAGCCGAAGTGGGACGGCTTCCGCTGCATCGTGTTCCGGGACGGGGACGAGATCGAGCTCGGTAGCCGCAACGAGCGTCCGTTGACGCGCTACTTCCCCGAGCTCGTCCAGGCTCTGCGCGCCCAGCTGCCGCGACGCTGCGTGCTGGACGGGGAGATCGTCGTTTCCACCGACGGTCGGCTCAGCTTCCCGCTGCTGCAGGAACGGCTCCACCCGGCCAAGACCCGGGTCGACATGCTGGCCGCGCGCAACCCGGCGTCCTACATCGCCTTCGATCTGCTCGCGATCGACGACTCCTCGCTGCTGGACCAGCCGTTCGCGCACCGGCGGGAGGCGCTGACGACGACGCTGCGCGCGTCGTCGCCGCCGCTGCACCTGACCCCCCTGACCCTGGACCCGTCGGTCGCCGCACACTGGTTCACCTGGGTCGAAGGAGCCGGGCTCGACGGGCTCGTCGCCAAGGCGATGACCCTGCGCTACCTGCCCGACCAGCGGGTCATGCTCAAGGTCAAGCACGCCCGGACCGCCGACGTCGTCGTCGCGGGGTACCGCCTGCACAAGGCCTCGACCGACGGACGGCCGCTGCTGGGGTCGCTCCTGCTGGGGCTCCACGACGCCGAGGGCCGGCTCCAGCACGTGGGGGTGGCGGCCGCGTTCCCGATGGCCCGGCGCGCCGACCTGCACGAGCAGCTGCAGCCTCTGGTGGCCGACCTGGCCGACCACCCGTGGGGGCAGTGGGCCGAGCACGACGCATCCACCACCACGCGTCGACCTGGCGCGGTGTCGCGCTGGAACACCGGCAAGGACCTCTCCTTCGTCCCGCTGCGACCCGACCTGGTGTGCGAGGTGGGGTACGACGCCATGGAGGGCAGCCGCTTTCGCCACACCGCCCAGTTCCGGCGGTGGCGACCGGACCGGGTGCCGGCATCGTGCACCTACGAGCAGCTCGAGCGGCCCGTCTCGGTGTCCTTGGCCGAGGTCCTGGCGGCGGCCGACTCGACCGGCAAGGATGGGATGGCATCGCACGAGGGAGGGACATGACCCAAGACGGCGCAGCGAAGCCGCCCCCAGGGGAGGTCTACGACATCTGCCTGCTCGTGGAGCGGCCGCTGTCGCACGTGGACGCGGCCGAGATCGTCGGCCTGCACGAGGAGTGGCCCTGGCCGGTGCACTACCACGTCCTGGTGCCCATGGAGGATGCGGCGGCCTACATCGAGGCCGCGCTCGGCACGCTGGCGGCAGGGGACGTGATGGCCGCAGCCCCGCTGAGCGTTCTCGAGGAGGATGCCGAACGGGCCCGCGAGGAGGCCATGGAGCTCAGCCTGCGCAACTGCGAGGCGTGCGTGGCCACGCTGGAGCACCTCGGCGCCAGCGCTGACGCCGAGGTGGTGGCCGACGACCCGGTCGACCGGCTGGCCAGGGCCGTGGACGAGCGGGGCAGCAGCGAGGTCATCATCCTCACCCGGGCCCATCTGGTCGCCGAGCTCTTCCACACCGACTGGTCGCATCAGGCGCGCAAGCGCCTCGGGGTACCTTTGCTGCACCTGCTGGCGCACCGCGACCGCCACTGATCGGCACGGGGGGATGGACCCGACCGCCGGCTACGGCCACTTCGACGACGCGCGACGCGAGTACGTGATCACCCGGCCGGACACCCCGCTGCCGTGGTTGAACTACCTCGGTCAGGACGACTTCTTCGGCCTGTGCACCAACACCGCGGGCGGGTACGCCTTCTGGCGCGACGCGAAGCTGCGTCGGCTGACTCGCTACCGCTACAACGGCGTCCCGCTCGATGTCGGCGGACGCTACCTCTACGTGCGCGACGAGACCGGTGAGGCGCCCGTGGTGTGGAACCCGGGCTGGAAGCCGACCAAGACGCCGCTGGACCGCTACGAGTGCCGCGTCGGTCTGGGCTACACCCACATCACCGGCGTCCGCGACGGCCTCGCGGTCCAGCAGCGGATGTTCGTCCCACCGGGGGAGAACCTGGAGCTGTGGCAGGTCATCGTGGCCAACGAGTCGGAGGTGGCGCGAACCGTCCGGCTCTACTCGTTCATCGAGTTCGCGTTCTACGAGGCGCTCAACGACCTGACCAACCTGCAGCGCACCCTGTCGATCGGCGAGGTCGTCGTGGCGGGCCCGGTCATCTACCACACCACCGAGTACCGCGAGCGTCGCAACCACTACACCCTGTTCGGCTGCACCGGTGAGGTCAGCGGGATGGACACCTCCCGTGACGCCTTCGTGGGTGTGCACAACGGGCTGCACGAACCGGCAGTGCCGTTGCGCGGGCGCGCCACCAACAGCCTGGCGCGCGGGTGGAACCCGATCGGCTCCCACGAGGTGGCACTCGCCCTGGACCCGGGGCAGCGCACCGAGCTCGCGTTCGTCCTGGCCTACGTCGAGCAGGAGCCGCCGAAGTTCGTCTCCCCGGGGGTGGTGAACACCTCTGGCGGGGAGGAGGTCATGGCGCGCTACAGCGACCCGCAAGCCATCGATGCGGCGTTCACCCGGCTGGGTGAGTACTGGGACGGGCTGCTCTCGGTCGTCCAGGGGACCACCCCGAACGAGCACGCCACCCGCATGCTCAACACCTGGAACCAGTACCAGTGCATGGCGACGTTCAACCTGTCCCGGTCGGCGTCGTTGTTCGAGACCGGCATCGGACGCGGGATGGGCTTCCGGGACTCCAACCAGGACCTGCTCGGCTTCGTCCACATGATCCCCGGACGCGCCCGGCAGCGGATCCTCGACATCGCCGCCACCCAGCTCTCCGACGGGACCTGCTACCACCAGTACCAGCCGCTGACCAAGCAGGGCAACGCAGAGGTCGGTGGCGCCTTCTACGACGACCACCTGTGGCTGGTGCTGTCCACCGCCGGGTACATCAAGGAGACCGGCGACACCTCGATCCTGGACGCCCCGTGCGCGTTCGCCGACGTGCCCGTCGACGACGATGCAGTGCCCACCTCCACCCTGCTGGACCATCTGGAGACCTCGATCGCCTACACGATGGCAAAGACGGGCCCGCACGGGCTGCCGCTGATCGGGCACGCGGACTGGAACGACTGCCTCAACCTCAACTGCTTCTCCACCGAGCCCAACGAGTCCTTCCAGCTCGTCGGGGACGTCGCGGACTCCAGGGCCGAGTCGGTGATGATCGCGGGGCTGTTCCTCTACGCCACCCGGGAGATGGAGCGGCTCTACCGCCACCTCGGCCGCGAGGACGACGCGGCACGCATGAGCAGCACATGCGACGGCATGCTCGCCGCCGTCGAGACCCAGGCCTGGGACGGACAGTGGTACACCCGCGCGTTCGACGCCGCCGGTGAGCCGGTGGGCTCGCACACCAACGACGAGGGCCAGATCTACATCGAGAGCCAGGGGTGGTGCGTGCTCGGCGGTGCGGGGCTGACCAACGGACGGGCCCGGCGCGCTCTGGAGTCGGTGCAGACGCGGCTTGCCACGCCCAACGGCATCGTCCTGCAGCAGCCTGCCTACACCAGGTATCACCTCGAGCTCGGGGAGATCAGCTCCTACCCACCCGGGGTCAAGGAGAACGCCGGCATCTTCTGCCACAACAACGCCTGGATCCACCTGGCGCACTGCATGCTCGGCGACGGGGACCAGGCGTTCGCCTCCTACCTGTCGGTGTGCCCGTCGGCCAAGCAGGACCAGATCGACACCTACCGCCTCGAGCCCTACGTCTACGCCCAGACCGTCGACGGACCCGACTCACCCACGTTCGGGCAGGCCAAGAACTCCTGGCTGACCGGCACCGCGGCCTGGTCGTTCGTGGTGCTCAGCCAGGGCATCCTGGGTATCCGCCCGGAGTACGCCGGCCTGCGGATCGACCCCTGCATCCCTGCGGCATGGGACGGATACCGCGTCACCCGCCGGTTCCGTGGCTCGACGTTCCGCATCGAGGTGCGCAACCCGTCCCACGTCAGCAGTGGCGTGGCTGTCGTCCTGGTGGACGGTCAGCCGATCACCGGCTCGGTCGTCTCGGTACCGGACGAGCCAGGGGAGATCACCGTCGAGGTCACGCTGGGCTGACCCTCCAGGCCGGTCGGGGGCAGACCCCGATCAATGGTCGGACGTCCCTGGCGCTCCGGCTGCCCGCGCGACAGGCTGGCAGGCGTGATCGACCTGCACTGCCACCTGCTTCCCGGCCTCGACGACGGAGCCGTCGACCTGTCCGATGCCGTGGCCATGGGCGTTGCGGGCGCCGCGTCCGGGGTGAGCCGTATCTGTGCGACCCCGCACATCCGGCACGACCACGACGTGCGCATCCACGAGCTCGGGTGGCGGGTGGCGCAGGTCAACGACGCGCTGCGGGCGGCCGGGTGCCCGCTCGAGGTGCTCCCCGGCGGAGAGGTGGCCGAGACGATCGTGGAGCACCTGACCGATGAGGAGCTGCGGACGGTGTCGCTGGGCGGGGCCGGTCACTGGATCCTGCTCGAGCCGTCGCCCGGACCGTTGTCCGACGACCTGGACGCCGCTGTCCGTCGGCTCGAACGACGCGGGTTCCGCAGCCTGATCGCCCACCCGGAGCGACACCTCGGCCACGACATGGTCCAACGGCTCGTGACGCTCGTCCACGACGGCGCGCTGGTCCAGGTGACCGCCGCCACCCTCGCCGAGCACCCTGCCTCGATCGGCATGATGATCCTGGCCCGGGCCGGCGTGGTGCACGTGCTCGGCAGCGACGCCCACTCTCCTCGCCACGGTCGACCCGTCGACCTCAGTGTGGGTCTGGACGTCCTGCGCTCGGTGGAGCTGATGCAGCCTCACCTGGACTGGGTCGCGCACACCGCACCAGAGGCGATCGTGGCGGGCCTGGACGTGCAGGCCCCGTTCACGCCCTGATCGTCCTCGCGGTGACCTGGCGCGCGAGCTCCTCCACCCACGGCCGCGACGCCTCGTCCACGGCGCCACGGACGAAGTGGGCGGCCCCAGCGGCGACACCGAGTCGAACAGCCTCCAGCCAGGGACGCTCCTCGGCGAGGGCGGCCGCCAGCGCTCCGGACATGGCGTCACCGCAGCCCGCAGGGTCGCCGGGACCGAGATGCGGAGGAACGAGCTCGAGTCGCGCGCCGAGCTCGTCGACGGCGTGGACGGACTCGTCGCCGCGGGTGACGACGACCGACCCGGCGCCCCCGGACCGCATGCGGTCGATGGCAGCGTCCCGGTCCGCCGGGTCGGCGACCGGGCCGACCGCGAACTCGGCCAGCTCCCAGTCGTTGATCTTGACCAGGTGCGGCCGTCCCCGCAGCGCCGAGTCCAAGCGCGGGCTGGACAGGTCGACCAGCACACGGCACCCCGCGGCTCGGGCCTGCCCGACGACCGTGGCGTAGACGTCCAGGGGCAGGAGGTCGCCGGGCATCGGGTTGCACACCACGAGCACCTCGCTGTCCTGGGCGGCCGCCACGGTGACGCCGACCAGGTCGTCTATCTCGCCACGGGTCGGGGGTGCGCTCCACGCGGTGGCCACCACGTCGTCACGGCCCCCTCGTCGATCAACCACGTAGCCCCCAGCGCACTGCGTGGTCGGCACGAGCCGGGTCTGGATTGCCAGCGCGTCGAGCAGCGGGGCCAAGGCTCGTCCCACCCCACCGCCGGACAATCCGCACAGCACCACCTCGGCGCCCATCACAGCCGCAGCGGTCGCCACCCAGACGCCTTGGCCGGCCGCTGCCACCTCGATCGCGTCCCCGACGCCATCGGGTGCCGACTCGATCGAGGTGGCCAGCAACGGGCTCGGCCCGCACACCGCGACGCGCGGCATCAGCGAAGATGGAACGTGCGGTCGATGGGGTCCACGACGCAGACCGTCCTCACTGCCTCAAGGGTGGCACCGCCTCGATGGCGGCGCCTGCAGGCCCGGAGGGTAGCGATCACCAGCCAGTCCTGCTGCTGATGCGGTCCCTGTGCACGGTTGTCCTCTTGTGTCACAGGCCCGTCGCGCTGGCGCAACCCGCGCGAAACGCCGGGGTGCTCGTGTACCGCCCGTGCCCGTCCGGCATCCCCTCTCGTCCCGACTGCAGTCGCTGCACGACCGCCTCGGGGTCGTGCAGGACGGCGAGGTGGCCTCCTACATCCCGGCGCTGGCCGCGGCTGACCCCAGCGGCTTCGCGATCTCGCTGGTCACGGCCTCCGGACGGCTCTACTGCGCCGGTGACAGCGCGAGCGAGTTCACCATCCAGTCCGTGTCCAAACCGTTCGTGTACGCCCTGGCGCTGGCCGACTCGGGCATCGAGGCCGTGCTGGCGCGGGTGGGCACCGAGCCGACCGGGGATGCGTTCAACGCGGTGACGTTGGAGACCGGGACGGGACGCCCGCTCAACCCGATGGTCAACGCGGGCGCCATCGAGACCGCCTGCCTGGTCGCCGGGCGTTCACCGCAGGACAAGCAGGCCCGGATCCTGTCCGGGCTGTCCGGCTTCGCCGGGCGGGATCTGAGCATCGACGAGGATGTGCTCGCGTCGGAGGCAGAGACCGGGGACCGCAACAGGGCGCTTGCGTACCTCATGCGCGGGGCGGGGTCGCTCACGTTGCCCGTGCAGGACGCCTTGGCGGTGTACTTCGCGCAGTGCTCGGTCGTGGTCACCAGCGACGACCTGGCGAGGATGGCTGCGACGCTCGCTGCCGGCGGCGTCAACCCTGTCACCGGCCGTCGGGTCGTCCCGGCCGAGGTCATCGAGCCCGTGCTCAGCGTCATGACCACCTGCGGGATGTACGACGCGGCCGGTACCTGGCTGTTCCGGGTCGGCCTGCCCGCCAAGAGCGGGGTGTCCGGCGGCGTTCTTGCCGTGCTGCCCGGGCAGTTCGGCCTCGGGGTGTGGAGCCCACCGTTGGACCGGCAGGGCAACAGCGTGCGCGGCGTGCTGGCCTGCCAGGCCCTCTCCGCCGACCTCGGCCTGCACCTGTTCGCGCCGACCGGACCGTCGGCCTCCCCGGTCCGCCGCTGGACCACGGGGGTCACGACGCGATCGGTGGCCTCCTGGACGGCGGAGGAGCGCGCGATGCTCGAGGCACAGGCCGAACGGATCCACGTCATCGAGCTGCAGGGGCCGCTGCACGACCTGGCGGTCGAGACGCTGTCGCACCGACTGCTCGAGGCCTTCGACGACGAGGGCGGACCCTGGTTCATCCTGCTCGACGTCGGCCATCTCGGAGCCGTGCACCCCCAGGCCGTCGGCGTCCTGGACGAGACCCTTGCGCAGCTCCTCGCCGGCGGCTCACACGTCGCGGTCGTCGACCCCCGCTCCGTCGCTCGACAGGTGCGCATCGCTGCGGGGCTCGCGGACGTGCTGCAGGTCTCAGATCGCGACCACGCGCTCAGCGGATTCGAGGCAGCGCTGCTGGCCGAGCAGGGTCGACAGGGTGGGCTGCCGGACGCGGCGCTCGCGCTGGAGGAGCACGAGCTGATCTGCGACCTGGCACCGGAGCACCAGAAGGCGCTGGTCCGGCTGCTGGCCACCGAGGTACGGCCCGCCGGGAGCATCGTCATGGACGCCGGGTCCGACCCGAACGGGTTGGTGTGGGTGAGCGCCGGGGAGGTGTCGGTGCTGGTGCGCACCCCGAGGCGGACCTGGCGGCGCGTCAGTGGCATCGGAGCCGGCGGAGTCCTCGGAGAGGTCTCGATGATCGACGGGTTTGCCCGGTCGGCGAGGGTGGTGACCGAGACCCCAGCCCTGCTGCACACCTTGGACGCCGCTGCGCTGGACACGTTGCGTGACTCCCACCGCGACACCTACGAGGCGCTGATGCTCGAGGTCGCCCGGCTGCTGTCCGCCCGCCTGCGCCGGGCGAACGCGGTCATCCAGGCGCTGCAGGACTGACAGAGCACTCCTGACGCCGGGTTACCATCGTTGCACTTCCCCTCACATCCCCTCGTCGTCTCCGGAGGGCTGCATGTCCGGCCGCCATCGATCCCCCGATCATCCACGGGCGCCTCGTCGCGGTCCATGGGTGGCCGCTGGCGCGGGCGCAGTCGCGGTGACGGCTGCTGCTGTCGGGGTTGTCCTGGCCAGCGACGACGGGGGCGAGGACTCCCCACAGGCAGCGGCGGCGCGCGAATCCTGCGACGAGCGCCGCACGCTGACAGTGGCGGCCGCCCCGGCGATCGCGCCTGTCGTGGAGGAGGTGCTCGCGGATCAGAAGGAACCGGTCGCCGGAGCCTGCACCGATGTGCAGGTCTCAGCGGTGGACTCGGCAACCATGGTGGCAGGCGACCCGTCCGAGGACTCCCCGGTGCTGTGGGTTGCCGACGCCTCCCTGTGGGCTGGCTACCTCGACGAGCAGGACAGCGACCTCACGGTCGAGAACCTCGGCTCGATGGCCTCCTCCCCCCTCGTCCTCGCCGCCACCCCGGCGGCGGTCCAGCAGCTGACCGGGGCCCCGGCCGAGGGTCCGGCCGAGGCGTCCTGGAAGCAGGTGCTGTCCGGCGTGATTCCGGTCGCCCTGGTCGACCCCGAGGCCAGCACCGAGGGCCTGACCACCCTCACGTCGCTGGAGACCCTGCTGGGCGGGCAGCCGGGGCAGGACCCGCCGCTGCCCCTGGTGCAGTCCTACGTCGCCCTGAGCCGGGGACTGGTCCCGTCCGTGGACGACGCCTTCGCCCTCACCGCCGACCCCGCCACCAGTGCGATGTTCACCACGACCGAGCAGTCGGTGGTCGAGCGCACGCAGAGCGAGGACGCCGACGTGTCAGCGGTCTACCCGGCGGAGGGCACGACGCTGTTCGACTACCCGGTGCTGAGGCTGAGCGGACCGGACGAGCCGGAGGGGACCGACGAGGCAGCGCAGGCAGTTGCCGACGCGCTGCTGTCCGAGCGGGCGGGCCAGGTTGCGCAGCAGGCCGGGTTCCGGGCCTCCGACGGGACGATGGGCGCCACCGACGTCGACGACATGGGAATGGTCAGGGCCGAGCAGCCCACGGCGCTCCCCGCACCCACCGTCGAGCTGGCCGAGGACGCCCTGCGCACGTGGAGTGCGGTGACCCTCGAGGCTCGGATGCTGACAGTCATCGATGTCTCCGGCTCGATGGACCAGGATGCCGGCAACGGCCGCACCCGTATCGAGCTTGCCCGCGACGCCGCCGTCGCAGCCCTGCGGCTCTACCCCGACAGCGCACAGATCGGGCTGTGGGCCTTCTCCGAGCTCAAGGCGCCGCCGGCTGACTGGCTCTCCCTGGTGGAGGTGGGTCCGCTCGGCGACGGCGTCGGGGACAAGACGCGACGCGACGTGCTCTACGCGCAGGCCGCCACGCTGCCAGCACAGGTGGGCGGGGGTACCGGCCTCTACGACACCACCCTGGCCGCGTTCCGCTCGATGCGCACCGGGTACGACCCGTCGCGCGTCAACTCGGTGGTGCTGCTCACCGACGGCCGCAACGAGGACGACCGGGTCGGGATCGACCTTCCGACGCTGCTGCAGACGCTGCGTGCCGAGTTCGACCCGGCCCAACCTGTCTCCATCATCACGATCGGCATGGGACCGGACGCTGACATCGCGACGCTGCAGCAGATCTCTGAGCTCACCGGGGGCAAGGCCTACCAGGCGTTGGACCCCAAGGACATCCAGACGGTGTTCCTCGACGCCATGGTCGAGCGCCGATGCCGCCCCAACTGCGCCCCCTGACCCCTCTGGAGCCTCATCGCAGGCCCCCGCTGCCAGGATGGAGCGCCGGCGATGTCGCCCTGGAAGACGAGGCGTGCTGCTACTGGCCTGCGTCGTTCCTCTTCAGGTCCCGGTCCCGGCTGGGCTGCACCCGTTTCGGCTCGCCCGGCATCTTCGGGTAGTTCGGTGGATACGGCAGGTCGCGCAGGCCGCCCGCCTCGTCCTCCTCGGCCATCTCGAGCAACGGCTCGAGGGAGAAGTGGCGGTCGTCCATCCGCGCCTGCGGATCACCTCGCTCGGTGAGCAGGCCGGGGACGGACCGCAACGTGCAGTCCCGGGGCTCGACGTCGATGAGCTCCTGCCAGGTCAGCGGCGTCGACACCGTTGCCGAGGGTTGTCGTCGCACCGACCAGGCCGAGGCGATCGTCCGGTCGCGCGCGTTCTGGTTGTAGTCGACGAACACCGCCGAGCCGCGCTCCTCCTTCCACCACGCCGTGGTCACTCGCCCGCCGGCCCGACGGTCCACCTCGCGGGCGAACGCGATCGCTGCCCGCCGCACCTCGACGAAGGACCACCGGGGTTCGATCCGCACGTAGACGTGGACGCCTCGTCCACCGCTGGTCTTCGGGTACCCCACGTAGCCGAGCTCGTCCAGCAGCGGCCGCACGTGCTCGAGGGCCACGTGCCGGGCGTCGTCGAAACCCGTCCCCGGCTGCGGGTCGAGGTCGATGCGCAGCTCGTCCGGATGCTCGGTGTCGGCGCACCTGGCGTGCCAGGGGTGGAAGGTGACGCAGCCGAGGTTCGCCGACCACACGACGTCCGCAGGACCGGTGACCTGCAGCGCGTCCGCGTGCCGCCCGGACGGGAACCGCACCCGGCACGTCTCGATCCACGGCGGGGCGTGCCCAGGCAGCCGCTTCTGGTAGACCTCCTCGCCGTCGATCCCGTCGGGGAAGCGCTGCAGGTAGGTCGGACGATGGCGCAACGCACGCACGATCGCCGGGCCCACAGCGAGGTAGTACTCGACGAGCTCACGCTTGGTGATCGGGCCGGCAGGGGCGTCGGGGAAGTACACCTTGTCCGGGTTGGACACCCGGACGTCCCGACCGTCCACCTCGATCATGATGGGCTGCCCGGCCGACGCCATACCCGCACGCTACGGTCCTGCTCACGCCGCCGCTGGACGCACGACCCACTCGATTCCTGCCACGGTGGTGAGCCGCCGCTGCACCACCTCGCTCACGGCGGGGCCGCGGTCGTCGGGGTGCGGGGCCCCAGCGGCGCACCTAGCGTGGCCCCGTGGCCTACCAGCTCGAGAAGACCCCGGACGAGTGGCGCGCCATCCTGTCCCCGCAGGAGTACCACGTGCTGCGCGAAGCCGGCACCGAACGTCCGGGTAGCAGCGCTTACGAGCACGACCCCACGGTCGGCATCTACCGCTGCCGGGCATGCGGGAGCGAGCTGTTTCGCAGCGAGCACAAGTTCGACGCGCACTGCGGCTGGCCGGCCTTCTACACCCCGATGGCCGCGGACCGGGTGGAGCTCATCCGCGACCGCAGCCTGTTCATGGTTCGCACCGAGGTGCGCTGCGCGAGCTGCGGGTCGCACCTCGGGCACGTCTTCGAGGGCGAGGGCTTCGACACCCCCACTGACCAGCGCTACTGCATCAACGGGATCGCCCTGGACCTGCGGCCCGACACCTCGGCCGACCAGCCCGGCTGACAGCTCAGGTCTCCGAGGGCAGGACGGCCCGCAGGGCTTCCGCTGCCGCCATCACGCGCCCATGGGCCTGCGTGAAGGGCAGGTACTCCGGCGGGACGTCAACCCCTGCCCGGTACAGCGGCACCACCTGGTTGGCGAGATCGGTGAGCGCGGCCCGGTCGAAGCCGTCGCGCTCGATCGCGGCAGCCTCCGCCGCCACGGCGCGGTAGTCGGCGACCTTGCCGGCCCATCCCGGGTTGCGCATTCGTGCCGGGTCGGCCGCCATCTCCCGGGCAAGGGCTCGCAGCTCGGCGTCGAGATCGATCAGCTGCCTGCGTCGCGTCTCGACGTCCACCGCGGGTGGGACACCGGTGTCCTCCTCGGACTCCGGGCCCGATGCGGTGCGCCGGGCCCGCAGGCGGTCCATCAGACCCATGCGCGAGACCCTATGGCAGAACCGACACCAGGTCGGCGATCTCGCGACGCGGGCCGGTGTAGAACGGGATCTCCTCGCGCACATGAAGCCGAGCCTGCGACCCCCGCAGGTGCCGCATGAGGTCGACGATCCGATGCAGCTCATCGGCCTCGAACGCCAGGATCCACTCGTAGTCCCCGAGTGCGAACGCCGAGACGGTGTTCGCCCGCACGTCCGGGTAGTCCCGCCCCATCCGGCCGTGCTCCACCAGCATCGCCCGGCGTTCCTCCTCCGGCAGCAGGTACCAGTCGTAGGACCTGACGAACGGGTAGACGCAGACGTAGGCGCGGGCCTCCTCCTCGGCCAGGAACGCCGGTACGTGGCTCTTGTTGAACTCCGCCGGTCGGTGCAGGGCAACCTGCGACCACACCGGACGCAGGTGCCGGCCGAACCCGGTGCGTCGCAGCCGGTGGTAGGCCTCCTGCAGGTCGTCGCTGGTCGCTGCGTGCCACCACACCATGACGTCAGCGTCGGCGCGCATCCCCGCCAGGTCGTAGAAGCCCCGGACGACGACGTCCTTCTGCGCGAGCTGGTCCACCAGGCCGCTGACCTCGGCGGCCAGGCCTGAACGGTCGCTGTCCCCGAGTGGACGTTCGAGGCTGAACACCGACCACATCGCGTAGCGGATGACGGCGTTGAGGTCGCGGGCCTTGGGTCGTGACGGACGCTGGTCCGGCCCAGGCGGTGCAGGAGTGCTCACCGGGCCATGGTTGCATCGGTGTCGCGCACCTGCAGCACCTGGTCGGCTGCGACACGCGCCGAGGCGATGCAGGCCGCGATGCCCACCCCGTCCACCGCCGCTCCACAGACCGCCAGCCCGGGCACGTCGTCGACGAGCTGGTGCAGCCGTCGGGCGCGGGAGGTGTGCCCGACGGTGTACTGCGGCAGCGCACCACCCCACCGGAACACCGATCCGACCTGCGGACGGGCCGTGATGCCCAGCGTGTCGGCGATGTCCTCGCGGACCAGCTGCACGAGGCCTGCGTCGTCGCGCTGCAGGTCGGCCACCTCACCCTGACGACCGACAGAGGCGCGCACGATCATCAGGTCGGGGACCGCCGCGCGCAGCCACGCCCACTTCTGGCTGGCGTAGGTGGTGGCCTTCACCGGGCGCCCCTCACGCGGCGGGGCAAGGTGCCCGGACCCACGCAGCGCCCGCGCCGGGACAGCGCTGGGCCGGTAGCCCAGCGCGATGATCGCCACGCTGGCGTACTCGACGACCTCGAGCAGAGCGGCTGCGGACGGTGCCGCGTCGCGCAGGACCCTCGCGGCAGCCGACGCCGGGACGGCCACCACCACTGCGTCCGCGTCGAGGGTCTGCGGACGAGGCACCGGCCCGCACACCACCAGGAAGCGTCCGTCCGCGGCCCGGGTGACATGCCGGGCAGTGGTGCGCGTTCGCACCTCGACTCCTGGGGTCGAGGCGAGCCGCTCGGGAAGCACGCCCAGTCCCCCGACGAGTCCGACGAATGGCGCCGACCCGTCCGCCGTCCCGCCGGTGGCTCCCCGGATGGCGGCCGCAGCGGCGGTGAGCCGCTCTCCGCGGGCGCGGCCTTGCGCGATCGCCGGAAGGGTGGCCTGCAACGACAGCTGGTCGGCGTGCCCAGCGTAGACGCCACCGAGCAACGGCTCCACCAGCCGTTCGGTGACCTGCAGACCAAGCCGTGCGGTCACGTACCTCCCCACGGCGACATCTGCGGTCTGCGGCGCCGAGGGCATCACCCGGTCGGCCCGGACGCGTAGCAGGCCTCTCCTGGTGAGCACGCCGCTGGCCGCGAGGGCCTTGAGGTCACCGGGGACACCAAGGACCGTCCCGCTCGGGAACGGACGCAGCACTCCGTCCACGAGCACCTGGGCGGCAGTGGTCGTCGGGCTCTCCAGCCGATCGCCGAGCCCGAGGGCACGTGCCAGGTTCGTGGCCTCTGGCCGCCGGGCGAGCATCGACTCCGCGCCGGCGTCGATCGCGTTGCCGCCGAGGTCGCCCAGGCGAAGCTTCCCGCCGGGACGCTCAGCGGCCTCGATGACGATCACCTCGGGCGGGTCCGGCCGCTGGCGCAGGAACCACGCCGCGCTCAGCCCGCTGATGCCGCCCCCGATCACCACCACGCGCCAGGGACGGGTGGAGGCTGCGGTCATGGACGGCACTGTCGCACACCGGGACACCGTGTCCGGACTGTGACCATCGGCGCGGAACTCCCGGCGTGGGCAAGGAGTCCAAGAGGTGTCGAGCACAGGAGGGCGGACAGATGTGGCGTGGACGGTGGCAGCGTTCGTGGGGCACGGCTGTGGTGGGGGTCGGGGTCGCGGCCGTGCTCCTGGCCGGGTGCAGCGCGGGGGGCGGCTCGGACGACTCGGCACCGGAACCGGCCGTCGAGGAGGGAACGGTCAGCGCTGAGAGCGTGCCGGAGGGCGAGGCTCGTTCCGGCGAGGGCGCGGATGCCGCGGCCGGCGCCGATACCGCGGTGACCAGCGCTGACGTGGCTGCGGTCGAGGACCGCTCCGTCATCTACACCGTCGACCTCGTCGTCGAGGTGGACGACGTTGCGGGTGCAGCCGATGATGCGGCCACGATCGCCACTCGCTTCGGCGGCTACGTCCAGAGCGAGTCGTCCTTCGGCGCGACCCCCGAGCCGCCGCCGATCGAGCCGCTGCCGATCGAGCCGGTGCCGGTGCTCCCGTCGGCGGGCGGCCAGGCGGTCCTCGTGCTCAGGGTCCCGGCCGACCGCCACCTCGAGGCCGTCGATGCTCTGGAGGAACTCGGCGAGACGGTCACCCGCACCCGCAACGCCCAGGACGTCACCGACGAGGTGGTCGACGTCGAGACAAGGATCGCCACCCAGGAGGCGTCCATCGACCGGCTTCAGGCGCTGCTGGGGCAGGCAACCGAGATCAGCGACATCCTCGCCATCGAGACCGAGCTGACCCAGCGGATCGCAGACCTGGAGTCGCTCAAGGCTCGCCAGCAGCAGCTGGCGAGCTCGACCGAGCTGGCCACCATCACCGTGACGTTCGCGCCCCCGCAGACCGTCGTCGAGGAGGGCACCGGGTTCCTCGCGGGGCTGCAGGCCGGCTGGCGTGCCTTCGTCCGAGCCCTCGAGCTTGCGGTCACCGCTCTCGGGGCCGCCCTGCCGTTCATCGGCCTCGTCCTGGTGCTCCTGGCACCCGTTGCCGTCTGGATCGTGGTGCGCCAGCGCCGCAGGCGCGCCGCAGGCGGGTCGGACGCGTCGTCGCAGCCGGAGCCGGACGCGCCTGCCGAGACACCGGTGGGGGCTGGGCCGACCTCAGGGACCTGACCGGGACGGCACCGGGGTGGCGTGCACCTGCTCGACGACCTGGGTGAGCACGCCCGGGTCGGCCCACGCCGGGACGCCGTGGCCGAGGTTGAACACATGGCCGCGCGCTGAGGCGCCCTCACGGAGCACCCGCTCGACCTCGGCCGACACCACGTCCGGTGGGGCTGCGAGCACGGCGGGGTCGAGATTGCCCTGCAGGCTGCGTCCGGGTCCGACCCGCCCGGCTGCGACGTCGAGGGGAACCCGCCAGTCCACACCGACGACGTCGGCGCCGGCATCGCCGATCAGGTCGAGCAGCTCGCCGGTCCCCACACCGAAGTGGATGCGCGGCACGGCAAGCCCCGAGGTGAGCACGGCGTGACTGTGCGGGAAGACTGACGCGGCGTAGTCCCGCCGTGACAGCACCCCCGCCCAGGAGTCGAACAGCTGGACCGCCGACGCCCCGGCCTCGATCTGGACACGCAGGAACGTCGTGGTGATCTGTGCCAGACGCTCCAGCATCTCGCCCCAGAGCGTCGGCTCGCTGCGCATGAACGCGCGGGTGGTGGCGTGGTCCTTCGACGGGCCGCCCTCGACGAGGTAGCACGCGAGGGTGAACGGCGCGCCGGCGAAGCCGATGAGCGGCACATCCCCCAGCTCGGCGACCAGCAGCTGCACGGCTTCAGCCACGTAGGGGACGTCATCGGGCTGCATCACGCGCAGCCGCTGGATGCTGGCGCGGTCGCGGACCGGCGCCTTGAGCACCGGTCCCACGCCGGGCTTGATGTCGATGTCCACCCCGATCGCCTTGAGCGGCACCACGATGTCGGAGTAGAGGATCGCGGCGTCCGTCCGGTAGCGGTGCACCGGTTGAAGGGTGATCTCGGTGACCATCTCCGGGCGCATGCAGGACTCCAGCATGGGTACGCCCTCGCGGAGCTTCCGGTACTCCGGCAGCGACCGGCCGGCCTGCCGCATGAACCACACCGGATGTCGGGAGACCGGCTCCCCCCGGCAGGCAGCAAGGAACGGCGAGTCCGCAGCAAGGGGCACCCAACGATCGTGGCAGACCGCTGCCCGCTGTGCTCCCCCAGGTTGCGCATCGGCTGGCCGATGGTTGTCTCCAGACCCGCATCCCCATGATCGTCGGCGGGATCGGTGCTCCCCCGCCATGATCCACGGCGGATACGGTGCTCGGAGAGCACCAGAAGCGCCGTGGATCAACGTGCGAGCGCACCACACCCGCCGTCCATCCAGCCGCGATCCGCCCAGGGGGTCAAGCACCGCCGCAACACGGCGAGCGATCTGCCCGGGCTCGGCGTGATGTGCGGCGTAGTCTCGCGAAGGTGGCGCTGGTGAGCGGGTCGGGACGGGGTGCGTCGGAGGCCGCCGAGCGCTTCGAGGCCATCGTGTCGGCGCTCGCGGACGTCCCCACCCGACCTGAGGTCTCCCTCGACCAGGTCGCGGCCCCGACCAGGCTTGCCACGCACGGTGTCGCCTTCAGCGCCGACGTCATCGACGGTTCCGACGAGCTCGCCTCCGGCCGGTTGGTGCTGCTGTTCGAGCCGGGGGGACATGAGGCGTGGGGCGGGGAGTTCCGGTGCGTGGCGTTCGTCCGGGCCAGCGTGGAGATCGATGTGGCAGCCGACCCGATGCTGCCCGGTGTCGGCTGGAGCTGGCTGCTGGAGTCGCTGGAAGCCCAGGACATCGAGTGCACCGCCGTGGGCGGGACAGTCACCCAGGTGACCAACGAGTCCTTCGGCACTCTCGCCGACCAGCCCAGCAACGCCGAGGTGGAGATCCGTGCCTCCTGGACCCCGATGCTGCCCGGCCTCGACCGTCCGGTGGCGCTGGCCGAGCAGGCGCGCGGGCACGCACAGGCCTGGCTGGAGCTGATGTGCACGGCAGCGGGGCTGGAGCCGCTGCCCGAGGGAGTCGTGGCACTGCCCAGGCAACGGTCGCGCGGGTGAGCACTGCGCCAGGCACCGCTCCGGTCGGCCAGCAACCAGCCGACGTGCCGGACGCGCCGCTGCTCACCGCTCCGACCGCAGGGCTCCCCCCGCTCACCCAGACCGCAGCAGCCCTGGCCGAGGAGCTCTCCCGGCTGGCCGCAGCGGTCGGACCGGTGGCACTGGACACCGAACGCGCCGGCGGCTACCGGTACTCGCAACGGGCCTACCTCGTCCAGGTTCGCCGACACGGTGCCGGGACCAGCCTGATCGATCCGATCGCTTGTCCCGACCTGTCCGACCTCGGCGCCGCGCTGTCAGACGTCGAGTGGGTGCTGCACGCCGCCAGCCAGGACCTGGCCCCGCTGGCCGAGCTCGGGATGACCCCGTCCAGGCTCTTCGACACCGAGCTGGCGGGTCGGCTCCTCGGACGACCCCGGGTGAGTCTGGCGGCCCTGGTCGAGTCCGAGCTCGGGGTCCGGCTGGCCAAGGAGCACTCCGCGGTCGACTGGTCGCGTCGGCCGATCCCTGTCGAGTGGCTCACCTACGCCGCCCTCGACGTCGAGCTGCTGCTCGAGCTGCGCGACGTCCTGGCCGACGAGCTCGTCGAGGCCGGCAAGCAGGAGTGGGCGCGCCAGGAGTTCGCCGCCATGGTCGATGCCCCGACGCCGCCGCCGCGTCGGGAGCCGTGGCGGCGTACCTCGGGGGTGCACCGAGTGCGGGGAGCGCGCCGGCTCGCCGTCGTCCGGGCGCTGTGGGAGGAGCGTGACCGGCTGGCTCGGGAGCGTGACATCACCCCAACGCGGGTGCTGCCCGACGCGGCCATCGTCGAGGCAGCGGCTGCCGGGCCGGTGTCGGCCGAGGATCTCGGCACACTGCCAGGCTTCCGCGGGCGCGCCCGCCGTCCCCGCGGTCGCAGCGAGTTGCGCCGCTGGGCGGCGGTCATCGCCGTAGCCGGACGTCTGGACGAGCGGGACCTGCCGGCACCGGCCGCGTCCTACGACGGTCCTCCGCCGGCACGGGCCTGGGCCGAGCGCAACCCCGACGCCGCCGCACGACTGGCGGCCGCGCGGTCCTGCCTGGCCGAGATCGCCCACGCGCAGGCCGTCCCGGTGGAGAACCTGCTCACCCCCGACATCCTGCGCCGGCTGCTGTGGGAGCCGCCCGAGGACCAGACGGCCCAGGGCGTGGCACAGCGACTGCGCGTGCTCGGTGCTCGTCCGTGGCAGGTCGACCTCGTCGGCGAGACGCTCACCACGATCCTGGACGCACATGTTCCCTCCGTTGTTACTGACGAGTAGCATGGGGTACGTCCCATCCGAGGAAACCCCGAGGAGATCCTGTGCGTCGCACCGTCCGGGACGTCGTCTTCATCGACGGCGTACGAACCCCATTCGGCAAGGCCGGCCCCAAGAGCCAGTACGCAGAGACCCGTGCCGACGACCTTGTCGTCGCACTGATCCGGGAGCTGCTGCGTCGTAACCCCCAGCTCCCGCCGGAGCGGATCGGCGAGGTGGCCATGGCGGCCACCACGCAGACCGGCGACCAGGGGCTGACCCTGGGTCGCACCGCGGCCATCCTGGCCGGGCTGCCGAAATCGGTGCCCGGCTACTCCCTGGACCGCATGTGCGCCGGAGCCATGACGGCGAGCACGAACGTGATGAGCGCCATCGCGTTCGGCAGCATGGACGTGGCCATCGCCGGCGGCGTCGAGCACATGACGCACCACCCGATGGGTGAGGGCTTCGACCCGAACCCGCGGATCGTCGCCGACAAGCTCGTCGACCCGTCCGCGCTGAACATGGGCGTCACGGCGGAGAACCTGCACGACCGCTTCCCGCACCTGACCCGCGAGCGCGCCGACTCCTACGGGGTCTCCAGCCAGGAGAAGTACGCCAAGGCGCTGGCCGACGGCAAGATCCAGCAGGACCTCGTCCCGGTCGCGACCTGGAGCGAGGAGAAGGGCTGGGGTCTGGCGACCGCGGACGAGCCGCCACGCCCAGGGACCACGATGGAGGGCATCGCCAACCTCAAGACGCCGTTCCGGCCGCACGGACGGGTGACCGCGGCCAACGCGTCCCCGCTCACCGACGGCGCGACCGCCTGCATCGTCGCGGCCGAGCAGACCGCCCAGGAGCTCGGTCTGCCGGTCAAGATGCGGTTGGTCTCCTTCGCCTTCGCCGGCGTCGAGCCCGAGTTCATGGGCGTCGGACCGGTCCCTGCCACGGAGCGGGCGCTGGCCAACGCCGGGCTGAGCATCGACGACATCGGGCTGTTCGAGCTCAACGAGGCGTTCTCGGTGCAGGTGCTCGCGCTGCTCGACCACTACGGCATCGCCGACGACGACCCGCGGGTCAACCCGTGGGGCGGGGCGATCGCCATCGGGCACCCGCTGGCGTCCTCCGGGGTTCGGCTGTTCCACCAGCTGTCCCGCCACTTCGAGAACCATCCCGAGGTCCGCTACGGCATGACGAGCATGTGTGTGGGTCTCGGCCAGGGCGGCACCGTCATCTGGGAGAACCCGCACCACGCCGACTACGGCAAGGAGGACGCGCAGTGAGCGAGTACCAGGAGGTCGTCACCCACTCGAAGGTGCGCGAGGTCGAGCTCCCGCTCGGCGCGGGCCGGATGGCGCTGATCACCCTGCACAACGGGCTGGACATCATGAAGCCCAACAGCCTCGGTGAGCAGACGCTGCTGGAGTTCGACGAGGCCATCACCGCAGCATTCGCCGTTCCCGGTGTCGTCGCGGTCGGTGTGACGTCCAAGCCGTTCAGCTTCGTCGTCGGGGCTGACCTGAAGGGCATCACCCACATCAGCGACCACGCCGACGCGATCGCCACCGCGCAGCTGGGCCATCGGGTGTTCCGTCGGTTGTCCGAGGGCCCGGTACCGTCGTTCACCTTCTTCAACGGCATCGCCCTCGGCGGTGGCCTGGAGATCGGCCTGAACAGCACCTACCGCACGGCGGCCAGCCCGGCCCGGTTCGCTCTGCCGGAGGTGGCCATCGGCCTCATCCCGGGCTGGGGTGGCAACTGGCTCACGCCGAACCTCGTCGGCGCAGACCACGCGGTCACCGTCGTCGTCGAGAACCCGCTGAACAACAACAAGATGCTCAGCGCCAAGCAGGCCCTCGACATGGGATTGATGGACGCGGTCTTCGACGGGGCCGACTTCTTGGCCGAGTCGCTGCTGTGGGCGGCGAAGGTGCTGCAGGGTGACATCACCGTGCAGCGACCGGAGATCGACCGCTCGGAGGAGACATGGGCCGCCGCCGTGGCCCGCGGACGGCACGTCCACGAGACGAAGGGCCGCGGGGTGTCTCCGAACGCGGACCTTGCACTGGACATGATCGAGGCCGCCCGGACGAACAGCAAGGACGAGGGGTTCGCGCTGGAGGACAAGCATCTGGCCGACCTCATCGTCAGCGACACCGCGCGGGCCAACATCTACGCCGCGTTCGAGCTGGCCCAGCGCCGTGCCAAGAGGCCGGCCGGGGCCCCGGACAAGTCGCTGGCCCGCCCGGTCACCAAGGTCGGCGTCGTCGGTGCCGGCCTGATGGCCTCGCAGCTTGCGCTGCTGTTCGCCCGGCAGATGCTCATCCCGGTCACCATCACCGACCTGGACCAGGACCGGATCGACAAGGGCCTGGCCTATGTCTCCTCCGAGGTCGACAAGCTGCTGAGCAAGGGCCGCATCGACTCCGACAAGGCCAACCGCATCAAGGCACTGGTCACCGGGAGCACCGACAAGGCCGACTTCGCAGACGCCGACTTCGTGATCGAGGCGGTGTTCGAGAGGATGGACGTCAAGCAGCAGGTCTTCGGTGAGCTGGAGGAGCACGTCAAGCCCGACTGCGTGCTTGCCACGAACACCTCCTCGCTGTCGGTGGCGGAGATGGCCAAGGATCTGCAGTACCCGGAGCGGGTGGTGGGCTTCCACTTCTTCACCCCCGTCGCGGTCATGCCACTGCTGGAGATCGCCCCGACGGACAAGACCGACGAGCCGACGCTGTCCACCGCGTTCGCGGTCGGCAAGGCGCTGAAGAAGACCTGCGTGTGGAGCAAGGACGAGACGGGCTTCATCGTCAACCGGCTGCTGCTGCGCGCGCTTGGAGAGGCCATCGCGACCGTCGACGAGGGGACGCCCTTCGAGCTTGCCGACCAGGGAGTCACGAAAGCCGGGTTCCCGATGGGTGTGTTCATCCTGCTGCCCATGACGGGACTGGCGGTCGGGATGCACACCGGCGACAGCCTGGCTGCGCGCTTCCCCGACCGGTTCGGCAAGTCCCCCGGTCTGGCCGCGTTGGTGGAGGCCGGCAAGACCCAGATCTACCAGTGGGACTCCCAGGGCAACGCCTCGGTCGACCCCGAGGTCCTGGCGCTGTGGCCGCAGGGTGACTCGCCCAGTACCGCCGACCAGGTGGCGCAACGGGTCAAGGAGGCGATGGCCGACGAGGCGCGCCGGATGATCGACGAGGGGGTCGTGAAGTCACCGATGGACATCGACCTGTCGATGATGTTCGGCGCCGGTCTGCCGCCGCCCTACGGCGGAGTGCTGCCGATGCTCGACCGCGAGGGGGTCTCGAAGAAGGTCACCGGCACGCGGTTCCACCCGCCAGGGGTGGCCAGCGCGGGCAACTGATCGACGACCAGGGCCGCGGGGCCCGGCTCTCCCTCGGGAGGGTCGGGCCCCGACCGTCAGGAGGGTTCAGTCGTCCGAGCGTGCGGCCTGCGCGGTACGGACGTCGCCGGTGACCTGCGCCTCGAGCCCGGCGATCTCCTCGACAGCGATCAGTGCGAGGTTCTGCGCAGTCAGGCCGATCTCGGTGAGGATCGTCGAGCGCTTGGCGTGGTCGAGGAACTCCTGCGGGATTCCCACCTCGCGCAGCGGTGTGCGGATGCCTGCGTCGCGCATCTCCTGAGCGATCCTGGCACCGACCCCGCCGACGCGTCCGTTGTCCTCGACGGTCAGCACGAAGCGGTGGCGTCGGGCCAGGTCGAGGACGGACTCGTCGACCGGCAGCACCCATCGCGGGTCGAGGACGGTGACGCCGATGCCGTGCGCACTGAGCCGCTCGGCCACGTCCACCCCGATCTGCGCCATCGGACCGACGGCGACCACGAGCACGTCCTCGGCGCCGGCCCGCACGAGCACGTCGGACTCGCCGAGACGCTGCAGCGCCTCGATGTCCGGACCCACCGCGCCCTTGGGGAAGCGCACGACCGTGGGTCCGTCGGTGACGTCGAGCGACTCGGTGAGCAGGTCACGCAGCCGCCGCTCGTCGCGGGGTGCGGCGAGCCTGATCCCGGGCACGAGCTGGAGCAGCGACAGGTCCCACATCCCGTTGTGGGACGCGCCGTCGTCGCCGGTCACGCCCGCCCGGTCCAGGACGAAGGTGACCGGCAGTCGGTGCAGCGCGACATCCATGAGCACCTGGTCGAAGGCGCGGTTGAGGAAGGTGGCATAGATCGCCACGACGGGATGCAGACCGGCCATGGCCAGCCCCGCAGCCGAGGTGACCGCATGCTGCTCAGCAATACCGACGTCGAAGCAGCGATGCGGGTACTGCTCGGCGAAGGCCTTCAGGCCGGTCGGCTGGAGCATGGCCGCGGTGATCGCCACGACGTCGGACCGGATGGCACCGAGCCGGACGATCTCGTCGGAGAACACGCTGGTCCAGGTGGTCGTCGGCGGCGAGGTGGGCAGCCCGGTGTCGGGGTCGAACGGGCCGGGACCGTGCATGAGGTCGGCCTCGTCCTGCTCGGCCCGGTCGTAGCCACGGCCCTTCTCGGTCAGGCAGTGCACGATGACCGGACCGGGGTAGCGCGCCGCTGCGCGCAGCGCGTGCTCGACGGCGGGACGGTCGTGCCCGTCGATCGGGCCCACGTACTTCAGTCCGAGGTCCTCGAACATGCCCTGCGGCGCCAGCACGTCCTTCACGCCCTGCTTGACCCCGTGCAGGGCGGAGAACATCGGCCGTCCCACCACCGGGGTGCGGGTGAGGACGAACCTGGCGGCGTCCAGCGCCCGCTCGTAGCCCGGGTTGGTGCGCAGCGAGTCCAGGTAGCGTGCCAGGCCCCCGACGGTCGGGGAGTACGAGCGGCCGTTGTCGTTGACGACGATGACCAGGGGGAGGTCGGGCTGACCGGCGATGTTGTTCAGCGCCTCCCAGGCCATCCCGCCCGTCAACGCCCCGTCGCCGATCACCGCGACCACGTGTCGGTCGGTATCGCCTCGTAGCCGGAACCCCTTGGCCATCCCCTCGGCGTAGGACAGCGCCGTCGAGGCGTGGGAGTTCTCGACCCAGTCGTGCTCGCTCTCGGTGCGGGACGGGTAGCCGGACAGCCCGCCCTGCTGGCGCAGGCTGTCGAACCGCCGGCGCCGTCCGGTGAGCATCTTGTGCACGTAAGCCTGATGGCCGGTGTCGAACACGATGGGGTCGCGCGGGGAGTCGAACACCCGGTGCAGAGCCAGCGTCAGCTCGACCACGCCGAGGTTGGGGCCGAGGTGTCCACCGGTGCGGGAGACGGCCGCGACCAGCGCCGTACGGATCTCCGCCGCCAGCGACTCCAGCTCGGTGTCGCTGAGTCGACGGAGGTCGCGGGGGCTCGCGATCCGGTCGAGAACAGGCACCCGACAAGTGTAGGTGCGGCCGGGCGTTGCTGCCGGTCCGCGGGGACTGTCATCGATCCGGGCGGCCCCAGGTCGAGCGCGTGCCAGTGGCCTCGACTCGGTCACAGTCGGGGCCGGGGTCGATGCCCGCGTAGCGCGTCCTCCACGGCGGTCACCTGCGGGAGGACGCAGCGCAGCCGCTGCAGCTCACGCTCGAGCGTGACGACGGCCGCCTCGACGACCTCAGGGGCGACGAGCCCCGCCAGGTCGGCCCGGACCAGACCGAGTGCGCGTTCGTGGCCGTCGATGCCGCCGGCGACGTGCCAGCGGGTGAACCGCCCCAGCACCAGGGGATGACGCCGCAGCACCTCGTGCAGCCGGTACTCCGGCGGGCACTGGTCCAGCAACCAGTCCTGGGCTGCCTTCTCCCACCCGTCGGCCTCCGGCGGCGGGAGGGAGGTCGGCCAGCCCGGCGGCGTCCAAGGGCTGTCCCTGCCGGTGCCCATGCTCAGCGCGGCTCGAGCGCCACTTGCCGAGGCCTTGGGGTGCCTGACCAGGCGCATGCACCTCGTCCAGCACCCATGTGGGTCCCTGACGTGATCAACGGGACTCGGCGAGGAGCTGGCGCAGGACGAACGGCATGATGCCGCCGTTGCGGTAGTAGTCGGCCTCGCCGGGTGTGTCGATACGCAGGACAGCGTCGAACGCAGTGGTGAGACCGTCCTCGCTGACCGCCTCGACGCGAACGGTGGGGGGCGTCGTGCCGTCGTTGAGAGCGCTGACCCCGCTGATGGCGAACGTCTCCTGGCCGGTGAGGCCGAGGGAGTCCGCCGACTCCCCCGCGGGGAACTGCAGCGGGACCACCCCCATCCCGATCAGGTTCGAGCGGTGGATCCGCTCGTAGGACTCCGCGATCACCGCGCGCACCCCGAGCAGCGCAGTCCCCTTGGCCGCCCAGTCCCTCGATGAGCCCGACCCGTACTCCTTGCCGGCCAGCACCACCAGCGGCACCCCCGCGGCGGTGTAGGCCTGCGAGGCCTCGTAGATCGTCGTCACCGGCCCGTCTGCCGCGCGCGCACCTTGGGTGAAGTCCCGGGTGAACCCACCCTCGGTGCCGGGGGCGATGCGGTTGCGCAGCCGGATGTTGGCGAACGTCCCGCGGATCATCACCTCGTGGTTGCCGCGTCGTGACCCGTAGGAGTTGAAGTCCCGGCGGGCCACCCCCCGTTGGGTCAGGTACTGCCCGGCGGGGCTGTCGGCCTTGATCGCCCCCGCCGGGGAGATGTGGTCGGTGGTGACCGAGTCGCCGAGCATGGCCAGCACCCGCGCGCCGGCGATGTCGGTGACCGGCTCAGGCTCGAGACCCATGCCGTCGAAGTAGGGCGCCCTGCGGACGTAGGTGGACGCCTCGTCCCAGGAGAAGGTCTGCCCCGTCGGCGTCGGCAGCCTCTGCCACGTCTGGTCACCGGCGAAGACGTCGGCGTAGTCCCGGGTGAACATCTCGCTGGCGATCGAGGAGTTGATGACCTCCTGCACCTCCTTCGGTGACGGCCAGATGTCACGCAGGTACACCGGGTGTCCGTCCGCGCCGACGCCGAGGGGGTCGGACGTGATGTCCAGGGCCATCGACCCGGCCAGTGCGTAGGCGACCACCAGCGGCGGGCTGGCCAGGTAGTTCATCTTCACGTCGGGGTTGATCCGACCCTCGAAGTTGCGGTTGCCCGAGAGCACCGCCACGACCGCCAGGTCGTTCTCGGCGACCGCCGCGGAGATCTCCGGCGGGAGCGGACCGGAGTTGCCGATGCAGGTGGTGCAGCCGTAGCCCACCAGGTGGAAGCCGAGCTTCTCCAGGTAGGGCGTCAGGCCGGCCCGGTCGTAGTAGTCCATGACGACCTTCGACCCCGGGGCGAGTGTCGTCTTCACCCACGGCCGGCGGGTCAGCCCACGTTCGACGGCCTTCTTGGCCAGCAGCGCCGCCCCGATCATCACCGAGGGGTTGGACGTGTTCGTGCACGAGGTGATGGCCGCGATGACGACGGCCCCGTGGTCGAGCACGACGGTGGTGCCGTCGTCCATGGTCACCGGGGTCGGGCGGGACGGTCGATCCTCGGCCGCCACGACCGCCGAGTGGTGCGGCAGCGCCGGCGCCGGCTCGGAGTCCTCGACTGCGACCGGGTCGCTGGCAGGGAAGCTCTCCGCCAGGCCCTCGTCCAGCGCGGACTCCACGCCCGCGTCCTCGTGGGTGACGTAGTCCGACACGGCTGCGGCGAAGGCGGCCGCCGCCGAGGCGAGGTCGATGCGGTCCTGCGGGCGCTTCGGCCCCGCGAGGGACGGCACCACCGATGCCAGGTCGAGCTCGAGGTACTCCGAGTACTCCGGCTCGCGGGTCGGGTCGTGCCACAGCCCCTGCTCCCGGGCATAGGCCTCGACCAGCGCGACCTGCTGCTCGTCGCGCCCGGTCAGCCGCAGGTAGCGGATTGTCTCGGCGTCGATGGGGAACACCGCGATCGTCGAGCCGTACTCCGGGCTCATGTTTCCGATGGTGGCCCGGTTGGCCAGCGGCACAACGCTCACGCCCGGCCCGTAGAACTCCACGAACTTGCCGACCACTCCGTGGCGGCGCAGCATCTCGGTGATCGTCAGAACGAGGTCGGTCGCCGTGGTGCCGTCGGGCAACGCGCCGGAGAGCTTGAAGCCCACCACCCGCGGGATGAGCATGCTCACCGGCTGGCCGAGCATCGCGGCCTCCGCCTCGATGCCGCCGACGCCCCAGCCCACGACGCCCAGACCGTTGACCATCGTGGTGTGGGAGTCGGTGCCCACGCACGTGTCGGGGTAGGCCCAGGTCTGGGGGCCGGGGCCGTCGGCACCCTTCCGGTCGCGCACCATGACCACCCGGGCGAGGTGCTCGATGTTCACCTGGTGCACGATCCCGGTGCCGGGGGGCACGACCTTGAACTCGTCGAACGCGCTCTGGCCCCAGCGCAGGAACTGGTAGCGCTCCCTGTTCCGCTCGTACTCCAGATCCATGTTGCGGGCGAACGCGTCCGGGGTGCCGAACAGGTCCGCGATGACCGAGTGGTCGATGACGAGCTCGGCGGGGGCGAGGGGGTTGATCGACGCCGGGTCGCCGCCCAGCGCGGCGACTGCCTCACGCATCGTGGCCAGGTCGACCACAGCGGGGACGCCGGTGAAGTCCTGCATGATCACCCGCCCCGGGGTGAACTGGATCTCCCGGGTCGGCTGCGCGGTCGGGTCCCAGTCCAGCAGGGCACGGACGTCGTCTGCGGTGATGTTCGCCCCGTCCTCGGTACGCAGCAGGTTCTCCAGCAGCACCTTGAGGCTGAACGGCAGCCGGGAGGTGTCCCCCAGCGCAGACAGCCGGGCGATCCGGTACGACCGTTCTCCCACGTCGAGCACTCCGTGGGCCTGGAAGCTGTCCATCGTGTTCCCTGCTCCTTCGCGGCTCGGGTGACGCCGGGCTGGCCAGTGGCCGCTACAGTCCTATTTATCTTGACGTCAAGATAAATAGGACTGTAGCCCGCGGCACGGGTCCCCGGCAACCATCCTGCCGCCCCGGTCGCTCACGAGCCAGGCCGGTCGGTGCATCGGGTCAGGTCGCCGCGGTCAGGGTCGCGACACACTCCACGTGGTGCGTGGTGGGGAACAGGTCGAGCACGCGCAGCCGCTGCAGCCGATAGCCCAGCCCCCCGAAGGTGCGCAGGTCACGGGCCAGGGCCGCCGGGTCGCAGGCCACGTAGGCGACTGCACGGGGCGAGCGGGCAGCCACCCACCGGCAGACCTGCGCCCCTGCTCCTGAACGTGGTGGGTCCGCCACGACCAGGTCGACCCGCTGCGGGGTGTCGCTGTCGGCCAGGAAGCGGTCGACACGGGACCGGACGAGGCGTACCTGGGGAAGGTCGTGCAGGTTGCGTCGGGCGTCACGCACCGCGTCCGCATCGCACTCGACGGCCACGACGCGGCCGCCGGGGCTCGTCGCACCGGCCAGGCTCCCGGCGAACAGGCCCACTCCGCTGTACAGGTCGAGCAGCATCTGGCCAGGGCGCGGGTCGAGCCCCTGCAAGACGGCAGCGACGAGCCCGTCGGCAGCCCCCGGATGTACCTGCCAGAACCCGGCACCGCTCACCCGCCAGGTGCGGCCGGCGGCACGCTCCCGACGGGTGGAAGGACCGCTGACCTTGCTGGTCGTGCGTCCCTGCACGATCGCCACGGTGGGTGGTGCGTCGGAGCCACCGCTGACCAGGACGTCGGCGCCCGGGGGCCAGCTGCGACCGAGCAGGTCGGGAAGGTCCAGTGTGGGGTGGGCCAGTGGGCAGCCCGCAGCACCACGACCTGGTGGGAGCGGTGGGCCCGCAAGCCGGCCCGACCGTCGTCGCCCACGGCCAGGCGCATCCGGGTGCGCCACCTCAGGCCATCGACGTCCCCCGGGACCGCTTCGGCGACGAGCCGGTCCGGCGGCAGGTCCAGCCCGCCGAGACGGCGCAGCTGCTCGGCGACGACCTCGCCCTTCAGGCGGCGCTGGGCATCCAGGGACGCGTGCTGCCAGTCGCAGCCTCCGCAGCCGCCGGGACCTGCCGCGGGGCAGCGTGTGGCCCGGCGGTCCGGCGAGGCCTGCAGCACCTCGACGGCGTCGCCCCGCCAGAACCGTGCCGCGGGCCGGGCCTCGGTGAGCCGGACGCGCACCCGCTCTCCGGGCAGGCAGTGTCGGACGAACAGCACCCGGCCCTCCCATCGGGCCACGCAGTGACCGCCGTGCGCGACTGGGCCGACGTCGACCTCGAGGGTCGGTGTCGACCCCGTCACCGTCGTCCCGGGTCGGCCCGCCGCACGATCGGCTCGTTGCGGAAGGCGGTGGGGTCCTCGTCCGCGGTCTGCCAGGGCACCCGAGTGATCATCACCCCCCGCATCATGGACAGCCGCTGGACCAGCGTCGTCGTGCTGGTGTTGTGCAGCAGGCGCTCCCACCATCGGCGCACCACGTACTCCGGGACGTACACCGCCACGACGTCTCGCGGGCTGGCCCGCTGGATCCCACGCACGTACTCCAGCACCGGGCGGGTGATCTCCCGGTACGGGGAGTCGAGCACCCGCAGCGGGACGGGGACGTCGTAGGCGTCCCAGTCGTCCATCAGTCGGCGGGTGGACACGGCGTCCACGTCGACGGTCACGCCCTCCAGGACGTTGGGGTTCGCGGCGCGCGCGTAGGTGACTGCCCGCAGGGACGTCCGGTTCAGATGCGCGACGAGGACGATGGCGTGGACCCGGGACGGCAGCGCCGGACGCCCGCCAGCGCCGTCGAGGGCGACCTCAGCGGCCACGGTCGCGTAGTGCCGGTGCACCGCGCTCATGGCCGCGAACGAGATCGCCATGAGGGCTACCGCCACCCACGCCCCCAGGGCGAGCTTGGTGACCAGCACCACGACCAGCACGGTGGCACTGAGTACCAGGCCGGTGAGGGTCACCAGGCGCTTGCGCACCACCTCGCGCCGAACCTCCGGGCGCCGTTCGGGACGCAGCTGCCGTCCCCAGTGACGCACCATCCCCAGCTGGCTGAGGGTGAACGAGACGAACACCCCGACGATGTACATCTGCACCAGCTGGGTCACCGAGGCATCGACGACCACCAGCAGCACGCCGGCCACCGCCCCGAGCGAGATGATGCCGTTGGTGAACGCCAGCCGGTCGCTGCGGGTGTACATCCCCCGGGGCAGGTAGCTGTCGCGGGCCAGCAGGGACCCCAGAACCGGGAAGCTGGTGAAGGCCACGTGGGCGGCCATCACCAGGATGAGGACCGCGGCGATCTCGGTGACCACGAAGGCGAACGGAACGGTGTCGAAGACGGCGCGGGCGAGCTGCCCCAGCACCGGAGCCTGGGCGTAGTCCGGGCCGACGCTGAGCCCGTCCTGGAGCAGCTGGGTGGATGGGTCCTCGACGAAGCGCACGTCGGCAACCCGTGCCAGGCCGATCACCCCTACCAGCAGCAGGGCTCCGACGGCCGCGATGACGACGACGGCCGAGCCGGTCCGGCGGCCTCGGGGCTGGCGGAAGTAGCTCGAGGAGGACACGACGGTCTGGATGCCGGTGAGGCTGACCGAGCCGACGGCGAACGCGCGGAGCACGAGGATCCCGAGTGCGAGGCCGGTGACAGCCATACCGCTGCCCGCGTCCGGAACGATCTCCAACGAGGCGCTCTCGGCGACCGGCGGGTCTTCCCCGGCTGTCTGGCCCCAGCCGACGACGAGCACCAGCCCGATGGCCAGGACGAACAGGTAGGTAGGTGCCGAGGTCAGCAGGCGCCAGCGTCGCACGCCTCGCAGGTTGACCAGGACCAGCACCGCCAGGCCGACCAGTGCCGCGGTGCTCTCTCGTCCCCGCAGGGCAGGCCACGCCGACGCGAGGTACTGAGAGGCGGAGGCCAACGAGACGGCGAGCACCAGGACGTAGTCCACGAGCATGGCGCTGCCCACGGCGAGGCCGGCGGTGGGCCCGAGGTTGGACGAGGCCACCTCGTAGTCGCCCCCGCCGGACGGGTACTCCCGGACGGTGAGCCGGTAGGACGCCGACACGACGAGCAGGACGGCCGCCACGGCCAAGGCGACCGGGAGCGAGTACGAGTAGGCGGCGACACCGGCCACAGCCAGGGTGAGCAGGATCTCATCCGGCGAATAGGCCACCGACGACACCTGGTCCGACCCGAACACCGGGATGACCACCGGGGTCGGGAGCGTCCGTCTCGGCGCCTCGCCGGAGCGCAGCTTGCGGCCCAGCAGGACACGCCTGGACAGCTGGGTGAACCTGGCCACGGTGCTGATGCTAGGGACATCGGGTCCGACAGCGTGCCACGCCGCACGCGTGTAGCGTCGCCCACGAGGAGGGTGGCGAGCGTGAACGTGGTGATCCTGGGGTGCGGTCGGGTGGGAGCCACCCTTGCCCACGCCCTCGAGGACATGGGGCACTCGGTGTCGGTCATCGACCAGAATCCGGACGCCTTCCGCAGGCTTGGACCCACGTTCGAGGGTCGCACCGTCACGGGCATCGGCTTCGACCCCGACGTGCTGCGTCGCGCCGGCATCGAGCAGGCCGACGCGTTCGCAGCCGTGAGCAGCGGCGACAACTCCAACATCATCGCCTCCCGGGTCGCGCGGGAGGAGTTCGGCGTGGACAACGTCGCTGCGCGCATCTACGACCAGGGGCGAGCCGAGGTGTTCGAACGCCTCGGCATCCCCACGGTTGCCACGGTGCGCTGGACCGCCGACCAGCTGATCCGTCGGCTGCTGCCGCAGGGAGCGATGACGGAGTGGTCCGACCCCACCGGCGAGGTCCGCCTGGCCCAGGTCGACCTCCACCCCGAGTGGCGCGGTCGCAGCGTTCGCGAGATCGAACGCGCCAGTGGCTGCCGGGTCGCCTTCGTGACACGGCTCGGCTCGGGGCTGCTGCCCACCGCCGACACCGTCGTGCAGGACGGGGACCTCGTCCACGTCACCATGAGCTCCGACGACTCCCCCCAGGTCGTCGAGATCCTCTCCACCCCCCCGGAGGACTGATGCGGGTCGCCATCGCCGGTGCCGGCAACGTCGGCCGGTCCATCGCCAACGAGTTGCTCGAGAACGAGCATGAGGTGCTGCTCATCGACCGTGACGCCAAGGCCATCAAGGCCGCATCGGTGCCGCGCGCGGAGTGGCTGCTGCAGGACGCCTGCGAGTTGTCTTCGCTGGAGGAGGCGCAGCTGGACCGCTGCGACGTCATGATCGCCGCGACGGGGGACGACAAGGTCAACCTCGTGGTGTCGTTGCTGGCCAAGACGGAGTTCGGCGTCCCTCGGGTGGTAGCCCGGGTGAACCATCCCAAGAACGAGTGGCTGTTCACCGACACCTGGGGGGTGGACGTCGCCGTGTCGACGCCGCGAATCATGAGCGCCCTGGTCGAGGAGGCAGTCAGCGTCGGCGACCTCGTCCGGCTGTTCACCTTCCGGCAGGGTGAGGCGAACCTTGTCGAGCTCACCCTTCCCGACGACTCCCCCATCGTGGGCAGCCGGGTAGGGGACGCGCCTTGGCCGGTCGACACGACGCTGGTCGCGGTCATCCGGGACGGGCACGTCCACACACCCCGGCCGGACCTCTCGCTGGAGGCCCATGACGAGCTGCTACTGGTAGCAGCGCCCGAACGCGAACCAGCCCTGGAGAGTCTGCTCTCCCCCCACCACCACCACCACGCCTAGCGCCCAGCCCCCACCGCCCTCGCCGGCCCCCACTGATCACGTTTGGCACGCTCGCGTGGGGTTTGCACTGTGTCGACACAATGCAAACCACACGCGAACCGTGCAAAGCGTCCGGTCGCGCCCCGTCAGGGCCTGTCTGCTGGCCCGTCGCGATCGGCCTCGTCCCGCACCTCGCAGTCACCGCCGGACGGCCCTTGCGCGGGCCCACCACCGACCCGCCTCTCGCCGAGGCTCTCGACCGACCGCTGCCGCGACCGGGCTTGCCTGATCACCAGCCACGACAGCCACAGGCAGAGCAGGAACAGCGGCCACCCCATGACGACCCGGGCAACACCCAGCGCGACCACGTACTCGCCGAGGTACAGAGGCAGCTGGACGGCCAGGCGCAGCCCGAACAGCGCGACCCAGAACCAGGACGCGAGGGTGTAGGCGCGCAGCAGGTACGGCGTCTGCCTCCAGCCCATGCCCTCCCCGGTCGCTAGGCCGACCAGAACGCCGAGCAGGGGCCACCTGACCAGGATGCTCACCAGGTAGGCGATCCCGTAGACGAAGTTGATGAGCAGGCCGGGCAGGAAGAAGTCCTCGGCCTGCCCGGTGCGGTCGGCGAACCAGGCAGCGATCCCCACGGCCACGAACCCGGCCACGACGTGCTGCAGGGTGTCGCGGCGCACCAGCCGAAGCAACGCGAGCAGGGCCCCGGAAACCAGCGCCGCGATCAGAGCGGGCGTGAGGTCTCGGTCGTTGAGGGCGTACACGGTGACGAACACCGCGGTGGGGACGCCGGAGTCGATCAGCATCTCCCGGGTGACCAGGGACGAGGTGGGGAACTGATCCCCGGCGACGTCCCGCAGGCCCGGTCGATCACTCATCGACGGGCTCGCTCACGTGGCCCGGGCGGGGTCCAGCTGGTAGCGCGGGTTGTACATCACCCGCCTGTCCCCGGTGATGGACACCAGTCCGCTGGCACTCAGCGTCCGGCCGCACTCGATCCCATGGATGCGCCGCCTTCCCAGCCACACCAACGTGATCACCCCGGTTCCGTCGTACAGCTCGGCCTCCAACGCTGGTGACCCGGCCCGCGGCAGCATCGTCACCGACCGGATGGCCCCGTGGACGGTGACACGTTCACGGTCGCCGCAGGCCGCCGCCGAGGCGTAGCCGAGCTGCTGGGACGTGTCCCGCAGCACGGCGGCGTCCTCCTCCTCCGCCGACGAGGTGAGCCTGTTCCACAGCCCACGCAAGCCCGCCGGGCCCTTTGCGCTCACGGGCCGCTGGGGGGACACGCTCACGGGAGCAGGCTACGGGACCGGCGGTTTCGTCACCGCCTCGGACTCAGTCCGACGTCCGGCGAGGTAGGCAGGCTCCAGCACCTGCCACGACAGCCAGATCACCACCAGCACCATCGGCCACCCCATGATGACCTTGGCCACCCCGAGCGCGACCAGCTGACCGGACAGCCACAGCGGCGTCATGACGACCAGGCGCAGGACGAACGACGCCGTCCAGATCCAGCTGGCCCGCTGGTAGGCCGACAGCAGCCGTGGGTCGGTGCGCCACTGTCTGGACCTGGTGACCGCACCCACCACGACGCCGAGCAGCGGCCGACGCACCCCGATCGACACCGCCCATGCCAGCGCCGCTCCAGCGTTGGCCAGCAGGCTCGGGAGGAAGTAGTCCACCGGATCTCCCGTGCTGCGGGCCACGACGACAGACACCGCGACGCCGGCGAACCCGGCCAGCACATGGCGAAGCGGGTCGTGCCGAAGCAGCCGCAGGACCGCGACGACGACCCCGACCACGACCGCGGACAGCAGCGCGACGCCGAGCCGCTGGGACGAGGCCACGTACACGATCACGAAGGTCAGCGCCGGCAGCGCGGAGTCGAGAAGGCCCCGCCGACCACCGAGTGCCTCCATCAAGGACGGTTCGTCGCTCACCCCTGCGACGCGGAGATGGTCCGACGACGTCACAGCACCCACGCCGCTGCAGCGTAGGCGGTGCGACGTGGGGATCCACGCGGCAGGCGAAGCAAGCGAGTCAGGTCTCGGTCCTGTCCGGTTCCGACCTCGGCGACGTCCCCGCGGGCCCGGAGCCCGCGGAGGTCTCATCCGCGGCCGCCTCGCCAACGGCCCGGTCCGGCGCAGTGGCCGGGACGCTCCCACCCTCCTGCGAGGCTGACGGCTCGGCGGTCACCGGCTCGGGCCTCGGCGGAGGGGTCAGCGCGATGAGCTCCCCCGGGGGCATCGGGTGCTCGCCCCGCACGACGACACTGTCCTTGACCACCCCCATCATCCGGTTCATCGTCTCCTGGTCGACCGCAGCCTTGCCGATCATGGTGGCGCGCAGCATCCACCTGGGGCCGTCGATCCCCAGCACGACCGACGGCTGCACACCGGTCTTCCCGTCCGGCGTGGTGGCCGGCAGCGCCAGGCGCAGGACGGGGCCCCACGGTCCGTTCCCTTCCTGGGTGCTCCCCTGCTTGCGGGCCGCGTCGGCGGTGATCCCTGCCATCGTGGACGGCCACAGCGGCGTGGACTTGGCCGCGGCGATGGCCATGAGCTGCAGCGCGGCCGGCCCGTCCGCGAGCAGCACGCTGGTGGCTCTGCCGCTGGCCTGGTCCACCTGCATCTGCACCTGCATGCCTGCCAGGGGACGGATCCGAAGGCCGCCGAGGTCGAGGCGCGGCACCCCGTGCGACGGGTGGCTGCCGTCGAGCTCGGAGACGTCCCAGGGCCCGTTCGGACGGGGGGGCCTCCCGGATGCGACCTCTGCAGGCTCGGTGTCGCCAGTGAGCCCACCGTTGGACTCGGTAGCCGGCTCCGACTCCGGTCCCTGGGTCTGTCTACCGCGGCGGCGGAACATGGTGCGCCCTCTCCACGTCTGTCGACCCAGTCACCTCTGCGCTGCTCACTCCGGTCGAGCCGTACCCCCCGTCAGCACGGGCCGACCCCGGCAGAGTCTCCACCACGACGAACCGGGCCCGCTCGACGCGTTGGATCACCAGCTGAGCGATGCGGTCACCGCGACGCAGCGAGACCCCTGAACGGGGGTCGTGGTTGACCAGGACGACCCGTATCTCCCCGCGATACCCGGCATCGACGGTGCCCGGTGTGTTGACGATGCTCACGCCCAGCCGGGCGGCAAGGCCCGAGCGGGGGTGGACGAAGGCGGCGTACCCGTCCGGAAGCGCAAGGGCGATCCCGGTGCCGACGACGGCCCGCTCCCCTGGCGCGAGGGTGACGTCCTGGGTGGTCAGCAGGTCGGCGCCGGCGTCGCCCGGATGCGCGTAGCGAGGCAGCGGCAGCGCCGGGTCGAGTCGTCGGAGCAGGACGGGCACCGGTGTCGGCACGTCCTCGCTCACGGTGCCACGTCCCACTGAGCGCCCGGCCCGAACGCGCTGGCCGCCCGGGCAGCCGCATCGACGTCTGCGGCGCGACCGTGGCGCCGGAAGTGCTCCAACGGGACCGCGACGAAGACCGCAAAGGCACGCGCAGCAACCGGGCCCTCGTCAGTACCCTCGCGCGCCAGCCCTGAGCAGAAGATGCGGCGGCCGTCCACGCCGTCGACGCGGGCCGAGAGCGCCAGGGACTCCCCCACCCGGACCGGGCGCACGAACTCCACGTGCAGGCGCCCGGTGACCATCGGCCGACGCAGCAGCCAGCCCAGTCCGCCGAGCACCTCGTCCATGGCCAGGGCCACCAGCCCGCCGTGGGCCAGACCTGGGGCGCCCTGGTGGTCCTCGGTCACGGTGAAACGTCCTGCGACGGTCAGGCCTTCGCCTGCCACCACCTGCATGCGCAGCCCGGTCGGGTGGTCGGTCCCACACCCCATGCAGGCGCCGTAGTGGCTGATCAGGGCGCTGCCGGGTGGTGGGGCATCCTGCGGGCGCGCGGGGAGCGCGCACCCGGGCGGTGGCAGGACGCTGCCCGGGTGGTTGCCGGTGTCCACGCTCACGTCTGCGACCCTATCCAGCCAGATCGGGGCGCCGTACCTGGGCATGGGACGCTGGACCCGTGATCTACTCCGAGCGGCTGCACGTCCCGGCCCTGTGGTGGGCGCTGGCCGCGCTCGGGGTGCTGGCGCTGTGGGTGGCCTATGACGCCGCGCTGGGCGGGACGATGGCAATGGTCGCCGCCGCTCTGCTCGCGCTGGGCTGCACAGCCTGGCTCGTCGGTCAGGGCAGCACCACGGTGGCTGCAGACACGAGCGGGCTGCAGGCCGGACGAGCCCAGCTGCCACCATCGGCGATCGGCACGATCGAGGCCCTCACGGACGAGGCGACCGCCCTGGCCCGCGGCCAGGACGCCGACCCCCATGCGTTCTTCCTGCTCAAGGGCTACGTCCGCAGCAGCGTCCGAGTCTGGGTGGACGACGTGCATGACCCGGTCCCGTACTGGCTGGTCTCGACAAGAGACCCCGAACGCCTGGCCACCGCTCTGGCGGCGGTCCGGGACGCGGCTCGCTTCACGGCCTAGCGGGAGATGAACCAGATGGCGACCGCCAACCCTGCGATCAGGACGAGCCCGGTGAGCAGTTGTGCGGCGTCCGTGATGCGCTCCGGGCCGGGGCGCCCCGGCAAGGCCCCCAAGCGCCTTCGGCTCGCCCAGGTAGCGACTCAGGTAGTGGCCGAAGGCCATGAAGGCAGCAGGCTGCCGCCCGCCACGGTGACACCCTCCCAGTCGACAGCGAGGATGCCCATGTCCTCAGGATGGACCGCAACGGCCACCCATGGGAGAGGCGAAGAGCCAGTCGACCGTGCTCGACTTCTTCAGCGAGGCGAACATGGCAGCGGGCCGAGCGGCAACGGCACAGGAGTGCCATGAGGGAGCGTGGCCCGGCGATTCGCCTCGGGCAGGCGAGGACGGTGTCACGCCCCACAC
>CAYHHE010000008.1:0-49577 GCA_964356295.1 uncultured Actinomycetes bacterium | reverse complement strand
ACTAGACCCGGACACAGCCGATGCAGCGGGCGCCGAGGTCGGATCGACGCTGAGGGTCACCTGGCCCTCGGGACCACGCACCTACCGCGTCGGGGCCATCCTGGAGCAGACGGGGCCGTTGACGGGCCTGGTGCTCAGTCGTGACGAGTTCGTCGACCTCGGGCTGCCCGACCAGGACGCGCAGCTGTTCATCAAGGCCTCGGACGCCGTCGACGCCGGCGACCTGCGGCCGGCACTGGACGAAGCGCTCGAGCCGTACCCGGTGGTGCAGCTGCTCGACCAGACCGAGTTCGTCGATGACTTCCGTGGCCAGGTCAACCAGGTGCTCAGCCTGGTCTACGCCCTTCTCGGTCTGGCCGTCGTGATCGCGATCCTGGGAATCGTGAACACCATGGTGCTCTCGGTGCTCGAGCGCACCCGCGAGATCGGCCTGCTGCGCGCCGTGGGGACCGCGCGCAACCAGATCCGCCAGGTGGTCCGGATCGAGGCGGTCCTCATCGCGATGTTCGGTGCCCTGCTCGGCGTCGGCCTCGGGCTGCTGTTCGGGGTGGCCGTGCAGCAGTCCGTCGCCGACGAGGGAATCGATCAGCTCGCCATCCCGTGGGCGGTCATCGTGACCGTTCTCGTCACCTCAGCACTTGTCGGCGTCCTGGCCGCCATCGTCCCGGCTCGCCGTGCCGCCAACCTGGACGTGCTGGCCGCCATCGCCACCGAGTAGCCCACGAAGCCAGCCCAGCGTCACCTCGGTCAGCGACCGGGCGTACACCCACGGGTGCCTGGGCGGCAGCGGAGCCAGGTCGGGCACGAGGACGACCGTGCAGCCCGCGGCGGCAGCGGCCCTCGCCCCGGTCGGGGAGTCCTCCAGGACCACCGCGCGTCGCGGCGCGGCCGCGAGCAGCCGTAGCGCCTTCAGGTACGGCTCCGGGTGGGGTTTGCCCTCGGTCACTTCGTCACCGGCCACCGACGCGGTGAACGTGCCGGCAGGTAGCTGGTCCAGGACCGGCTGGACGAGCCGCCGGTACGAGGAGGAGACGAGTGCGGTCGGGACGCCGGCGTCCCGCAGCTGGGCCAGCAGGTCCAGGGCGCCGGGCTTCCACGGCACCCCGCCGTCGAGCTGACCCGCCATCTCCTCGACGAACCAGCCCACGACATCTGCAGCGGGGCGGTCCGAGCCGGCCAGCGCCGTCATGGCTGCCGCCGACACCTGCAGCGCGTTGCCCACCAGCGTGCCGGCGTCCTGCGGCGTCCAGGGCCGGCTCGCGCCGAGACGCTGGAACACCGCGGACTCCACGACGAACCACAGGGGCTCGGTGTCGACCAGGAGCCCGTCCATGTCGAACAGGACCGCGAGGTCGGCATCGGTCATCGTCGAGCCGGGGATCAGCCCGCGTTGAAGTACACGGCTTCGGGGTGGTGCACCACGAGGGCATCGGTGGACTGCTCGGGATGCAGCTGCAGCTCCTCGGACAGCTCCACCCCGATGCGCTGCGCCTGCAGCAGCGCAACCATGTCGCGGCGGTACTCCAGGTCCGGGCAGGCCGGGTAGCCGAAGGAGTAGCGGGCCCCCCGGTAGTCCAGCTTCAGCAGCCCGGCCAGGTCTGCGGCGTCTCGCTGCGCGATCCCCAGCTCGTCGCGAACCCGGGCGTGCCAGTACTCGGCCAGCGCCTCGGCCAGCTGCACCGACAGCCCGTGCAGCTCGAGGTAGTCGCGGTAGGCGTGCTCGGCGAACAGCTCCGCGGCAGCCTCGCTGACCCGGGCACCGACCGTGACAAGCTGCAGCGCGATCACGTCGAGCTCGCCGGACTCCTTGGGACGGAAGTAGTCCGCCAGGCACAGGTGCCTGTCTCGGCGCTGCCGGGGGAAGGCGAAGCGGGCCACCTCGTCGGCCGGGTCGGACGTGTCGGGGTCGAGCAGCACGAGGGTGGTGCCGTCGGCGTAGCACGGCCAGTAGCCGTACACCACCGCGGCCTCCAGCAGACCCTCCGCCTGCATCCGCGCCAGCCAGCCCCGCAGGCGTGGCCGGCCCTCGGTCTCCACCAGCTCGTCGTACCCGGGACCGTCCCCGCGGGTGGGCTTGAGCCCCCACTGGCCCAGGAACGTGGCCCGCTCGTCCAGGTAGGCCGCGTAGTCGGCCAGCTTGATGCCCTTGACCACCCGGCTGCCCCAGAACGGCGGTGTGGGGACGTCGACGTCGGTGGCCACGTCGGAGCGGGGCAGGTCGGTCATCTCGGCGTCGGTGACGGAGGAACGCCGGGCGACTCTGCGCCCGCGGCGCTCCGGCAGCGCCTGCGACAGGTCGTCGTGTCCGTCCCGCTTCGCCGCAGCAATGGCGTCCATGAGCCGCAGCCCCTCGAAGGCGTCCCGGGCGTAGCGCACCTCCCCCTCGTACAGCGTCGCGAGGTCGTCGTCGACGTAGGCGCGGGTGAGTGCGGCGCCGCCGAGGATGACCGGCCAGCGGGCGGCCACCCCCCGCTGGTTCATCTCCTGCAGGTTCTCCTTCATGATCACGGTGCTCTTCACCAGCAGGCCCGACATCCCGATGACGTCGGCGCGCTGCTCGTCGGCCGCGTCCAGGATGGCGCTGATCGGCTGCTTGATGCCCAGGTTCACCACCCGGTAGCCGTTGTTGGTCAGGATGATGTCGACGAGGTTCTTGCCGATGTCGTGGACGTCACCCTTCACGGTGGCCAGCACGATGGTCGCCTTGCCACGGGCATTGTCGCCCTCGACCCGGTCCATGTGCGGCTCGAGGTGCGCGACCGCGGCCTTCATCACCTCGGCGGACTGGAGCACGAACGGCAGCTGCATCTGCCCGCTGCCGAACAGCTCACCCACGGTGCGCATGCCCGACAGCAGGGTGTCGTTGACGATGTCCAGCGCCGGACGCAGCTCCAGCGCCTCGTCCAGGTCGGCCTGCAGGCCCTTGCCGAGCCCGTCGATGATGCGCCGCTCGAGCCGGGCGAACACCGGGAGGCCGGCGAGGTCCTCCTCTGCCGAGGCGGCCGACAGGCTCCCGGCCTCGCCGGCGAACATGTCCAGGAACACCGTCAGCGGGTCGTAGCCGGGTCGGCGACGGTCGTGGACGAGGTCCAGAGCGACCTGAACCTGCTCCTCGGGGATGCGGGCGAGCGGGAGGATCCTCGCCGGGTTGACGATGGCGGCGTCCAGGCCCGCCTTGACGCACTCGTGGAGGAAGACGGAGTTGAGCACGACCCTCGCAGCCGGGGCCAGCCCGAAGGACACGTTCGAGACCCCCAGCAGGGTCTGCACCCCAGGATGGCGGGACTTGATCTGCGCGATGGCCTCGATCGTCTCCACGCCGTCGCGGCGTGTCTCCTCCTGGCCGGTGGCGATCGGGAACGTCAGCGGGTCGATCAGGATGTCGCCCACGCTCATCCCCCACCTGCCGGTGAGCTCACCCACCAGCCGGTCGGCGACCCTGACCTTCCACTCCGCGCTGCGTGCCTGGCCCTCTTCGTCGATGGTCAGGGCCACCACGGCCGCCCCGTGCTGCACCACCAGCGGCATCACCTTGGCGAACCGGGACGTCGGCCCGTCCCCGTCCTCGTAGTTGACCGAGTTGATCACGGCTCGCCCTCCCAGGCACTCCAGCCCGGCCGCGAGGACCGCGGGTTCGGTGGAGTCCAGCATCACCGGCAGCGTGCTGGCGGTGGCCAGCCGGCTGGCGACCTCGCGCATGTCCGCGACCCCGTCGCGTCCCACGTAGTCCACGCACAGGTCGATCAGGTGGGCGCCTTCCTTGGTCATGCTGCGGGCGATCTCCACGCAGTCGTCCCAGCGTTGCTCGAGCAGGGCCTCGCGGAAGGCCTTGGAGCCGTTGGCGTTGGTGCGTTCCCCCACGGCCAGGTAGGTCACGTCCTGCTGGAACGGCACGTGGGTGTACAGGCTCGACGCGCCCGGTTCGCGGCGCGGACGGCGCGTGGGCAGTGCTCGGCCGCCGACCCGCTCGACCACCAGGCGAAGGTGCTCGGGCGTGGTGCCGCAGCACCCGCCGACCAGTCCCACGCCGTACTCGTCCACGAACCGCTCGTGGGCGTCGGCGAGCTCCTGCGGCGTCAGGGGGTAGTGGGCGCCGTCGGAGGTGAGTACCGGAAGCCCCGCGTTCGGCATGCACGACAGCCCCACCGTGGCGTGCTGGGACAGGTGGCGCAGATGCTCGCTCATCTCCGCGGGGCCGGTGGCGCAGTTCAGCCCGATCAGGTCGATGCCCATCGGCTCGAGGCTGGTCAGCGCCGCACCGATCTCCGACCCCAGCAGCATGGTGCCGGTGGTCTCCACGGTGACCTGGGCGATGAGCACCACGTCCCGACCGGCCTGCTCGATGGCCTCACGGGCCCCGGCGAGCGCCGCCTTGGCCTGCAGCAGGTCCTGCGCGGTCTCGACCAGCACGCCGTCGACCCCCTCCTGCACCATCGCAGCCACCTGCGTGCGGTACGCCACGCGCAGCTCCTCGTACGTGACGTGCCCGAGCGACGGGAGCTTGGTGCCCGGTCCGACCGAGGCGAGGACGTAGCGCGGATGCTCCGGTGTGGAGTAGGCGTCCGCGGCCTCGCGGGCGATCCGTGCGCCCGCGCCGGCGAGCTCGGCGATCCGGTCGGCGATCCCGTACTCGCCGAGGTTGGCCAGGTTGGCCCCGAAGGTGTTGGTCTCGACGCAGTCCACACCCACCTCGAGGTAGGCCTCGTGCACCGACCGGACGAGGTCGGGCCGAGTCACGTTGAGGATCTCGTTGCACCCCTCGTGCGAGTCGAAGTCCTCCAGCGTGGGGTCGCCGGCCTGCAGCATCGTGCCCATGGCACCGTCGGCGACGAGGATTCTCTCGGCCAGAGCGGTGCGTAGCGTAGGAACCATGACGCCAGGGTAGGCGGTTCGCGGGGATTGCCTGCGTAGGCTGACCCGGTGGAGATCACCCTCGCCCGACCGTTGACGCGCCCGGTCGTGGTGGCCGCGTTCGAGGGCTGGAACGACGCGGGTGAGGCGGCCTCGAGCGCCGCGGCCCATCTGGCAGCGATCTGCCAGGCACACCAGGTGGGGCGCATGGACCCGGAGGACTACTACGACTTCCAGGTCAACCGCCCCACGATCACGCTGGACGAGGGCGGGGTGCGCCGCATCGAGTGGCCGACGACGCGGGTGCTGGCCGGTCGGCTCCCCCGCAGCGAAACAGACCTGGTGATCGTCCGCGGCATCGAGCCGAGCGTGCGGTGGCGGACGTTCACCGACGAGCTGGTGCAGGCCTGCCGAGGCCTGGACGCCTGCGCGGTGGTGCTGCTCGGTGCGCTGCTGGCCGACACCCCCCACGGCCGCTCGGTGCCGGTCACCGGTGTCAGCGGCAGCCAGGACCTGGCCGACAGGTTGCGCCTCGCGCCGGCCTCCTACACCGGTCCCACCGGCATCGTCGGGGTGCTGGCGGACGCGCTGACCGTGACCGGGCTGCCGGTGGTGTCGTACTGGGCCTCGGTGCCGTACTACGTCGCGCAGCCACCGAGCCCGAAGGCGACGGTGGCGCTGCTGCGCCGGGTGGAGGATGTGCTGGACAGCCCGCTGGACCTCGGTGAGCTGCCTGACGAGGCGCACGCCTGGGAGCGAGCGGTGGACGAGATGGTCAGTGACGACGAGGAGCTGACCGGCATCGTCACGCAGCTGGAGGAGCACGCCGACTCCGAGAACCTCGAGGCCGCCTCGGGCGACGCGATCGCCGCGGAGTTCGAGCGATACCTGCGTCGGCGTCGCAGCGAGGGCCCGGGGTGAGCCGCGCGCTGCGTCGAGCCGCCGGGCTCAGCCGCCACGCAGGTCGACGCCCAGCAGTGCGTCGACGACGTCGGTGACCAGAGGGGGTGCAGCGACCACCCGGCCCTCCCCGAGGCGCACCTGCTCGGCCCAGCGGTCCACCGCCCGCAGTGCCCGAGGAGCATCCAGGTCGTCGGCCAGCGCGCGTCGGACCTCGTCGAGGAGGGGGTGCGCGTCGGGGCCCTGCGGGGCAGCCACCGCCGCTTGCCACCTCTGGAGTCGAGCGAGCGCATCGGTCAGGTCCGGGGGGGTCCACTCCCAGTCCTGGCGGTAGGCACGCGCCAGCAGGGCCAGTCGGATGGCCGCGGCCGGCACCCCGTCCTGGCGCAGCCGTGAGACGAAGACCAGGTTGCCCCGGGACTTCGACATCTTCTCCCCGTCCAGGCCGACCATGCCGGTGTGGACGTAGCGTCGGGCGAAGGGCCACCTCGACTCCGCCACCTGCCCGAGCGAGGCGCACATCTCGTGGTGCGGGAACGCCAGGTCTCGTCCCCCGCCCTGCACGTCGAAGCCCATCCCCAGGAACTGCAGCGCGATGGCCGTGCACTCCACGTGCCATCCGGGCCGCCCGTGGCCCAGCGCGGTGTCCCAGGCCGGCTCGTCCGGTCGGGCGGCCTGCCAGAGCAGCGGGTCCAGCGGATGCTGCTTGCCCGGCCGCGTCGGGTCCCCGCCACGCGCAGCGGACACCTCGGTCATCGTCGCCTCGTCCAGACGCGCGACATCCCCGAAACGGGGGTCGGAGCCGACCGCGAAGTACCGGTCGCCGTCGACCTGGTAGACCGACCCGCGGTCGGCGAGCCGGTTCACCGTGTCGACCACCAGCTGCATCGACTCCACCGCACCGATGTACCAGGTCGGGGGCAGCACCCGAAGCGCCGCCATGTCGGCGCGGAACAGTGCGGTCTCGCGGTCGGCCAGCGCGCGCCAGTCCTCGCCGATGGCCACTGCCCGCTCCAGCAGCGGGTCGTCGATGTCGGTGACGTTCTGGACGTAGTCGACGCTGCGTCCCTCGTCCAGCCATAGGCGGTGCAGCAGGTCGAACGTGAGGTAGGTGAAGGCGTGGCCGAGGTGGGTGGCGTCGTAGGGGGTGATGCCGCAGACATACATCCGGGCCCGTGGGCCCGGCGACACCGGTTGGGTGCCTGCGGTGGCCGGGTCGAACAGGCGCACGGGGTACCCGCGGCCGGGCAGGCCGGGCCGGTCGGCTGCGGGCCAGGAGTCCACGTCGGGCGAGCCTAGACGGCCTCAGAAGGCCGGCCAGGGGATCGACGGCCACGACCGGCTGGGCCGCGGGAACCGACCCGCGTGCAGCAGGCCGTCGATACGGCGGTCCAGCTCCGCCACCTCCGTGGGGCTCAGCAGCAGCCCCAGCTGCTCGCCGAGGACGTCCTCCAGCAGGTGGGCCAGGCGCTCGAGCCGGTCCTGCTCGGCGGGCAGCAACGCCTCCCCCTGCCATCCCCACAGCACGGTCCGCAGCTTCGGCTCGACGTGGAAGCACAACCCGTGGTCCACGCCCACCACCTGGCCACCACGTACTGCGAGCACGTGCCCGCCCTTGCGGTCGGCGTTGTTGAGCACGGCGTCCAGCAGCGCCATCTCCCGCAGCGCCGGGGAGTCCAGGTGGGCCAGAACGACGGACCGTCCGACCTCGTCCCGTCCGCGCAGCACGGTGCGCCACCCCGGCGGTGCCTCGGCCCCCGGGTCGGCGGAGAAGACGTCCACCATCGCGGCGGCATCGTCGACCACCATCCACTGCTGGCACATCCCCGGCCCGAGCGGGCCATCCCGAAGGACCGTCGGCGGGACGAGGTTCCAGCCGCCACCCTCGGACACGGCGTACGCGGCGACCTCACGGGCCGCGAGGGTGCCGTCGGGGAAGTCCCACAACGGCCGCTCGCCGGACACCGGCTTGTAGACGCACGGGACGCTGGCCCCGTCCGGGCCGTCGACGCGGGCGTACAGGGTCAGGTTCGACGCCGTCACCACCCTGCCCTCGACGACGAGGTCGCCCTCACGCAGCAACGCAAGCAGCCCCTCGCCGTGATCCTGCGGCTGGGGGTCGCTCACCCGCGGCGGTGGAAGCCGTTCTGCCGGGGGCAGACATGCCCGGCAGGATCGAGCGGTTGGGAGCACAGCGGGCAGGGTGGCCGCCCGGCCGAGACCACCGCCCGGGCCCTGCTGACGAAGGCGCGTGCCTGCGCCCCGGTCAGCGCGAAGGTGAGCACGTCGAGCTCGTCCTCGGGCGTCTGCTGCTCGGGGTCGACGGGTACGGCGGTGGCGATGACCTCCAGGCGCTCCTCTTCGCCGAGCCAGGCCATCGCCAGCGTGCCCACCCGGAACTCCTCCTCCAGCGGGATGTCCAGCGGCCCCAGGTCGTCCACGGTGGTCGGGGTGGCAGCGGGCACCGATGCCTGCCCACCGGTGCGTCGCACCACCGAGTCCAGCAGCTCCTCCATACGGTCGGCGAGGGCGGCGACCTGCGTCTTCTCCAGCACCACGCTGGTCAGGACGTCCCCGGTACGGGCCTGCAGGTAGAACGTGCGCTGCCCGGGGTCACCGACGGTGCCCACCACGCAGCGGTCAGGCTGGTCGTGACGGAACTCCGCAGCGGGCACGGTCCCAGCCTACGAGTCCCCCGCGCCGCCGCCCACGTCAGCGTCGCTGGTGCGGCTGCGCCGCCGCGGCCGTCGCCGCGGACGCAGCGCGTCCAGCGAGCCGCCGGTGTCGTTGACCCGAACGACGAACGGGCGCAGCGGGGTGTAGCGGACGATCGACACCGAGCACGGGTCGACGACCAGTCGCTGGAAGGAGTCCAGGTGTGTCCCCAGGGCGTCGGCCAGCACCGCCTTGATGACGTCACCGTGCGAGACGGCCACCCAGACCGCGCCGTCCCCGTGCTCGGCCGTCACGGCCCGGTCGTGCTCACGAACGCACTCGACGGCACGAGCCTGCACGTGCGCCATCGCCTCGCCGTCCTCACCCGGGAACACTGCGGCGGAGGGATGGTCCTGCACGACTCGCCACAGCCGGGTGCGCGCCAGATCCGCCAGGGCACGCCCGGTCCACTCCCCGTAACGGGCCTCACCGAGCCGGTCGTCGCTGGAGACCGGTGTCGCCACCGCGTCGGACACAGTCGCCGCGGTCTGCATGCAGCGCTCCAGAGGGCTGGAGACCAGCCGCGTCACCGTCAGCCCGGTGAACCGGGCGGCCAGGGCCTCGGCCTGGGCACGTCCGGTGTCGTCCAAACCGATCCCCGGCGTCCAGCCGGCCAGCACTCCAGCGGTGTTCGCGGAGGTGCGGCCATGGCGGACGAGCAGCACAGTCGACACGTCGGCAGCCTAGGTCGCAGCTGCCCGATGGCTGTGATCGTCCGTTCGGGGCATGGCCGCAGGGCCCCCCGTCGGGTAGACATGGGGATCGTTCCTCTCCTCCGGAGGTGTCGTCGGTGACCAGCGTGTCGTTGCGTCGAGCCGTGGGCGTCGCGTCGTCGGCGCTGCTCGTCGCCGCGAGCACGCTCGGATCGGCGGCGGCGGTGGGTCTGCCCGTCGACCCCGACCCCGCGCCGGCGTCAGATTCCGCACCCGCACCCGCACCCGCGGCGACACCCAGCCCCACCTCCCCGCCGCAGCCTGGCGCTGCATCGGCGACCCCGACGCCATCCCAGCCGGCAGCCCCGGCTCCGGTACCCGACCCGCCCGCACCCGCACCGCCACCCGCGGACGAGGCGAGCGTGGCGAAGGCCACCGCTCCGGGGCTGCCGCCACCCAAGGCCGGCTCTCTGGACCTCGTCGGCCCGGTGCAGCAGCGGCCCCCCGCCCGCACCGCCTCGCCGCAGGCCTCGCCGGATGCCTCCGTCGACGACGAGGAGTCCTACGCCGAGCTGCTGGCGGCGCGGGCGGCGCTGGACAGCGCCGAGGCCCAGCTGGCAGCCGCGCAGGGACGGCTGGCAGAGGCCGAGAAGGCCCGTGCTGCGGCTGCGCAGGTGCGCGACCAGGCAGTGCAGGAGGCCGCTGCCGCTCGGGTCGCGCAGACGCAGGCCGAGCGTGAGCTCAGCGACGGCGTCTCCGCGCTGGACGAGCAGCGCGAGCTGCTCGGCTCGCTGGCCCGCGAGGCCTACCGTTCGGGCGGCCCGCTGACCAGCCTGACCGTGGTGCTGGAGTCGTCCTCCCCGCAGGAGTTCGCCGCGAACCTGCGCGCCGTGGAGGCGGTGCTGCGCTCCGAGGATGTCGTCATCGCCGGTCTGGCCGCCGAGCTGGCCGAGCTGGCCGAAGCGCAGGCCCGGTTGCAGGCGGCGCTGGAGGAGCGGGAACGCGCCGAGCAGGTGGCCCAAGATGCCTTCGACCTGGCCAGCCAGGCCGAGCAGACGGCCCGGGTGGTGGCCGAGGAGACCCAGGCGCTCGTCGACCTGCGCGAGCAGGCGCTGGCGACGGCCCTCGGGGTGCAGGCCGAGGAGCTCACCCGAACCGAGCGGCTGCTCTCGGCCAGCCAGGCGGTGGGGTTCTCCCTGGCCGGCTGGGCCGAGGTGCTCGACGACCCGAGCGCCGTGGCGGGCACCGGTGCGTTCGTCCGCCCCGCAAACGGGTCGTTGACCTCACGATTCGGTCCGCGGCTGCACCCGATCCTTGGCTACGTCAAGCTGCACACCGGCTCGGACTACGGGATCGGCGACGGCACCATCCACGCCGCCGACGACGGCACCGTCGTGCTCGCTGGATACAACAGCGCCTACGGCAACATGACGGTGATCAGCCACGGGCGGATCGGTGGTGCCATCGTCGCGACGCTGTACGCGCACCAGTCCAGGATCTCCGTCAGCCCTGGTGAGCGGGTGGACAAGGGCCAGCTGATCGGCCTGATCGGCTCGACCGGGTACTCCACCGGGCCACACCTGCACTTCGAGGTCCGGGTGAACGGCACCCCGGTGGACCCCGAGACCTGGCTGGTGGGCGCACCCGACGCCGCGGAGTACCTCGCCGGCCTCAGGCAGTGAGCGCCCCGGTCGCCAGACCGGTCAGCACGATCGTGCCCAGCGCCACTCGGTACACCACGAACGGCAGGTACGACCGCGTGGTCACCCAGCGCAGCAGCCATGCGATCGAGGCGTACCCGACGGCAAAGGCCACCAGGGTGGCCACCGCGGTGGGGCCGACGCCGTAGACGTTCTCCCCACCCGGGATGTCGGGCAGCTGGAACAACCCGGCCCCGACCACGGCGGGGATCGCCAGCAGGAACGCGTACCGGGTCGCCGCCGCCCGCTCGTAGCCCAGCAGCAGTCCCATGCTGATCGTGGCGCCAGAGCGGGACACTCCTGGGATGAGGGCCATCGCCTGCCCGATGCCGAGCAGCGCCGCGTCCCGCCAGCCGAGGTGCGCGATCGGGTAGCGGTGGGCCCCGACACGGTCAGCCACCCCGAGAACCACCCCGAACACGACGAGCATCGTGCCGACCAGCCACAGGTTGCGGGCGCTGGTCTCGATCTGCTCCTGGAACAGCACCCCCAGCACCACGATGGGCATGCTGCCGACGATGATGAACCACCCCAGCCGGGCGTCCGGGTCGTCCCGGTGCTCGGGCCGCACCAGGGCACGAAGCCAGGCCGTGGCGATGCGCCAGATGTCACGCCAGAAGTAGAGCAGCACCGCCAGCTCCGTGCCGATCTGGACGACCGCGGTGAACGCGGCTCCGGGGTCCTCCCAGCCGAGGAAGGCTGGGAACACCCGCAGATGAGCGCTGCTGGAGATCGGCAGGAACTCGGTCAGCCCCTGCAGGACTCCCAGCAGGATCGCCTGAAGCCACTCCATCGGTGCTGCCTGGGTGCCCTGCGTCGCCAGCCGGCCGGTCTACCGCCGCGTCGACCCGCTGGAGACGCTCGGGCCGACGCGGTGCAGGTCCGGTGCCAGTCGCATGGGCAGGCAGCGTAGTCACGGCTCCTCCTGCCGCCCCGGGTAGCCTTCGGACCACTGTGGAGACGCGACGGGTGGGCCGCAGCGGCCTGACGGTCTCGCGGCTGGGTCTGGGCACCATCACATGGGGCAGGGACACCGACGAGCACGAGGCCCACGACCAGCTCGAGGCCTTCGTGGGTACCGGCGGGACGCTGGTGGACTGCGCGCCGGAGTACGGCGACGGCCAGGCCGAGCTGGTCCTGGGCAACCTGCTCGAGCGTGTGGTGCCACGCTGCGAGCTCGTGCTGAGTGGTCGGGCCGGGCTGCGCTGGCAGCACGACGAGCTCGTCCACGACACCAGCCGATCCGCCCTGATCGGTCAGCTGGACGCCTCGCTGCGTCGGCTGGGGACCGATCACCTGGATCTGTGGCTCGTGCACGGGATCTCCGACGGCGTACCGGCGGAGGAGACGCTGTCCGCGCTCGACATCGCCCAGGCCAGCGGACGCGCCCGCTACGTGGGGATCGGTGTCGAGTCCGGGTGGCGACTGGGTTGGACGGTGGCGCACCAGCAGTGCTGGCCAGGGCGTTCGGTCCCCGTCGCGGTGCAGGCGGAGTACTCGCTGCTGCGTCGGCACGTCGAGGAGGAGGTGGTGCCCGCCTCCCACGAGCTCGGGATAGGGCTGCTGGTTGCCTCCCCGCTCGGCCGCGGGGTGCTGACCGGGAAGTACCGAGGAGGGATCCCGGCGGACTCCCGTGCCGCCTCGCCGCACCTGGGGCCGTTCGTGCAGCCGTACCTCGCCGACTGGGCGCGCGGCATCGTCGAGGCTGTCGCTACCGCCGCGGACGGTCTGGGCGTGGCGCCGCTGGAGGTCGCGCTGGCCTGGGTGCGGGACCGACCCGCGGTGTCGGCCTGCCTGGTGGGCGCGCGCACGGCCGCGCAGCTGCGCGGCGTCCTGGCCAGCGAGCAGGTGCGGCTACCGACCGAGATCGAGGCTGCCCTGGACGAGGTGTCCGCTGCTCCCGGCGTCGTCACGGACCTACCGACGGCGTGACCGCACCAGTGCTGGGATGGGAGTTCCTGTCCTTCACCCTGCCGCGGGGCACCTCCCGTTCGGCAGCCCGACAGATCATCGTGGGGCACGCCGAGGTCGACAACTGGGTGCTGGACCGGGTGCGTGTCTACCCGGACGGCACGCGGCGGGTGCGACTGCGTCGGCGCGCCATGAGGGTCAGCGCGACCCGTTGAGGACCTCCTCGGTTCAGCACAGGTCGAGGAACCGGTCCAGGGTCCGGGCACCGAACTGCAGGGCAGCGACCGGGACGCGTTCGTCCACACCGTGGAACAGCGCCGGGAAGTCCAGGTCCGCCGGCAGCCGCAGCGGTGAGAAGCCGTAGCCGCGGATGCCGAGGCGGCTGAACGCCTTCGCGTCGGTACCGCCGAAGAGCAGGTAAGGCGCCACCGAGCAGCCGGGGTCGTTCTCGGTCAGGGCAGTGACCATGGCCTGCACCGTCGGCCCGGAGAAGGGCACCTCGAGCGCCACGTCGAGGTAGGAGTCGATCCGGCGCACCCGCTCGCCGAGCAGTCGGTCGATGGTGTCGAGGAACTCCTCGCGTTGACCGGGCAGGAAACGGCCGTCGATCTGCGCCTGCGCGGTCCGCGGCACCTGGTTGGTCTTCTGCCCGGCGCGCACGACCGTCGGGTTGGCGGTGTTGCGCGTGGCGGCTCGCACCACTCGCCCGATCGAGCCGAGCGCCCGCTGCACCCCTGGCCCGTCGCCGGGGTCGAGTGCGAGCCCGGCGTCGCGCTCGAGCCTGGCGAACAGGTCGGCGATGGTGGGAGTGACGATGGTGGGCCACTCGTGGTCGGCCACTCGGGCCAGGGCATGGGCGAGAGTGGCCACCGCGTTGTCCTGCTGAGGCAACGACCCGTGCCCCTCGGTGCCCTCCGCCTCGACGGTCAGCCACGCGATCCCCTTCTCCGCGGCCTGCACGAGGTACGTGCGGTGCCCTGAGGGAAGCGTGACCGAGAACCCCCCGACCTCGCTGACCGCCTCCGTGCAGCCTGCGAACAACTGCGGGTGGTGGTCGACGAGCCAGTGCGCCCCCTGGACTCCACCGGCCTCCTCGTCGGCGGTGAAGCACAGCACCACCGGCCGAGCAGGTGGGCGGCCGCCGGTGAGCCGGTCGCGCACGACGCTCAGGATCATGGCGTCCATGTCCTTCATGTCGACCGCTCCGCGGCCCCAGACACAGCCATCGGCGATCTCGGCCGCCCAAGGGTCGTAGCGCCACTGCTTGGGGTCGGCGGGGACGACGTCGAGATGCCCGTGCAGCAGCAGCGCGTCCGACCTGTCCGGATCGCCCCCCGGCAGGCGTGCCACGACGCTCGTCCGGCGGGGCGCCGACTCCAGGACGACCGGGTCGAGTCCCACCTCGTCCAGTCGGTCGGCTACGTAGGCGGCGGCCTCTCGCTCACCCGGCCCGCTGCCGTCTCCGTAGTTCGTGGAGTCGATCCGGATGAGGTCTCGGCACAGGCGCACGACCTCGCTGTCCAGGCTCGCGTGTTCGGGGACCATGGGCCCATCCTGCTACCCTGGTGGCTCTCGTCCGGGTGGCGGAATAGGCAGACGCGCTAGCTTGAGGTGCTAGTGCCCGACTAAGGGCGTGGGGGTTCAAGTCCCCCCTCGGACACTCATCCCTCGAGCAGATCGGTCACCGATCCGCGCAGGTACGCCCGGGTGGCCTGGTAGGCGTCGGGCTGCAACCGGGTTCCGAGGTCCTTTGCCCTCTCGGTCGCCGAGGACAGCACCGCGTCGGGGTCACTGACCTCGTCCAGGAACCCCACGCCCACCGCCTCGTCCGGGGTCCACATCCGCGACAGGAGCACCGCCTCGGTCAGCCGGGCGGAGTCCAGCCGCTGGTGGGCCATCGCGATGAGCATCGGTGGCAGCTGGATCCCGATGGCGACCTCGTTCAGACCGATGGTGAACTCGCCACGGGCGCCCACCCGTAGGTCGGTGGCCATCAGCAGGACGGCTCCCAGCGCCACGGCGTGACCGGTGCACGCGGTGACCACCGGTACCGGGCTCTGGTACAGCCTGGCCACCAAGCCCGCCCCCCTGTGCAGCAGCATCTGCGCATCGGGGCCACCGGAGCCGACGACCGAGAGGTCGAAGCCGCCGGAGAACACCCCGGGTCGCCCGGCCAGGACGATCGCCCGCGACCCCGCAGCGGCCTGCAGGGCGCTGTCCAGCTCGTCGATGAGCCCGTGGTTGACCGCGTTGACCTTGCCGTCGTCCATGGTGATCACCGAGACCGGGCCGTCCTGGACGTGGGTCACCCGGGAGCCGCCGTTGCTCGCCATGGGTGAACCGTAGCGCCGGGCTCGGCCAGGCCTCTTGCTGACCCGGGCGGGGACGGTCATGATCATCGGCATGCTCAACGCTGCCGCTGCCGGCAACTCCGTGTCCAAGGAGGACTTCACCTCGGCCCTCCCCGAGCTCCGGCTGGGTCTGCTCAACGCCCAGTTCGACCTGGCGTCCGCGGACTTCCCGGTGGTCGTCATCATCGCCGGCGACGACCGGGTCGGGGCCAACGCGCTGGTCAACCGGCTCAACGAGTGGCTGGACAGCCGGTACCTGACCACCCAGGTGTTCTCCGAGGTCGGTGAGGAGGCCAGGCAGCGTCCTGACGCCTGGAGGCTGTGGACGTCGTTGCCCCCCAAGGGGCGCATGGCGCTGTGGGTGGGCGGCCTGATGCGCATGGTGCGTGCTCACCTGGACGGGGAGGTCGACCGCAACGAGTTGGACCGCTGGGCCAAGCATCTGCGCAGCACCCAGCGGATGCTGCTCGCCGACGGGGCGCTGCTCCTGAAGTACTACCTGCACACCCCGGCCGCTACGCAGCGCCGACGGATGAAGCGGGCGAAACGGTCCGGCGACGAGGCCTGGCGCTACGACGAGCGCGACTGGACGATGGCCAAGAGCCTTGACCAGGCCATCCCGACCATCGAGATGGTGCTGGCGGACACCTCGGTGAGTGGCGCACCGTGGACCATCATCGAGGGCACCGACGCGCGCTACCGAGATCTGTCCGTCGCACGGTCGATCCTGGGCAGCCTTCAGACCCGGCTCCAGGGTCTGCCCTCCGCAGCGGCGCCCACACCGAGTGAGTTCTTCGTCGACCCCGACCAGCAGGCCACGGTGCTGGCCCACGTCGACCTGTCCAGGACCCAGGGCGCCAAGCGGTACCGGCGCCTGCTCGAAGACCTCCAGGCACGCCTGCACCTGCTCGCCGACGAGGCGCGGCGTCGCGACGTGGCGACCGTCCTGGCCTTCGAGGGCTGGGACGCAGCGGGCAAGGGTGGGGCGATCAGGCGCCTGACGGCGGCGCTGGAGGCCGGCGACTACCGGGTCCACGCGGTGGCGGCCCCGACCGAGGAGGAGCGCCGCTACCACTACCTGTGGCGGTTCTGGCGGGACGTCCCGCGTGACGGCCGCATCGCCATCTACGACCGGACCTGGTACGGCCGGGTGCTGGTCGAGAGGGTGGAGGGGTTCGCCACGCCGGCGGAGTGGCAGCGCGGCTTCGACGAGATCCTCGACTTCGAGCAGCAGCTGGTCGAGCACGGCACCTACCTGGCGAAGTTCTGGATCCACATCTCCGCCGAGGAGCAGCTCGCCCGGTTCGGCGCTCGCGAGGAAACCTCCTACAAGCGCCACAAGATCACCGAAGAGGACTACCGGAACCGGGAGAAGTGGGACGCCTACGTCCAGGCGGTCGACCAGATGGTCATCCGCACGTCCACGGTCGGGGCGCCTTGGCACATCATCTCCGGCAACGACAAGCGCAACGCCAGGGTCGAGGTGCTGGCGCATGTCGTCGACGGGCTGGAGCAGCGGCTGGGCTGACCTCACGCATGATGGGGGGGTGAGCGGGCGGCGGCTGACTCCACTGCTGGCGCTGGAGACCTCCACGTTCCTGTCCGGGGTCGGCAACGGCATCGTGGCCGTCGCGTTCCCGTGGCTCGTGCTCGAGCGCACCGGCAGCGCCACGGCGGCGGGGGTCGTTGCCGCCGCGACCGCGCTGCCCCTGGTGCTGTCGTCGCTGATCAGCGGCACGGTCGTCGACCTGGTCGGTCGGCGGCGCACCGCGGTGGTCGCCGACCTGCTCTCCGCGCTCAGTGCTGCCGCGGTCCCGGTGATCGACGCGCGGCTGGGACTGGAGGTGCCGACCATCGCCGTGCTGGCTGCCCTCGGTGCGGTGTTCGACCCGGCCGGGTTCACCGCCCGGGAGGCGATGCTGCCGGAGAGCACCCAGGTCGCCGGCTTGCGGCTGGACCGCGTCAACACCGTGCACACCGCGGTGTTCGGGGTCGCCTACCTCGTCGCCCCTGGGCTGGGCGGCGTGCTCATCGCACTGGTGGGAGCCACCGGCACCCTGTACGCGACAACTGTCGCGTTCGTCCTGGCCGCGGTGCTGGCGCTGGGAGTACGGGTGCCTGCGGCCGGACGCGTCGAGCACGACGGGATCCGACCCACGTTCTGGGCCGCCACCGGTGAGGGCCTGCGGTTCGTGCTGCACACCCCCGTCATCCGTGCGCTCACGGCGGTCTCCGCGGTGGCGGTGCTGGCATGGCTGCCGATCGAGGGGGTGATCCTGCCGGCCTACTTCGTCGAGCAGGGCTCCCCCGGGCGTCTCGGCGCGCTGCTGGCGGTGCTGTCCGCGGGGGTGGTGGCAGGGTCGCTCGGGTACGGCGCGGTGGCACCGAGGGTGTCGCGGCATCGGGTCTTCGTTGTCTCGCTGGTGCTGCTGGCGATCACGGTCGGCGGCATGTCGGCACTACCGGACTTCCCGGTGCTGCTGGTCCTCGGCCTGGCCGCTGGTGCCAGCTACGGGGCGGTCGACCCGATCACCAACGTCACCGCGCAGGAGGTGACGCCCGGCCGGCTCCGCGGACGGGTCGTCGGGGTGATGACCTCCACTGCCTACGCCGCCGGGCCGGTTGGCCTGCTGGCCGTCGGACCGCTCATCGACTCTGCCGGTATCGGCACGGCGTTCGTCGTGATGGCGTGCATGCTCGGGCTCCTCGCGGTGGGTTCGGTGCTCTCGCCCAGCCTGCGGCTGCTGGACGCCGGGTCCGGCTAGGCCAGCACCCGCAGCGACAGGGCGGTCGCGACGGCCGCCTGGGCGGCCTCGAACCCCTTGTCCTCGCGCGACCCGTCAAGCCCGGCGCGGTCGCGGGCCTGCTCCTCGGTGTCGCAGGTCAGCAGACCGAACCCGATCGGCACCCCACTGGACACGGCGACCTGGGTCAGCCCGGCGGTGGCGGCCTGGCACACGTACTCGAAGTGCGGCGTACCGCCGCGCACCACGACCCCGAGCGCGACCACAGCATCCATCCCTGCCCGCACGCCACGTTCGGCGGCGACCGGGAGCTCGAACGAGCCAGGAACGCGCACCACGGTCACCTCGCGCACGCCGGCGGCCTCCAACCCGCGCCTGGCGCCGGCCAGCAAGCCGGCCATGATCTCGTCGTGCCACTGCGCAGCCACCACGAGGACCCGCAGCCCGGCACCGCCGGTCACCACCGCGCTCGGGCTGCCCGTCCCGCTCACTCGAGCCCCTCGACGGGAAGATGGTGCCCCATCCGGTCGCGCTTGGTACGCAGGTAGCGGGCGTTGTCGGCGTTGGGCGGGATGGCCAGCGGGACGCGCTCGATGATCGACAGGCCGTACCCTTGCAGCCCGGCGCGCTTGGCCGGGTTGTTGGTGAGCAGCCGCATGCTGCGCACACCGAGGTCGGACAGGATCTGAGCACCGGTGCCGTAGTCCCGGGCGTCGGCGGGCAGCCCGAGAGCGAGGTTGGCGTCCACCGTGTCGGCCCCGGCGTCCTGGAGCTGGTAGGCCTGCAGCTTGTGGACCAGGCCGATGCCGCGTCCTTCGTGGCCGCGCATGTAGAGCACGACCCCGCGTCCCTCGGCGGCAACGGCTGCCATGGCCGCGTGCAGCTGCGGCCCGCAGTCGCAGCGCAGCGAGCCGAAGGTGTCCCCGGTCAGGCACTCCGAGTGCACTCGGACCAGCACGTCCTGCCCGTCGGCGATGTCGCCCATCACCAGAGCGACGTGCTCGACCTGGTCCACCAGGTCGCGGTACCCGATCGCGGTGAACACGCCCACCTCGGTGGGCAGCCTGGTGTCGGCCACCCGCGAGATCTGGCTCTCGGCGAGTCGGCGGAACCGGATCAGGTCGGCGATCGAGATCATCCGCAGACCATGGGTGTCGGCGAAGGCACGCAGCTGCTCTCCTCGTGCCATGGTGCCGTCGTCGTTGACGATCTCGCAGATGACACCGGCTGCGGTCTGCCCGGCCAGCCGGGCCAGGTCGACGGCGGCCTCGGTGTGCCCGGGCCGCACCAGGACTCCGCCCTCGCGGTAGCGCAGCGGGAACACGTGGCCCGGTTGGACGATCTCGTAGGGCTCGGTGGCGGAGTCGACCAGCACCCGGATGGTGCGGGCCCGGTCGGCTGCTGAGATCCCGGTGGTCACTCCGTCGCGCGCGTCGACACTGACGGTGTACGCGGTACGCATCCGCTCCCGGTTGTGCGGGGTCATCAGCGGGATGCCGAGTCGGTCCAGCATCGCGCCCTCCATCGGCACGCAGACCACGCCACTGGTGTAGCGGATCATGAACGCGACCAGCTCGGGGGTCGCGGCACCGGCGGCGAAGATGAGGTCGCCCTCGTTCTCCCGGTCGGGGTCGTCGACGACGACGACCGGTCCTCCGGCGGCGATGTCGGCGACGGCATCCTCGACGCGGTCCAGCTGCACGTGCAGCCCGCTGGTCGGCGCGGTGGGCGAGGCGGTCATCGGTCCTCCAGTCCGAGCAGCCGCTCGGCGTACTTGGCCAGCACGTCCACCTCCAGGTTCACCGGGGCGCCGTCGGCGACCAGACCCAGGGTCGTGGCTCGCAGGGTGGTCGGGATCAGGCTCACCTCGAACCATCCCTGCCCGACAGCCGAGACGGTGAGCGAGACACCGTCGACGGCGATCGAGCCCTTCTCGACCACGTACCGCGCCAGGCGCCCGGGCAGCTCGATACGCACGACGTCCCAGTGCTCGCCGTGGTGGCGGGACAGCACGGCTCCGGTACCGTCGACGTGACCCTGGACCAGGTGACCACCGAGCCGATCGGCCAGCCGTAGCGGTCGCTCGAGGTTGACCCGCCGACCGACCGCCACCCCGCGAAGCGATGACCTGGACAGTGTCTCGGCCATGACGTCCGCGCTGAACCGACCGTCATGGGCGTCCACGACGGTCAGGCAGACACCGTTGACCGCGATCGAGTCGCCTGGACTCGCATCGCAGGTGACGGTCTGTCCTCGCACCGTCAGTTGCACGGAGTCGCCGAGGTCGTGGACGGCGGTGACCTCCCCAAGCTCCTCGACCAGTCCGGTGAACACCTGTTACTCCTCCTCCCATCCTGGACGTTCGGCAATCACCCGCACGTCGGGTCCGACCATGCGCACCTCACGCACGGTGAGCGAGCGTGCCTGGCCGAGGGTGTGGACTCCGGCCGACCCGAGCGCGGACGGGCCGTCCCCGAGCAGCCGCCCGGCGTAGTAGGCGATCACCCGGTCCACCAGGTCGTCGGACACGAACGCACCGGCCAGTCGCGGGCCCCCCTCGAGGTAGACATGGGCGACGTCCCAACCGAACAGCTCGGCCATCGCCTGCCGGGGGTCGCGGGTTCGCAGGACCTGGCTGGGGGCTGAGTCGTCGAGGACACGGGCCTGGGCCGGGATCGGGCGTGTCCCCATGACCACCCGCCTGGGTTGCCTGTCGACCGGTCGTCCGTCGGCGGGGCGGACGGTGAGCCGGGGGTCGTCGGCCAGCACCGTGCCGGTACCGACCAGGACCGCGTCGCAGCGGGCCCGCCATGCGTGGACGTCAGCGCGCGCGTCGTCCCCGGTGATCCATTGGCTGGTGCCGTCGGTGGCGGCCACCCGGCCGTCCATGGTTGCGGCGAACTTCCAGGTGACGAACGGTCGTCCGCGGCGCATGGCGAAGGACCACTCCGGGTTGACCTGTCGCGCCGCCTCGGCCATGACCCCGCCCTCCACATCGATGCCGGCGGCTCGCAGCGCCTCGGCGCCCCCCGCGGCGATCGGGTTGAGGTCCGGCTGCGCGAAGACGACCCGGGCCACCCCCGCCTCCCGCAGGGCGTGCGTGCAGGGTGCGGTGCGGCCGGTGTGCGAGCAGGGCTCGAGGGTGACCACGGCCGTGGCGTCCCGAGCGGTCGTGCCTGCCGCGGCCAGCGCGACGACCTCAGCGTGCGGCGTGCCCGCGCCACGGTGGTACCCCTCCCCCACCACCTGGCCCCCGGGGTCGAGTAGCACACATCCCACGCGCGGGTTCGGACCCACAGGCACCCCGTCGCTCACGGCGAGATCGAGGGCGCGACGCATGGCCCGCATCTCTTCCGGGCTGGCCATGTCCTCCTCCCTCGTTCCGGGTCGCGCGCCCAGGGTGGGAGGGACGGGCCCAGCCGGGACCGCCGGTGTTCCTCCCATCCGGGCTGTCACCGTCGGCCCAGGAGTTGCACCTGGTCCACCGGCCACCACGCGGTGGGCGGGTCGCGGGCTGTCACCGCCGGCTCGGAGTTTCACCGACCCCGGAACACCCCGGCATTGTCCCACACCAGCGGCCACCCCGCCGGGGGAGGAACAGCCTCAGGCGTGCACGCAGGCCCGCGCCAGGGCCCGCAGCCGGTCGACCTGCGCCGCGGCGTCGGAGGCGGAGAAGACCGCCGACCCGGCGACGAACACATCGGCGCCGGCCTCGGCGCACTCCTCGATGGTGCTCGGGGAGATCCCGCCGTCGACCTGCAGCCACACCTGGAGTCCGCTGGCGCGGATGAGGTCGCGAGCCCGGCGGATCTTCGGCAGGCAGCTCGGCAGGAACGGCTGCCCCCCGAATCCAGGCTCGACGGTCATCACCAGCAGCATGTCCAGCTCGGGCAGCAGGTCCGCGTAGGGCTCGACAGGTGTCGCCGGGTTGAGTGCCAGCCCGGCCCGGGCACCAAGACGACGCAGCTCACGGGCGAGTCGGATCGGCGCCCGGGCCGCCTCGGCGTGGAAGGTCACGCTGGCGCACCCCGCCTCGGCGTAGGCCGGCGCCCACCGGTCGGGGTCGTCGATCATGAGGTGCGCGTCGACGGGCAGCGGGCTGCGGCGCAGCAGGCAGCGCACCACGGGCAGCCCGAAGGTGAGGTTGGGGACGAAGTGGTTGTCCATGACGTCCAGGTGCAGCCAGTCGGCGTTGCCGATCCGCTCGACCTCGTCGGCGAGGACGGCGAAGTCCGCGGTCAGGATGCTCGGGCTGATCTGCACTCCCACGCCTGGCACCCTAGGCCCGGGCTCAGCGGGTGCGCCGCAGCAGTGCCAGGAACATGGCGTCGGTGCCGTGCAGGTCCGGCCACAGCTGCAGGTACGGCCCGCGGCGCGCACCGGGGACCTGCCAGGCGAGTGCGGGGGCGTCGATGACCTCGATCTGCTCGCGCTCGCCGAGCACCACCCGCAGCACGCCTTCGGTCTCCTCCGGGTGCGGAGAGCAGGTGACGTACCCGACCATCCCGCCGGGACGGACGCTGTCCAGGGCGGCCCGCAGCAGCGCCCGCTGCAGCGGCACCAGCGTTCGCAGGTCCTCGGTGCTGCGCCGCCACCGGGCCTCCGGGCGGCGGCGCAGGGCCCCCAGACCGGTGCACGGAGCGTCGAGGAGCACCCGGTCGAAGGACGCCGCACGCCACGGACGTGTGGTGGCGTCGGCCTGCACCACCGCGACGTGCGGCTCCAACGCGGCGTGCCGGGCTGCCCTGACGACCAGCCGCGCCCGATGAGCGTGCAGCTCACCGGCCAGCAGGTGGGTGCCGCGGGTGCGAGCCAGCCCCGCCAGCAGGCTCGCCTTGCCCCCCGGGCCGGCACACATGTCCAGCCAGCGCTGCTCGTCCCCGGTCACGCTGGCCGTGGCGGTCAGCCAGGTCACCAGCTGGCTGCCCTCGTCCTGGACGTGAGCCCGACCCGCCGCAACCGCGGGCACGGCCCCCGGGTCACCGCCGGCGAGCACTGCTGCGGTGGGAGTCCACCGTCCGGCTCGTCCGCCGGCCCGGACGAGCTCGTCGACGGTGCACAAGCCGGGCAGTGCAGCCAGGGTCACCTCGGGTGCGGCGTTGTCGGCGGCCAGCACGTCACCGAGCCGATCCTGGTGCTCGCCCAGGGCGTCGGCGAACGCCCGTACCACCCAGGGCGGGTGCTGATGGGCGAACGCGAGGTGCCCGACCGGGTCGTTGGTGGCCTTCGGGGCGAGCCGGTCGACCCATCCGGCCAGGTCGGTGTCGGCGACGTGACGCAGCACAGCGTTGGCGAAGCGGGCTGCGCCCGCGCCCCGCCGGGAGCGCACGAGGTCGACGGTGGTGGACACCGCGGCGTGCGGCGGCACCCTGGTGGCCAGCAGCTGGTAGGTCCCCAGCCGGAGGGCGTCGAGCACGTCCGGGTCGATCGCGGTGAGCGGTCGGTCCGCGCACGCGGCGAGGATGGCGTCGAACGTGCCGAGCCCGCGCAGCGTGCCGTAGGTCAGATCGGTCGCCCGGGCGGCGTCCTGACCGGTCAGGCCCCGGGATCGCAGCAGTCGGGGCAGCACGAGGTTGGCGTAGGCGTCGCGGCGCTGCACGGCGCGCAGCGCGTCCAGGGCGGCCCGGCGGGCACGCACTCAGACCAGCGTCTCCCCCGGCTCGAGTCGCACCCCACGAGCCCAGGCCTGCGCCGGCATCATCCGGTGCCCGGCCTGCTGCACCTCGCCGAGGCGGACCGGGGTGGACGCGGTTCCCACCCAGACCCCCTGCGGGGCGGACTCGACCGTGCCGCAGGGCAGCGAGCAGACGTGGGCGTCGGGACGGACCGGCCCGAGCTTGAGCCGCTGGGTCCGGAAGGTCGTCCAGGCCCCCGGAGCGGGGGTGCAGGCGCGCACCAGCCGGTCCACGCGCATCGCAGGTGTCGTCCAGTCCACCCGGGCATCCGCAGGGGTCAGCTTCGGTGCGTGGCTGACCCCGTCCGCGGGCTGGGGCTCGGCGCTGAGCCGACCCTGCTCGATGCCGTCCATGGTGGCCTTCAGCAGCCCCGCGCCGGACAGCGAGAGCCTGGCCAGCAGGGCGCCGCTGGTGTCGTCTGGCCCGATGGTCTCGGTGACCATCCCGTAGACAGGACCGGTGTCCAGGCCTTCCTCCAGCAGGAAGGTGGAGGCTCCGGTGATCTCGTCCCCGGCCAGGACCGCGTGCTGGACAGGCGCGGCGCCGCGCCAGGCCGGAAGGAGCGAGAAGTGCAGGTTCACCCAGCCGTGGGCAGGCACGGACAGCGCCTGGACGGGAACGAGCCCGCCGTAGGCAACCACCGGGCAGCAGTCGACCGCCAGCTCGGTCAGCCGGGCGAGGAACGCAGGATCGCTCGGGCGGGGTGGGGTGAGCGTCTCGATGCCTGCTTCTCGGGCCAGATCAGCGACACAGGACGGCTCGAGCCGGCGCCCGCGGCCGGCCCGGGCGTCGGGCCGGGTCAGCACGGCGACCACGTGGTGGGATGACGCCAGCAACGCCCTCAGCGACGGCAGCGCCACCTCGGGCGTGCCGGCGAAGAGCAGGCGCACCCCAGGCCCCTACATGGCCCGGCCGAACGTCGGATGCGGGGACAGCTTGACCGTCGGGGCCGCGGCACCGGCCCATTCCGCCTCCCGGATCGCCTTCATCGCGGCTTTGCGGGTCGCGGTGTCCAGGCGGTCGATGAACAGCACCCCGTCGAGGTGGTCGGTCTCGTGTTGGATGCAGCGAGACAGCAGATCGCTCCCCTCGATGACCACCGGGTCGCCGTACATGTTCTGGCCCTTGGCGACCACCCGCATGGCCCGTCTGCAGTCGAACTCCAGGCCTGGTAGTGACAGGCACCCCTCTGGTCCGAGCTGGTCCTCCTGCGACAGCTCGAGGACCGGGTTGACCAGGTGCCCGAGGACGTCGTCGACGTTGTAGGTGAACACCCGCAACGCCACACCCAGCTGGGGCGCCGCCAGACCGACTCCAGGTGCGTCCATCATGGTGTCGGTGAGGTCCTTGACCAGGCGTCGAAGCTCGGCATCGAAACTCGTCACGGGTTCGGCCCGCTCGCGGAGCACGGGATCACCGAACAGCCGGATGGGTTGGATGGCCACGCAGATCCTCCTCAGGCACTCAGTCTAGGGTGCTGACCTGGCGCGTGCGCCCGCTCGACGGTCCATGATCAGGGCGCTCGGCTCGTCCCAGCCGCACAGACGCCAAGGCGGGTGGCAGCAGCCTCTCGCCCATGCGCTGCCACCCGCGGCTACCGGGTCAGGCGTCGTTCGTCCGGCGCTGGCGACGACGGCCCCAGACCGGCTCCACCTCAGCCATCTCCTCCGGCGTGGCCGCCCGGAACGGCGCCGCGCCGACGTCCGGCTGGTGCCGTCCCTGGCCCCGGGTGGCCCGCAGGCTGGCCACCACGGACACGGTGATGATCGTGGTGATCACCGCCAGGGAGATCGTGGTGGGGATGTAGTACACGTCCACCTTGAGCAGCATCTTGATGCCGACCCAGATGAGCACCAGGGCAAGGCCCGCCTTGAGGTAGACGAAGCGGTGGATGAGGTCGGCGAGCAGGAAGTACATCGCCCGCAGGCCGAGGATCGCGAAGGCGTTCGCGGTGAAGACCAGGAACGGCTCGCTGGTGACCGCGAAGATCGCCGGGATCGAGTCGACCGCGAAGATGATGTCGGTGACCTCGACCAGGACGAGCACCGCCAGCAGCGGCGTCGCCACGACGACACCGGCCTTGCGGACGAGGAACTTCTGCCCGTGGTAGGCCTCGGTCATCGGCACCCAGCGTCGGAACAGGGCCAGGGCCTTGGACTTCTCCGGGTCGATGTGCTCGTTGCGCTGCCGCAGCATGCGCCAGCCGGTCCACAGCAGGAACGCGGCGAACAGGTAGAGGACCCAGGAGAAGCTGGCGATGAGCACCGAGCCGGCCGCGATGAACACCCCGCGGAACACCAGCGCTCCGAGCACGCCCAGGAACAGCACCCGGTGCTGGTACTCCCGGGGCACGGCGAAGTAGGTGAAGATGATCGCCCAGATGAAGACGTTGTCGACCGCGAGCGACTTCTCGATCAGGTAGCCGGCGAAGTACTGCTGGCCGAGCTCGGCGCCCCAGACCGACCAGACGATGGCGCCGAAGCCGACGCCGAAGGCCACCCAGACGGCGGACCACACGGCGGCCTCGCGCACACCGATGACGTGGGCCTTGCGGTGGGCGAACAGGTCGAGGGCCAGCATCACCAGGATGAACCCGATGACGGCCAGCCAGACCCAGAGCGGGACAGTCACGGACAACTCCTTCGGTCGGACGACCGAAGGTCTCTCCCGGCCCTCAGCGGGCCTGCTCCACCGGGCCGCAGCCGGACTGACGACGGAGCACGTGGGGATACTCCCCTTCGCGAACGGTGATTAGTGAATCACACTTCTTCAGTGACCGCCACCGGGACGTCCTGGGGACGCCTGCGGGCCCGCAGGACCTCCAGCGCGACCGGGACCACCGAGACCGCGACGATCCCGATGAGGATGAACTCGATGTTGTCCTTGACGAAGGCGAAGCCGCCCAGCCAGTAGCCCAGCAGCGTCACCCCGACTCCCCAGCCGACCGCGCCCACCAGGTTGTAGGTGACGAAGGTGCGGTAACGCATCGTGCCGACGCCTGCCATGACAGGCGCGAACGTGCGCACGATCGGCACGAACCGGGCGAGAACGACCGTGCGCCCCCCGTAGGTGTCGTAGAAGTGCTGGGTGCGCTCGACGTACTCCTGCTTGAACAACCGAGAATCGGGGCGGTTGAACACGTGCGGTCCGGCCTTGCGTCCGATCGCGTAGCCGATCTGGTCACCGACGAATGCGGCGACGCCGATGGCCAGCGCGACGACGGCGATCGGGGTGGGGATCACGCCGGTGGCGGTCAGCAGCCCGGTGGTGAACAGCAACGAGTCACCCGGCAGGAAGAAGCCGACCAGCAGCCCTGTCTCGGCGATCACGACCGCGCAGACACCGAGCACGGCGAACGCCCCGAAGGCCTGGATGAGGGACTCTGGGTCCAGCCAGTCGAGCGGTTGCGTGAGCATCACGACACCAGGGTACGGGCAGGACGACCCGGTCCCCGCCGTACGCGCCGCCCGCGGGTCGCTCGCCCGGAGACCCGGGTCGCACGGCCCTGTCCTGGGCACCGCCCGCTGCAGTGTGCTCGGCCCCGTGAGCGGGGTCGTGACCCACCCCCCACGCCGCGGCGTCCCGGCCCCGCATCTACCACCCGGTCTCACCGGCGACGAGGTGACGGCGGCCCGGGAGCGGTGGGGGCGCAACCTGCTGCCCGCCCCTCCGCTGCGGCCGTGGTGGCGCCACCTGCTGGACCAGATGGTCCACTTCTTCGCCCTCATGCTGTGGGTCGCCGCGGTGCTGGCGCTGCTCGCGGGGCTGCCCGCGCTCGCCGTGGCGATCGTCGCCGTGGTGCTGGTCAACGGCGCCTTCGCGTTCGCCGAGGAACGCAGCGCCGAGCGGGCCGCCCACCAGCTGCGCGACCTGCTGCCCCGCGTGGTCAGCGTCGTACGGGAGGGGCACCGGCACATCGTCGACGCCACCGATCTCGTGCCCGGGGACCTCGTGCTGCTGGAGGCCGGTGACCGGGTGCCAGCGGATCTGCGCCTCGACGAGGGCCTCTCGCTCGAGATCGACACCTCGATGCTCACCGGCGAGAGCGTGCCCGACCGGCCGGCGGACGGCGCCGACCTCGCCGCCGGGTGCTTCGTCCTCGAGGGCGAGGCCATCGGCACCGTCACGGCCACCGGCGAGCACACCCGGCTGGCCACGATAGCGCGGCTCACCGAGCACACCGTGCCCCCGCGGACGCCGCTGGAGATCGAGCTTCGCCGACTCGTGCGGATGATCGCCACCATCGCGGTGACCGTCGGGGCCCTCTTCTTCGCCACGGGCGTCCTGCTCGGCCTCGACCCGCAGGTGGGACTCGTCTTCGCCATCGGGGTGACCGTGGCGCTCGTCCCGGAGGCGCTGCTACCGACCGTGACGCTCGCGCTGGCGATCGGCGCGCAGCGGATGGCTCGACGCAAGGGGCTGGTGCGCGAGCTCACGTCGGTGGAGACGTTGGGCTCGGTCACCTACGTCTGCACCGACAAGACGGGCACCCTCACCCGCAACGAGATGCAGGTGGTGCGGGTCTGGACACCCGCGGGCCCGGTCGAGGTGCAGGGAGACGGCTACCGGCCCGAGGGGCAGGTGAACGGCGAGGCCGGGGCAGTGGCGGCGGCGCGCGAGGTCGCGCTGGCGGGGCTCGCCTGCTCCACCGGCCGGGTCGTCCCGGCCGACGGGGAATGGACGTCGCACGGCGACCCGATGGAGGCCGCGATCGACGCGCTCGTCCACCGGCTGGGTGTCGCCGGGGAGGACGAGCCGGTGCGGGCCCGGTTCCCGTTCGACCCGCGACGCCGGCGCATGTCGGTCGTCGTGGACGGTGCCGTGCTGGTCAAGGGGGCTCCAGACACCGTCCTCGACCGATGCGAGGGCGACGTGGCCGCGGCGTGGGAGCAGGTGCACGCCTTCGCCAACCTGGGTCTTCGGACGCTCGCGGTGGCCAGGCGGGCGTTGCCGGACGGGCTGCCCCGCACGGCCGAGGATGCCGAGACGCGCCTGGCGCTGCTCGGCGTGCTGGGATTCCTCGACCCGGCTCGGCCCGAGGTGCGCGCCGCGATCGAGACGTGTCGGGCCGCCGGCATCAGGGTCGCCGTCGTCACCGGCGACCACCCCGGCACCGCGGTCGCCGTCGCCGCCGAGGTGGGCCTGCTCGACCACGGTCGGCTCGTGCTGGTCGGGGACGACCTGCCCGCTGACGACGCCGCTCTTGGTGTGCTGCTCGACCGCGACGGCGTCGTGCTGGCCCGGGTCTCACCCGAGGACAAGCTACGGGTGGCGCGGGCGCTGCAGGCCCATGGGCACGTCGTCGCCATGACCGGCGACGGGGTGAACGACGCCCCCGCCCTGCGCGAGGCCGACGTCGGCGTCGCCATGGGCCGCGCCGGCAGCGACGTGGCGCGCGAGGCAGCGGACCTCGTACTGCTCGATGACAACTTCGCGACGATCGTCGCGGCGATCGAGCAAGGTCGGGCCACCTTCCGCAACGTTCGGCGCTTCCTGACCTACCACCTCACCGACAACGTGGCCGAGCTGTTCCCACTGGTCGTGTGGTCGTTGTCGGGCGGACGCATCCCGCTGGCGCTGGGCGTCCTGCAGATCCTCGCGCTCGACCTGGCCACCGACACCCTGTCAGCCGTCGCGCTGGGCAGCGAGCCGGCGCGACCCACCGTCATGCGGCAGGGCCCGGTCACCGGCCGCCTGCTGGACAGGGTCACCGCGCTACGCGCGTTCGGCCTGCTCGGGCCGACGGAGGCGCTGACCGCGTTCGCGGCGTTCCTTGCAGTGCTGGCAGCCGGTGGCTGGCTACCGGGCGACCCCGCTCCGCCGTCCGGGTTGCTGGCCGCCGCATCGGGGGCCTACTTCCTCACCGTCGTGCTGGCCCAGAAGGCGAACGCCCTCGCCTGCCGCAGCACCCGCCGGCCGCCGTGGCGGCTCGGCTGGACGACCAACCGGCTGCTGCTCGTCGCGGGCGCCACCGAGCTCCTCGTCGCGCTGCTCATGGTCTACACGGGCCTGGCCGCGGTGCTGGGCCAGGCGCCGCCGGGGCCGCTAGGCTGGTCGATCGCCGTCGCCGCGGCCGGCGTGCTGCTGCTGGTTGACGCCACCTGGAAGGCTGTCCGGGCTCACCGCCGGGCCGGAGGGCAGCGGACCGCGCCGACCGCTTGACACCACGTGTCCCACCACGCGGGGAACCTACTGGACCTCGCCGGGCCTCACCACGGGCCGCAGGCGAGCCAGGACGGCCCGGTGGTCGGAGTGCGGCCCGTCCGGGGCGTCGAGGTGGCCGGCGTCGGTGACCAGCCACCGGATGCCGGGCGGCTGCTGGACGAAGACGTAGTCGAGGCGGCGGGCGAGCACCTGCCGCCGCCAGGGTCGCCGGCGGTGATGGGTCGGGGCAGGGCCTGCGGGGTGCCGCTGCCGAAAGGTGTCTGTCCACTGGTGCCGGGTGTGGGCGATCTCTCGTCGGTGCTCGGGTGCGTTGAAGTCCCCACCGACCACGGCCACCTCGCCGCCGGATACCGAGGCCACCCAGGCGCGCAGTGCGGCGATCTGACCGGCGTTGTGGGCAGCCAGCAGCCCGAGGTGGGCCGACACCGCGAGCACCGGGCCGTCAGGCGCCTGCACGTGGGCGGCCAGGGCGACCCGGCGGACGAGGGGGTTGCGTCCGGCGCTGAGTCGGCGTCCCTGCCCTGAGCCGAGCGGGAACCGGGACAGCACCGCCACGCCCTCCTCGAAGCCGATCCTGGCGATGTCGCCGTTCGCCCGCTGGTAGGCGGCGTGCAGGCCCAGCCGCTCGGCGAGCCACTGGTCGGCGGCCACCCGGCGGGTGCGCGCCACCTCCTGCAGCAGCACGACGTCGGCGCCCTGGTCCTCCACGAGCCGGGCCACCGACTCCAGCCTCTCCCGCCAGCGCCGGTGGCGGGGCCAGTCGTGCCAGAGGTTGATGCTCAGGACGCTCAGGCCGCCCCCGTCGCTCACCCTCGAAGCGTCACTCGAGCCGCCGTCTTTCGACCAGTGCCGTTCGCCTCCGGCCGACACCGGCCCGTCGTCCTACCGTGCAGGGGTGCCTGCCTCGTCGAACTCGGGGAGGTCACCGCGGACGCTGCTGCTCGCGGTGGACGCGGTCCCGTTCCGCATCGCACGGGCGGCGGCGGGCAGGGGAGCGTTCGCCGGCTGGGGCGGCCCGGCGGCGCTGGTCGCACCGTTCCCCACGGTGACCCACGTCGGCTTCGCGGCGCTGTTCGCGCCGTTCGGAGTGCCGCCGTCCGACGGGTACGAGATCCGCTACTTCGACCGGGCGGCCAACCGCACGGTGGGCGCCGACCCGCTCACCTACCGGCACGACGTGCCCCCCTGGGGGGAGCTGCTGGACTCCCCACACCGCAGCCTGGTCACCAAGATCGCCAACTACGTCTCCCCGCGAGGCGCAGCACGACTCGAGCTCGACGAGGTCGAGCGCGACCTGCTCGTCACCGACCTCGACCCGCTCGTGGCCTACATCGGGGCCACCGACGGGCTGATGCACCTGGCCGACGACGCGGCGGCGCTGACGTACCTGCTGCACCTGGACCAGAGACTGGCCGACCTACGGGCCCGGCACCTGGCCGCCCGCGGCTGGGCGCTGCGGGTCGTGCTGTTCTCCGACCACGGCTGCGGTCGGCACAAGATCCACCACGCCGTAGGGCTGCCGCGGCTGCTGCAACGCGCCGGCTTGCGGCCTTCGGCGCAGCTCGAAGGCCCGGACGACGTGGTGCTGCCCGAGTTCGGGCTGATCAACATGGCGGTGCTGTTCCTCGCCGACCCGGCTCGAGCGGCGCCGGCGGCGCAGGCGGTGGCCGCGCACCCGGCGGTGGACCTCGCCGCCTGGGCTCCCGCGCCAGACCGGGTCGACGTGGTGGGCCGCGCAGGTGCCTGCACCGTGCGGTGGCGACGGCAGGTCGACGGGCTGCTCCTGGCAGCGCACGACCGGGCCGGCGATGTGCTCGGGCTGGCTGGGCCTCGGGCGGCTCTCGCCGTCCGGGGGGCGCTGGACGACGAGGGCTACGCCCGCGACGACGACTGGCTCGCCGCCACTGCAGGTGCGGACTTCCCGGACCCGCTGCGACGCCTCGTCGATGCGCTCACCGGCGACCGGGTGCGCAACCGGGCCGACGTGCTCGTGTCGCTGGACCCCTCCTGGGCGGTGGGATGGCGCTCAGCGCTGCTCGGCGCATCCGTGCGAGGGGGTCGGCTGGAAGGCACCCACGGCGGCCTGGACCGCGAGTCCACCCTGGGCCTGCTGGCCGTCAGCGACCGCGACCAGCCGTTGCCCGCAGCGCTGCGCGCCGAGGTCGCACTCGCGCCGTACGCGCCGGCCGGGCCCACGGAGCCCGGTTGAGCAGTGGCGGACTCGTCGGCGTCGGGCATGACGTCCTGCTCACGACGAGGACAGCCCCTGCCCCGGGCCGCGCGACTGGGGCGGTGGCGTTGGCGCGGTCGTTGCTGACCGGGACGGCTGGGCGGCGCAGGCCCGTCAGGACACGCGCTACTGCGACTCGTACTTGAACGACAACTGCAGCTTGACTCGGTAGGTCAAGTCGCCACCGTCGCCGACCTGGACGTCCTGCTGGATGACCTCGGCCACCCGGAGGTCACGCACCGAGCCGGCCGCCGTGGTCACCGCCTCCTTGGCGGCCTCCTCCCACGAGTTCGGGCTCGTACCGATCACGTCGATAACCCGGTACACGCTCATGCTGGTCCTCCCTTAGGGATCGCTGACTACTCGCAGGGTAGGGGCACTCCACGTCGGGCTCGCAGCCGACCCCACGCTCAGCGACCTGCCCGGCGCGAGGGAGCGCGGCCAGGCAGTCTCAGGACCGGCGCTGGCCTCCGCGAGACTGACGAAGGCACCACCTAGGCTCCCGTGAGTGGCAGGTGGTCGCAGTCGCAGCGCCCGTGCTCAGCGCCGCCGCACGAAACGGCTCGCTCTCTTTGCTCACGACCTGACCGATCACCAGTGGGCATCCCTGAAGGAAGCCTGGGGCGGCTGCGCGTACTGCGGCGCGAGCGGCGTGCCCCTCCAGCGCGACTGCGTGCTGCCGATCTCTCGTGGCGGCAGATACACCCTCGAGAACGTGGTTCCCGCATGCCGCAGGTGCAACTCCAGCAAGTGCAACGACGAGGTCACCACCTGGCTGCGCCGCAAGGACCTCGACGAGCGCGCCTTCCTGTTGCGACACCTCGAGATCCGCGGCTCCATCGCTGGAGCCGTGCCGACTCAACGACGTGCGTAGGAGTGACCATGCTCTGCCAGCGTCGCCACCGGTCGAGCGTGAGCCTGCGCTAGCCGACGTCGATCGGGTCGAGCCGGACGCGAACCGCGCCGGGCGCTCGGCGCGCCGACCGAATGCCGCAGGCGGCCTGCAGCGCAGCGGTCAGCGCGGGGCCGTCGGCAAGACTGGCCCGCACCAGCGCACGCACCTGGTCATCAGTGGCGTCGACCGGGCCGAGCACCTCCGCCGACGCAGGCAGCGTCGCCTGCTCGAGCAGGTCCAGCATCTCGGCCACGGCCGACGCCGGGCCGGTGAGCTCGGCCAGACGCCAGGCCGGCGGAAGCCGCGCGGACTCGCGCTCCTCCAGCTCCCGGGCGGCGAAGCCGGCCGGGTCCCAACGCACGAGGGCCTGTACCGCTCGGTGCGACGCTTCCCCCACCAGGACGACGGCCCCGCCGGCACCGGAGGGCCGGACCAGGGAGGCCGCGGACAGCCAGCGTCGCAGTGCCTCCTCGGACGAGCGCAGGTCGGGCCGTAGCAGCATGGCCGTCGCATCGAGCAAGACGGCTGCACTGTAGCCCTGACCTCCCTCGACCACCGGCTCGGCACCCGGGGTGGCGACCACCAGCGCGGGAGTCGCGGGCACCTGGGTGAGCACGTGCCCGAGCCCGGACTGGCGCACCGGGACACCGGGGAAGGCGCGTCCGAGCTCCTCCGCGGTTCGCTCGGCGCCGACTGCGAAGGCACGCAGTCGCTGCGACCCGCAGTGTCGGCACTGCCAGGACGCGACCGGTCGTCCGCACCAGGAGCAGCTGACCCGCTCCTCCGCCCCGGTCTGGACCATCGGCCCGTCGCAGTGCCCGCACACCGCTGGGGTGCGGCACGCCTGGCACGCCAGGACTGGTCGGTACCCGGCACGGGGCACCTGCACCAGGACCGGTCCTCGGGCCAGCCCATCGCGCAGCGCCTTGAAGGCCGGGCCGGGAAGACGGGCACCGCGGCCGGCGCCGGCCCGCACGGCATCACCGCTGACTCGCACCAGCGCAGCGCACTGCCGGGTCACCGGGCGGGGAGCGCTCACCTCTCGCGCCCATCCCGCCTGCAGCAGCCGCTGCGCCTCCGCCGTGCGGGAGATGCCGACCAGCAGCAGGCCGGTGCTCTGCTGGTGTGCCCGCAGCAGCGCCACGTCCCGAGCATGCGGGTAGGGCGCGCGCGGCTCGGCCAGCAGGTCGTCACCGTCGTCCCAGACCGCGACCAGGCCGAGGGAGGCAACCGGGGCGAACACCGCCGACCGGGTCCCGACCACGATGCGTGCCTGGCCGCGCAGCACCTGCAGGAACGCGCGGTAGCGGCGGCTCGGACGCTGCCCGGCATGCAACGTGGCGTGCAGGCCGGGACCGAGCAGCCCGGTAAGGGCGCGGTGGACCCGCTCGACGTCCTTGGAGTCCGGCACGACGATCACCGCGCCGCGGCCGCTGGTTGCGGTGGCTGCGGCAGCTCGGGCGAGCAGGTCCGGCCAGCCCTCGTCCGGGAGCACCGTCGTCACCGCTCGAGGTCGACCGCCGGCACCGAGCGCCCGCAGCAGGGCAACCCCGTCCCGGTACCGCGTCCAGCCGCCGGGACCGACGGGCGTGTCCACGCTCGACCCGACGGGCGCATCGTCTCGGGGGTCCAGGTCAGGGGGGGCAGCGGTCTCGGTGCCCGCGTGCCGCCGGGGCACAGCCAGGCGCAGGACGTCGGCCAGCGTGCCGGCGTAGTGGTCGGCTACCCGCCGACACAGCTCGGCGACCTGCGGGGTCAGCACCTGCTCCGGTGACACCACCCGCTCGATGCGGGCCAGGGACCCCGGGTGCTCGGTGCCGCCGACCCGCTCCAGGACGAATCCGTCGACGAGCCGCCCGGCGAAGCGCACCCGCACCCGCACCCCGGGACGGGCATCGGTGTCCTGCTCGGCGCTCACCTGGTAGTCGAACAGGCGGTCCAGGTGAGCCAGCGGGACGTCGACCGCGACGCGGGCGACCGGGTCAGTCGCTGCGACCGCCGCCGGTGAGCGGTTAGGCCCCGACCGCGGCACGAAGCGCGTCCACCCGGTTGACGCGCTCCCATGTGAAGTCGGGCAGCTCGCGCCCGAAGTGGCCGTACGCAGAGGTCTGGCGGTAGATCGGGCGCAGCAGGTCGAGGTCGGCGATGATGGCAGCAGGGCGCAGGTCGAACACCTCACCGACGGCATCGGCGATGCGGTGGACCGGCATGGCCTCGGTCCCGAACGTCTCCACGAAGACCCCCACAGGGTGGGCCTTGCCGATGGCGTAGGCGACCTGCACCTCGCAGCGCCGAGCCAGCCCGGCCGCCACCACGTTCTTGGCGACCCAGCGCATCGCGTAGGCGGCCGACCGATCCACCTTGCTCGGGTCCTTGCCCGAGAATGCGCCGCCACCGTGGCGGGCCATGCCGCCGTAGGTGTCGATGATGATCTTGCGCCCGGTGAGCCCGGCATCGCCCATGGGGCCGCCCACCACGAACCGCCCGGTGGGGTTGACCAGCAGCCGCACGCCCTTGTGGTCGAGGTCGACCTGTCCCAGCACCGGCTCCACGACGTGCTTGCGGATGTCGGGGGCGAGCAGGGTGTCGAGGTTGACGTCCTCGGCGTGCTGGCTGGACACCACGACAGTGTCGATCCGCACCGGACGGTCACCGTCGTACTCGATGGTCACCTGGGTCTTGCCGTCCGGGCGAAGGTAGGGCATGACGCCGTCCTTGCGGACGTGAGTGAGCCGTTCGGCCAGCCGGTGCGCGAGCATGATCGGCATCGGCATCAGCTCCGGGGTCTCGTCGGTGGCGTAGCCGAACATCAGGCCCTGGTCACCCGCGCCCTGGCGGTCCAGTGGGTCGTGCGAGCCCTCGCGACGCTCCTCGTAGGCGTCGTCCACGCCCTGGGCGATGTCGGAGGACTGGCTGCCGATGGACACGGACACGCCGCAGGAGCCGCCGTCGAAGCCCTTGGCCGAGGAGTCGTACCCGATGTCGAGCACGACGTCGCGCACGATGCCGGGGATGTCGGCGTAGGCGTCGGTGGTGACCTCGCCCGCGACGTGCACCTGACCGGTGGTGACAAGCGTCTCGACCGCCACCCGGCTGGTGCGGTCCTGCGCGAGCAGCGCGTCGAGGACCGTGTCGCTGACCTGGTCGCAGATCTTGTCGGGGTGGCCCTCGGTGACGGACTCGGAGGTGAACAGGCGCTGCTTCACGGATGCTCCTTCGTGGGGTGCCGCAGGGTGCTGATGGGGGTGCTGCTCCTGGTCTAGCTCGGCTCAAGGGTACGCGGAAGCCGCGACACAACCGCATCCCACACGCGTGCCGCGAGGCCTTCCTTGCTGGTGAGCGGGATCCCTGCCCGCGACCCGTCCGCCCCGAGAAGGGTCGCCTCGTTCACCGCGGCGCCGAAGCCCCGACCCGGGCCGACCTCGTTGACCACCAGCAGGTCGCAGCCCTTGGCCGCCAGCTTGCGCTCACCGAGCTCGAGGACGCTGCCGGTCTCGTCCCCGGTCTCCGCGGCGAAGCCCACGACGACCTGGTCCTTCGACGACCCGGCGGCCACCTCGGCGAGGATGTCCGGGTTCGGCACCAGTGGCAGGGTCACGCCCTGCGACGTGGGGTCCTTCTTCATCTTGGCCAGCGCAGCCTGGGCGGGCCGATGGTCGGCCACGGCCGCGGCCATGACGACGGCGTCCATGCCAGCAGCGACGTCGAGCACCGCCTCGCGCATGTCCAGCGCGCTGCGGACCCTGATGGTGCGCACACCGGTGGGGTCGGGCAGCTCGCTGTGCCCGGCGACCAGGGTGACCTCGGCACCGCGCAGCGCCGCCACGCGAGCCAGCGCCCAGCCCTGGCGGCCACTGGAGTGGTTGGTCAGGTAGCGCACCGGGTCCAGCGGCTCTTGGGTGCTGCCCGCGCTGACCAGCACCGCCCGTCCGGCGAGGTCGCGGGTCTGCCCAGGGTGGTCGAGCAGGGCGCGGCAGGCCGACATGAGGTCGTCGGGCTCGGGGAGCCGGCCCGGGCCGGTGTCGGTGCCGGTGAGGCGCCCGTATCCCGGTTCCATGACGAACACCCCCCGGCTGCGCAGCGTGGCGGCGTTGGCGGCGGTGGCCGGGTGCTCCCACATCTCGGTGTGCATGGCCGGGGCCATGAGCACCGGGCAGCGTGCGGTGAGCAGGATCGCGGTGAGCAGGTCGTCGGCCAGGCCGTACGCGGCCCTGGCCAGCAGGTCCGCAGTCGCCGGCGCCACCAGCACGAGCTCGGCCTGCTGACCCAGCCGCACGTGCGGGACCTCGGGGACGTCAGCGAAGACGTCGGTGCGCACCGGCAGCCCGGACAGCGCCTCCCAGGTGGCCGCTGCGACGAACTGCAGGGCTGCCTCGGTCGGGACGACGCGGACCCGGTGACCGGCCTCGGTCAGACCGCGGACGACCGAGCAGACCTTGTATGCCGAGATCCCCCCACCGACCCCGACGACAACCTGGGGCAGGGTCAGTCCTCGATGCGCTCGTGGTTGAGCAGGCCGGCCTCGACCTCGCGCAGCGCGATGGACAGCGGCTTCTCCTGAGGATGGGTCGCCACCAGCGGACCGACGTACTCCAGCAGACCCTCGCCGAGCTCGGAGTAGTAGGCGTTGATCTGGCGTGCCCGCTTCGCTCCGATGATGACCAGGGAGTACTTGGAGTCCACCACGTCGAGCAGGTTGTCGATGGGTGGGGAGGTGATGCCTTCGGCCACACCGTGGGTTCCGGACACGTGTCGTCTCTCGTTCGTCGAGGATGGCTGAGCGGGGCCTAGCCCGTCGCCAAGGCTACCAGCCGGGCGACCACCTCATCGAGGTCGTCGTTGACCACCACATCGTCGAACTCGTCCTGGGCCGCCATCTCCTCCTCCGCCCGACGCAGGCGCTGCGCCACGACGTCGGCGTCCTCGGTTCCACGTCCGGTGAGTCGGTGGACCAGGACCTCGTGCGAGGGCGGGGCGAGGAAGACCAGCACAGCGTCCGGTACCTGCGCGCGGACCTGGCGGGCACCGGCGATGTCGATCTCGAGCATGACTGGGGTGCCGGTGGCCCGCACCGCCTGGACCGGCTGCCGCGGCGTCCCGTACCGGTGCCCGGCGTACTCCGCCCACTCGAGAAGGTCGCCCTCGGCCACCAGACGGTCGAACTGCTCGTCGGTGACGAACAGGTAGTTCACCCCGTCGGTCTCCCCCGGTCGGGGGAACCGAGTGGTCGCTGAGACCGACACCCACAGGTCAGGGGCGCGCTGGCGGAGCAGGCGGACGACGGTCGTCTTGCCGACGCCCGAGGGACCGGAGAGGACGACGAGCCTCCCCGGGTCGGTCATCCGCTGAAGCGTGACTCCAGCGCGGCGACCTGGTTGGTGCCCAGGCCACGCACGCGGCGGGTCTCGGCGATGCCGAGTTCCTCCATGATCTGGGCCGCCTTGACCTTGCCGACGCCAGGAAGGGCCTCGAGCACGGCCGACACCTTCATCTTGCCGACCACGTCGTCGGTCTGGCCGTCACGCAGCACCGCGGACAGGGTTGTCCCGCCGTTCTTGAGCTTGTTCTTCACCTCGGCTCGGGCCTTGCGGGCCTCGGCTGCCTTCTCCAGTGCTGCGGCACGCTGCTCGGGGGTGAGCGTCGGAAGCGCCACGGGTCTCTCCTCGGTACTCGGCGAAGGGGATCATTGGGAGGGAACCTAGCGACTGCCTGACCAGCGGGGCAATCGCCACGCCGCGCTCAGCCGCAGACGGCCGCACACTGCTCGCGCAGCCGGTCCGCGGCAGATCGCAGCGCTCCGACTCCCGGGCCAGCCTGCAGCACCTCCCGAGCGGCAACCGGGTAGACGCTGCTCACCGCGCGGCCGAACACCCGCAGGAGGTCATGAGCCTGGGCACCCTGGGCACCGAGCCCGGGTGCCAGGATCGGACCTCCGACGTCGGCGTCGGGGACGGGCTCGGCCACCGTGGCTCCCACCACGACGCCCACCGATCCCCACGGTGCGGCTGCGGCGTTCTCGGCGCGGACGTAGCGAAGCACCGCCTCCGCGACGGTGCTGCCATCGGCACACACGGCACGCTGGATGCTCGCGCCCTCCGGGTTCGAGGTGCGGGCCAGCACGAACACTCCGGCGTGGGAGTCATTGGCGAGGTCGAACGTGGACCGCAGCGCGCCCATGCCCAGGTACGGCGTGACGGTCATGGCGTCGGCGGCGAGGGCCGAACGGGGGTCGAGGTAGGCCTGCGCGTAGGCCTGCATGGTCGAGCCGATGTCCCCGCGCTTGACGTCCATGAGCACCAGCGCTCCGGCGCTGCGCGCGTCCACCACGACCTGCTCGAGGACGGCGACGCCGCGGCTGCCGTGCCGCTCGAAGAAGGCCATCTGCGGCTTGAGCAGACTCACCCGGTCGGCCAAGGCGTCCACGACGGTGCGGGCGAAGACCTCCAGGCCGGCCACGTCGTCGCGCAGCCCCCACGCCTGCAGCAGCGACGGATGTGGGTCGAGGCCCACGCACAGCGGTCCGAGGGCGATCCGGGCGGCGCGCAGGCGGGAGCCGAACGGCTGGGACGCCTGGACGCGGGGACGACGGTCCCAGCTCACTGGTCCCCCCGGTGCGCCGCGCCGACCGCGTCGCCGACCCGGGCGATCCCGATGTCGTCCAGGGCGGCCGACAGCTGCGCCGCGACCCGGGCCGGCGCGCTCGGGTCACCGAAGATCGCGGTGCCCACCTGGACCGCGCTGGCGCCGGCCGCGATGAGCTCGAGGGCGTCCATGCCGGTCCGCACGCCGCCGATGCCGACCACCGGGACGTCCGGAAGCGCGGCCACCACCTGGTAGACGCACCGGACGGCCAGCGGGCGGATGGCCGGGCCGGACAGCCCGCCGGTCATCCCGCCCAGTCGCGGCCGCAGCGTGCGGTGGTCGATCGCCATGCCGAGGGTCGTGTTGATCAGGCTGAGCCCGTCCGCACCGGCCCGCACCGCGGCGTCGGCGACCGCCACGATGTCGGTCACGTCCGGGGAGAGCTTGGCCCACACCGGGACCGCCGACGGCAGCTCGGCACGGACAACCGACACCACCCGGGCGGAGGCGAGCGGGTCGCAGGCGAAGACCAGTCCCCGGTTGGCAACGTTCGGGCAGGAGATGTTGACTTCCACTGCGTGCGGGCGCACGCCCTCGTCGGCAGCATGGGCGAGCCGGCGGGCCAGCAGCCGGTACTCCTCGACGCTCTCCCCCGCGACCGACACGACCGCGCGGGCCCCGGTGGCCAGCAGCCATGGGAGGTCCTCGGCGAGGAAGGCCTCGATTCCGGGCCCCTGCAGCCCGATGGAGTTGAGCATGCCGCTCGGGGTCTCCACCATGCGGGGCGTCGGGCGTCCCGCCCGCGGCTCGGCCATGATCGACTTGGTGACCACCGCCCCGAGCGCAGCCAGGTCGACGAACGCCGCCAGCTCGCGTCCGGCGGCCGCACAGCCGGAGGCGGTCATCACCGGGGTGGGCAGGGCGAGGTCACCCACGCGGGTGCGCAGGTCGGCCATCACTGCCGCCCCGAGGGGGCACCGACACAGTCGGACGGGACGGTGCCGACCTCGTCCCAGCGCACCGCGCCGGCAGGGAAGGTGGGTCCGGCCACGCACGAGCGCAGCATCCGGGTGGCACCGTCGGTGTCGACGACGGGCAGCACGCAGGTCATGCAGACCCCGATGCCGCAGGCCATCGCCTCCTCCACCGAGCACCATGCCGGGACGTCGGCGGTCGCGGCCGCCTTCGCCGTGGCCGCCAGCATCGGCATCGGCCCACACGCGTAGACGGCCACCGCTTCGGCGACTGCGGCCGCCGCCGATCCGGACATCAGGTCGGTGACCCGGCCGGGCGTGCCGGCCGACCCGTCGTCGGTGGCCACGATGACCTGCGCTGCCAGACCCTCCAGGTCGGCCACCCCGACGAGGCGGTCGGCGCTGCCGGCGCCGACCAGCGCCGTCACGCCGCGCCCCTGGGTGCGCATCCGCTCGACCAGCCGGACCAGCCCCGCGGTGCCGTAGCCCCCGCCGACGACCACCACCGGCCCGTCCTGGTCGGGGTCGGGGAAGGGGCGGCCAAGCGGTCCGATGACGTCGACCTCCGTCCCGGTCGGCTGCCGGACGAGCCACTGTGTGCCTGGTCCTTGCGCGGCCACCACGACCTCGACAGTGGTTGTGTCGGTGCGGTACACGGCGAAGGCACGGCGCAGCAGCAGGCTGCTCGTCGGTCCTCCGACGGCGATGGCGACGAACTGGCCGGGACGCGCTGCGGTTGCGATCTGCGGGGCCTCCAGCCGCAGCCGCGTGTAGCGCGCCAGCCCGTCGGAGGCGGTGATGCGGCACACCCGCTGCAGCGGCTTCATCGGCCCGCCAGGTCGGCCGCGGCGGGGCGGCCCGCGTCCGCCTGGTGCCAGTCCTGAAGTGAGCGGACGGTCATGACGCCGTGGCGGAGGGCCTCGATCCCCTCCACTGCCGCCGCGAGGCCCTGGACGGTCGTGATGCACGGCACGTTGGCGGCCACGGCGGCGGTGCGGATCTCGTACCCGTCCGCCCGTGGGCTGCCACCGGGGGTGCTGCCCGTCGGGGTGTTGATGATCAGGTCGACCTCACCGTCGAGGATGCGGGAGACGATGGTGGGCTCACCACCGGGGCCGGGGCCTGAGGAGTGCTTGCGGACCACCGTCGCGGCCACCCCGTGACGCCGCAGGATCGCAGCCGTCCCCTGGGTCGCCAGGACTGCGAAACCCATCTCAGCAAGTCTCTTGACTGGGAACACCATGTGGCGTTTGTCACGGTTCGCGAGGGACACGAAGACCGCCCCTCCCGAGGGCAGGCTGCCGTAGGCAGCCAGCTGGGACTTGGCGAAGGCGGTGCCGAACTGCTCGTCGATGCCCATCACCTCCCCCGTGGAGCGCATCTCCGGCCCGAGCAGCGTGTCGACCCAGGTGCCGTCGGGGGCGCGGAACCGGTTGAACGGCATGACGGCCTCCTTGACGGCCATCGGCGCGTCCACCGCGAGGCTGCGGCAGTCGCCGGTGACCGGGAGCAGGCGCTCGGCGCGCAGCTCGGCGATGGTGGAGCCGAGCATGATCCTCGCGGCGGCCTTGGCCAGCGGCACCGCGGTTGCCTTGGACACGAACGGCACGGTTCGCGAGGCCCTCGGGTTGGCCTCGAGCACGTACAGCACCCCGCCGACCAGCGCGTACTGGACGTTGAGCAGTCCGCGCACTCCGACACCCTCGGCGATCGCCGCCGTGGTGCGGTACACCCGTTCGATCTCCTCGGCGCCCAGGGTGATCGGCGGCAGCGTGCAGGCGGAGTCCCCGGAGTGGATCCCGGCCTCCTCGATGTGTTCCATGACCCCGCCGAGGTAGAGCTCGGTGCCGTCGTAGAGGGCGTCCACGTCGATCTCGACAGCGTCGTCGAGGAACTCGTCCACCAGCACCGGGTGCTCCGGGCTGGCCTCGGTGGCCCGGACGATGTAGGACTCGAGGCTGGCCTGTTCGTAGACGATCTCCATCCCGCGTCCGCCGAGGACGTAGGACGGCCGGACCAGCACCGGGTAGCCGATCCGGTCGGCGATGTGACGGGCCTCCTCGAACGAGGACGCCGTGCCGTGCCGGGGCGCCGGGAGGTCCGCGGCGTGCAGCACCCGCCCGAAGGACCCGCGGTCTTCGGCGAGGTGGATGGCTTCCGGCGAGGTCCCCACGATGGGCACCCCGGCCTGCTGGAGCCGCCGGGCCAGGCCGAGCGGGGTCTGCCCGCCGAGCTGGACGATCACCCCGGCGACCGGTCCGGCCTGACGCTCGGCGTCGACGACCTCCAGGACGTCCTCCAGGGTCAGCGGCTCGAAGTACAGCCGGTCGGAGGTGTCGTAGTCGGTGGACACCGTCTCCGGGTTGCAGTTGACCATGACGGTCTCGAACCCTGCCCGGCCCAACGCCATGGCCGCGTGCACGCACGAGTAGTCGAACTCGATGCCCTGACCGATCCGGTTCGGCCCGGACCCCAGGATGATCACCGCCGGTCGGGTGCGGGTCGCCACCTCGGTCTCGTCGTCGTAGGAGGAGTAGTGGTAGGGGGTGCGCGCGGCGAACTCTGCAGCGCAGGTGTCCACGGTCTTGAACACCGGGCGCACCCCCAGGGCGTGACGCACTCCCCGCACCACGTCCTCGCTCATCCCGGTGAGCCCGGCAAGCTGGGCATCTGAGAAGCCGTGACGCTTGGCTCGGTGCAGCAGGGCCGGCTCCAGCCGTGGCGCCGCGGCGACCTGCGTGGCGATCTCGCTGAGCAGGCGGATCTGGTCGAGGAACCAGGGGTCGATCCCGGTGGCGGCATGCACCTCCTCCAGGCTCAGCCCGGCATGCAGGGCACGTCCGACGTCCACGATGCGCCCGTCGTAGGGGCGACCGATTGCCACCAGCAGCTCCTGTGCCTGCGTCTGGGTGACCGGCCGGCGGGGGAAGTCCAGCTCGCTGCCACGCTTCTCCAGCGACCGCAGCGCCTTCTGCATGGCCTCGGTGAAGCTGCGTCCGATCGCCATCGCCTCGCCCACGGACTTCATGTGCGTGGTCAGGGAGTCGTCGGCGCCGGGGAACTTCTCGAAGGCGAAACGCGGCACCTTCACCACGACGTAGTCCAGCGCGGGCTCGAATGATGCCGGGGTCTGCGCGGTGATGTCGTTGGGGATCTCGTCGAGGGTGTAGCCGAGCGCCACCTTGGCGGCGATCTTCGCGATGGGGAAGCCGGTGGCCTTGGAGGCCAGTGCGCTCGAGCGGGACACCCGGGGGTTCATCTCGATGACGATCATCCGGCCGTCGGCGGGGTTGACGGCGAACTGGATGTTGCACCCGCCGGTGTCCACGCCGACCGCGCGGATGATGGCGATCGCCGCGTCACGCATCCGCTGGTACTCGCGGTCGGTCAGCGTCATCGCCGGGGCGACGGTGATCGAGTCCCCGGTGTGCACACCCATCGGGTCGAGGTTCTCGATCGAGCAGACGACGACGACGTTGTCGGCCCGGTCGCGCATCACCTCCAGCTCGTACTCCTTCCACCCCAGGATGGACTCCTCCAGCAGCACCTCGGTCGTCGGGCTGAGCGCGAGCCCGACGCCGGCGATCCGGCGCAGCTCGGCCTCGTCGTGCGCCATCCCCGAGCCGGCTCCGCCCATCGTGAAGGACGGCCGCACCACGACCGGGTAGGCCAGGTCCTCGGCCGCCGCAAGGCACTGCTCCATCGAGTGGCAGATGCGGGAGCGAGCCACCTGTTCGCCGAGGCCGATCACGACCTCCTTGAACTTCTCGCGGTTCTCCCCCCGCTGGATCGCCTCCACTGACGCGCCGATCAGCTCGACGCCGTACCGGGCGAGCACGCCGCGCTCGTGCAGCGCCACCGCGGTGTTGAGCGCGGTCTGCCCGCCGAGGGTGGCCAGCAGCGCGTCCGGGCGTTCCTTTGCGATGACGCGCTCGACGAACTCCGAGGTGATCGGCTCGACGTAGGTCGCGTCGGCGAACTCCGGATCGGTCATGATGGTGGCGGGGTTGCTGTTGACCAGCACCACCCGCAACCCTTCGGCCCGCAGCACGCGGCACGCCTGGGTCCCGGAGTAGTCGAACTCGCAGGCCTGACCGATGACGATCGGCCCCGACCCGATCACCAGGACCGACGAGATGTCCTCGCGCCGCGGCATCAGCGCTTCCCCATGACGTCGGCGAAGCGGTCGAACAGGTAGGCCGCGTCGTGCGGACCGGCGGCGGCCTCGGGGTGGTACTGGACGGAGAACGCGCGCAGCCGACCTGTGTCGTCGCGTAGCTCGAGCCCCTCGACCACGTCGTCGTTGAGGCAGACGTGGGACACCCGCGCCGTCCCGTAGTCGGTGGGCACAGGTTCGTCCAGCGGCGCGTCCACGGCGAACCCGTGGTTGTGCGCGGTGACCTCCACCCGGCCGGTGGTGCGGTCCTGCACGGGTTGGTTGATGCCCCGGTGCCCGAAGCGCAGCTTGTAGGTGGACAACCCCAGCGCCCGACCGAACACCTGGTTGCCGAAGCAGATGCCGAAGACCGGCACGTCGGCATCGAGCACCGCCTGCAGCAGTGCGACAGCGCGGTGGGCGGTCGCCGGGTCGCCCGGGCCGTTGGAGAAGAACACCCCGTCCGGCGATCGGGCCAGCACGTCCTCGACGCCGGCGCCGGCGGGCACCACGTGGACCTGCATGCCGCGCTCGGCCATCCGACGCGGGGTCATCGCCTTGATGCCGAGGTCGACGGCGACCACGGTGTGACGCCGCTCCCCGATGGCGGGCACGGTGTAGGGCTGTGGGGTGGTGACGTCGGCGGTGAGGTCCGCACCGATCATCGTGGGGCTGGCCAGGACCCGCTCGAGCAGCGCGGGTGGGTCGGTCTCGACCGAGGAGACCCCGACCCGCATCGCCCCCTGCTCGCGCAGGTGCCGGGTCAGCGCTCGGGTGTCGACGCCGCTGATGCCGACCACGCCGTGGGCGGCCAGTTCGTCGTGCAGGGTGCGAGTCGCCCGCCAGGACGAGGCGACCCGCGAGGGGTCGCGGACGACGTACCCGGCCACCCAGATCCGGCCGGACTCGGGGTCCTCGTCGTTGACCCCGGTGTTGCCGATGTGGGGAGCGGTCTGCACCACCACCTGCCGGTGGTAGGACGGGTCGGTCAGCGTCTCCTGGTAGCCGGTCATGCCGGTGGCGAACACCGCCTCCCCGAAGGTCTCCCCCACCGCCCCGTACGCCGTTCCGGTGAACGTCCGGCCGTCCTCCAGGACCAGCAGCGCCGACGGGTGGGGCGTGGACGTGCCCACTCACACCACCTCCCGACGCACCTGCGTGATCGCCTCGACCAGTCGGGTCGCGTCCTGGGCGTAGCGGGGACGCAGGCCGGACTCGAGCAGGCCAGGGCCGAGCCGCCAGGTCCACACCACCAGCCCACCGGTCTCGGTCACCTTGCCTGCCAGCCCGGTGTCCCGGCGGACCCCCGCCAGGTCGGTGGTCGGCACCCACAGCGGCCGGGAGCCGTCACGCTCGAGCACCAGGCCGGACCAGAAGACGTGCACGGTGGCGGCTGCGCGTGCCCCCAGGCCGTGCGGGACGACGCGGTCGAGCCACTCCCCGGCCGACACCGAACCCACGTACAGGCCATCGGCGCTGACGAGAGGGGCGGCCAGGTCCGCCGGTGGAGCCAGCGGGGCGGGCAGGTGGGACTGCCGGGCGCGCCGCCGGCGCCACCCGAGGGCCATCCCGGCCCAGGCCAGCGCCACGACGGCCACCAGCAGCAGGACGGGAACCCAGCGGTCGGCGCTCATCCGTGCGCCCCGAAGGTCTGCCGGCCACGCAGGAACGTGGCGACGACGGCGCCGGGCAGCTCCCGCCCGACGTAGGGGTTGTTGCGCGACTTGGATGCGCTGCCGGCCGTGCTGACAGTGCGCCGGACCGTCGGGTCGGCCAGCACGAACGTGGCCGGCTCGCCTGCCCGCAGTGGTCGCCCGTGACCGTCGAGGCGGCCGATGCGGGCGGGGGCAACCGACATCCGGTCGGCGACGCCGGCCCAGTCGAGCCGGCCGGTGTCGACCATGGCGTGCTGGACGACCGACAGGGCGGTCTCCAGCCCCAGCATCCCGAACGCTGCGCTGGCCCACTCGCAGTCCTTGCTCTCCACGGGGTGGGGGGCGTGGTCGGTAGCCACCACGTCGATCGTCCCGTCCGCGAGTCCGGCGCGCACGGCTTCGACGTCCTCGGCGGAGCGCAGCGGTGGGTTCACCTTGTAGACCGGGTCGTAGGTCGTCGCCAGGTCCTCGGTCAGCAACAGGTGGTGCGGGGTGGCCTCGGCGGTCACCGGCCATCCTCGGGCCTTGGCCCAGCGGATGAGGTCGACCGACCCCGCGGTCGAGACGTGGCAGACGTGCACCCGCGAACGGACGTGCGCGGCGAGCAGCATGTCGCGGGCGATGATGGCCTCCTCGGCGGCCGCGGGCCACCCGGGCAGACCCAGCAGCCCGGACAGGGCCCCCTCGTTCATCTGTGCCCCGACGGTCAGCGACGGCTCCTGCGCGTGCTGGGCGATGACCCCGTCGAAGGCCTTGACGTACTCCAGGGCGCGCCGCATGAGGGATGCATCGGCCACGCAGTGCCCGTCGTCGGAGAACACCCGTACCCTGGCCGCGGAGTCCGCCATGGCCCCGAGCTCGGCGAGCTGCTCCCCAGCCAGACCGACGGTCACCGCGCCGACCGGTGCGACGTCGCAGTAGCCCGCCTCCCGAGCCAGCCGCCAGACCTGCTCGACGACCCCGGCGGTGTCGGCCACCGGGTCGGTGTTGGCCATCGCGTGCGCGGCGGTGAACCCGCCGGCCGCAGCGGCCCGGGTGCCGCTGAGCACCGTCTCGGCGTCCTCCCGGCCGGGTTCGCGCAGGTGGGTGTGCAGGTCGACCAGGCCGGGCAGCGCCACCAGGCCGTCCGCGTCGAAGACCCGCTCCCCTGGCTTCGCGCTCAGCGCACCGATCTGGACCAGCAGGTCGCCGTCGATGCGCAGGTCGGTGGGCTGCCCGCCCAGTGGTGCCAGGCCCGTCACCAGGGTGCTCACGGCGCCTGCCCACCCGTGCCGGCACCTCCGAGCAGCAGGTACAGCACCGCCATGCGCACGAGCACGCCGTTGCCGACCTGCTCGACGATGACCGCCCGGTCGCTGTCGGCCACGTCCGCGGTGATCTCCATCCCGCGGTTCATCGGGCCCGGGTGCAGCACGATGGCATGCTCGCCGAGCATGCCGAGGCGGCGGGCGTCGAGCCCGTAGCGCCGCGCGTACTCCCGGGTCGAGGGGAAGTAGGAGGCCGCCATCCGCTCGGTCTGCACCCGCAGCATCGTCACCGCGTCCGCCTTGGCCAGCTCGGCGTCGACGTCGTAGGACACCCGGCACGGCCAGGACTCCACCCCGACCGGCATCAGCGTCGGCGGCCCGACGACGGTGACCTCGGCGCCGAGCAGGTGCAGCAGGTGCACGTTGCTGCGCGCCACCCTGCTGTGCAGCACGTCCCCGACGATCACCACCCGGCGTCCGGTCAGCTCGCCGAGGTGCCGGCGCATGGTGAAGGCGTCGAGCAGGGCCTGCGTCGGGTGCTCGTGGGTGCCGTCGCCGGCATTGACCACCCGGGCCGACACCCACCCCGCGTGGGCCAGCCGGTGGGCGGCGCCGCTGGCCGGGTGGCGCACGACGATGGCGTCGGCACCCATGGCCTCCAGGGTCAGGGCGGTGTCCTTCAGGCTCTCCCCCTTGGACAGGCTGGACCCCTTGGCGGAGAAGTTGATGACGTCGGCGGAGAGCCGCTTGGCCGCCAGCTCGAAGGAGGTCCGGGTGCGGGTGGAGTCCTCGAAGAACAGGTTCACCACCGTCCGTCCCCGCAGGGTCGGCAACTTCTTGATCGCACGGTCTGTCAGCCGGGCCATCTCCTCGGCGGTGTCCAGCAGCGTCACCGCCTCTGGCGCGGTCAGGTCCACCACCGACAGCAGGTGCTGCATCAGCGCTCCTCCCGCAGCAGGACGACCCGGTCGATGCCGTCGGTCTCGCTCAGCTGGACCCGGACGGACTCGTCCCGGGACGTGGGTACGTTCTTGCCGACGTAGTCGGGGCGGATCGGCAGCTCCCGGTGGCCCCGGTCGACCAGCACGGCCAGCTGGACCCCGCGGGGCCGACCGAGGTCGTCCAGCGCGGTCAGGGCCGCCCGCACGGTCCGCCCGGAGAACAGCACGTCGTCGACGAGCACGACCACCCGGTCGTCGACGCCCTCCGGGGGGATCACCGTCTGCTCCAGCGGACGGGTAGGACGCAGCCGCAGGTCGTCCCGGTACATCGTGGTGTCCAGCGAGCCCACCGGGACGTCGCACTCGACCTCCCCTATCCGTGCTGCCAGCCGCCGCGCCAGCGGGACGCCGCGCCGCGGGATGCCCATGAGCACCAGGTCGTCGGCACCCCTGTTCCGCTCGAGGATCTCGTACCCGATCCGGGTGAGAGCACGACCGACGTCGGCAGAGGACATGAGCAGGCGCGGACGTTCCTCCGCCTGGCTGGCCTGCGGCACCTGCGCTCCTTCCCCGCCTCACCGGACGGGCTTAAAGGACTGTGGCCGTCACGCTACCAATCACGCCTCGCCGCGGTACACGCGGCCGAGCACGGCCGTCAGCAGACGTTCCACCAGGGCAGGTGGGGCGGCCTCGAGAACGGCGTTGACCGGCGCCATGCGCTGCGGGAGCAACCGTCCGGTGTCGCCGTGGTCACCGAGGCCGGCCACGGCCAGCAGCCCGGCGACGGTGGCGTCGTCGAGGGCGTCGGGCTGCAGGGTGGCCGCGGCGGCCACGAGAGCCTCGTCGGGCCTGGCCGGTCCCCGGGACCGGGCGGCGGCGACCGACTCCTCGAGGGCGGCCAGCAGCACCGGGACCTGCCCGGCGACCGACGCGTTCATCGTGACGTGGAAGCTGGTCGGTCCCCCGGCACGGGCCGGCAGCCCCTCCAGCGGCCAGCCCCGGGCCGCCATCTCGTCGATCACGACCCACACGTCCGGAGCGTCTGGGCCGCCGTCGCCGGTGACCGCCAGCAGCGACGCCGCCGGCGGGGCCACCACCTGCAGACCGTCGATGGCGGCCACGCCCTGCGCCAGCGCGAGCGTGCCGCGTCGTGCGGCCAGGGCCAGCCCACGCATCCCGTCGCGCCCCATGTGCTGCAGCACCGCCCAAGCCGACGCAGCGGGCGCGACGGA
>CAYHHE010000007.1:43305-53097 GCA_964356295.1 uncultured Actinomycetes bacterium | reverse complement strand
CTAGGACCTGCGGTGCCGGGTGAGCTGGATCGTCGCAAGGTTGGTCGGTGACAGCCCACGATTGCTCGGACGCAGCGGGGCTGCCGGGCAACGGCGGCAGCCGTCGGTTCAGCCGTCGGCGTCGCGATAGACCTCGACGGTGGCCTGCGCGACCCGGTCCCAGCTGAACCGGGTGATGACCCGCTGTCGTGCGGCCGCGGCGAGCGACTCCCGCGTCGAGGCGTCAGCGAGGAGGTGGCCGATGGCGGACGCGAGCGCCTCGGGCGCCGCCGGCGGGACCACCAGCCCGCTGATCCCGTCCTCGACCAGGTCGGGCAGTCCTCCGGTGCTCGTCACCACCACTGGTGTCCCGGCGGCCATCGCCTCCAGCGCGACGATGCCGAACGGTTCGTAGCGGGACGGGACGAGGGCGACGTCGGCCGCTGCCACGACGTGTGTCACCTGGGCGTCCTCCATACGCCCTAGCGGATGGACGAACGCTGCCACGCCGCGCTGCTGTGCCTGTCTGGCCAGGTCGTCTCGGCGCGCGCCGTTCCCGATCAGCGCGAGGTGGGCGACAACCCCCTCGTCGGCGAGCAGGCCGAGCGCCTCGATGGCGTCCTGGGCGCCCTTCTCCCACTCCAGCCGCCCGACGAGCACGAGCAACGGGTCGTGGCTGGTCAGTCCCAGAGCCCGGCGGGCCTGGTCGCGCTCTTGCTGGCTGGTCTGCCACGCCTGCACGTCCACCCCGTTGGGGACCACGACCGTGCGCTCCGGGTCGGCCGCCAACGCGCGGACGACCTCGTGATGCATCGCCGTCGAGCACACGATGGTGCGGGTGGCCTGTGCGACCAGGCTCTGCTCGATGGCGTGCCTGCGCCGCGAGAACGGGGTGTCGAGGTGGCCCTGGTAGAGGCCGGCCTCGGTGGCGTGCACGGTGACCACCATGGTGCCACTGCCCGCGGCGACCAGCGAAGCGGCCGCCTCGGCCACCACCCAGTCATGCCCGTGCACCACGTCGGGCCGCCAGTGCGCCAGCAGCGGCTCGGCGGCCTGGACGAGCGCGCCCTGGAGATGGTCCACGAACCTAGCCGTGTCCGCGTACACGTCGGGGGAGCCTGATCCCAGGACGGCGCGCTGCACGCGGGGTCGACCTTGGACGGCGGGGTCCGCAGCCGGTGTGCCGGGGGGGCCCTGGGTGAGGACGACGACCTCGTGCCCCTGCAGCGACAGGGCATGGCTCAACGCATGCACGTGTCGCCCCAGACCCCCGTACATCACCGGGGGGTACTCCCAGGAGACGAGCAGGACGCGAAGCGGACCCACGTGGATCCAGCCTACCGATCTGCGGTGTCATTGGGGGGATGAGTCACCAGCGGTGGCCGAGCAGCCGAGCATCCACCCCGCCGAACGGAGGCGAGGACGCCGGACCCGCTGGACGGGCATCGGGGACGGCCCGCGCGCGAACCGCGGCGACGTGTCCGGCCAGGCGGTCTCGGGCGTAGTCGGCGGACGAGTCGTGGCTGACCATGAACGGCCAGTCGCTGGCGCAGGCCAGCAGCACCTCCTGTGCCAGGGCGTCCAGCCCAGCGTCTCGTCCGAGTCCAGGCCGGCGGCTGCGCACCGCCCGCAGCAGCGTGTCCTGCGTCCACAGCTGCTCGTCCAGCATGTCCTTCACGGCCGGCCCGTCCCACACCGCGAGGTCCTTGCCCAGGCCCCACGAGGAGCGCTCGGGATGCACCGCTCCGCCGGTAGCCACGTGCTCGACGGCACGCCCGAGGGTGGTGACCCGAACCCCGGCGTCGGCGAGTCGAGGCAGGACGCTGGCCAGCCATTCGACACCCTCGTGCCACCAGTGCCCGAACAGCTCGGTGTCGTAGGCCGCCACCACCAGCCCGGGACGCCCCTCGGCGAAGGCGATGTCGCGCAGGCGTCCGGTGACGACGCCGACGAAGTCCTCGACGTCGTCGTGGACTGCACGCAGGGCGCGCGCACGGTCGTAGAGCGCCTTCTGCTCGGGAGGCAGGTGGCTGCCGGTGACGCGGAACAGCTTGAACCCGGACGCATGGTGGTAGCTGTGGAAGTCGCGGTACCAGCGCCCCCCGGGGTAGCCGCGGCGCGGGGACCAGACCCGATACGTGACGTCCAGGTCTCGCCCGACCACGGCGACGTCGCTGTCGCCGAGCAGCCAGGGCCGGCTCGTGGTGGCACCGACATGCCGCAGCGACGGCCCGTCGAGCATGAGTCGCCGGACGCCGTGACGGGTGAGCAGGTGCTCCATGCCCGGGCTGTAGGCGCACTCGGGCAGCCAGATCCCGGCGGTCCGACGACCCCACCGTGCAACCCCGTCGTCCAGACCGGCACCCAGCGCGAGGTCGGCGACCGGCTCGTGCAGCAGCGGCAGGACCGGATGGGTGGCGGGACCGCCGAGCAGCTCGACGGCCCCGGCGTCGACCAGCGCGCGCCACACCGGCGAGCCCCCGTGGAGCCAGTCCCGTTCGAACGCGCGCGCCGCCTGGCGCGCGCGGCGGCTCTCCTGCGTGCCGAGCGCACGCATCACGGGGTCACGGTGACCGCTGAGGTCGTCCGCGCGCAGCGCCCAGTCGGCCAGCCAGCGGTGCTGCTCGGCCAGGCAGTACGGGTCGTCCAGCTGCGCGGCAAGCACCGGCGTCACGCCGATGGTCAGCAGGTCGCGATGGCCGCGCTCTGCCAGGCCGGCGAGCATGGACAGCAGCGGGACGTAGGACTGCGCCCAGGCCTGGTGCAGCCACTCCTCGCCGACCGGCCATCGGCCGTGGTGCGCCAACCACGGCAGGTGCGTGTGCAGGACCAGGCAGAACGTCCCGATCGGCGACCTCACGGCGCGATGGCCTGCGCGAGGAGGTCCTGGCTGTCGGCCACGTCCGGCCGGAGGTCGAAGTCGGCGGCGGTGACCGAGGTGACGGCGTCGATCAGGGGGGACGCCCATTGGTCCGGGCTGGAGGCGATCTGGGCGTCGACGATGCTGCCGTGGCGACGCTCCCAGGCCCGCAGGCGGGCGCCGTGGTGCACACCGCTGACCGAGACGCCGGTGAACGCGGTGGAGAGCAGGTCAGCCAGCTCGTCCGCGTCGAGCTCGCGGTGGTGGAAGACGTTGCCGGCGGGGAAGGTCAGTCGGTTCGGGGTGCTCAGCAGCAGTCGTCCACCCGGACGCAAGACACGCCCGCACTCACGGATGAACGCCTGCGGGTCCCACAGGTGCTCGAGGGTCTGCAGGCTCACCACGAGGTCGACCGTGTCGTCAGCCAACGGCAGACCCACCAGGTTGCCCCGGATGCCGGACAGCTCGGGGTAGCAGGTGGCCAGATGAGCCATGGCCTGGCCGTCGTAGTCCAGCGCCACCACGCGGGCGGCGATGCCGGCAAGGACGGCGGCCCCGTAACCCTCCCCGCACCCGGCGTCGACGACGAGCGGGGCTCGGGCATCGTCGTGGTCCAGCGAGGCGGCGACCGCGCCGGCCAGGCCGTAGGCCACCTCGTGCCGGCGGAACCAGTAGTTCTCGTGCCAGATCCCGGGGACGGTCCGCTCACCGGCCGAGGCGTGGAAGAGGTCCACCCTCGCGTCGCGGTCCTCTGGTCTGCCAGCCATCGGCCTCACCCTGTCACAGCAGGTCGGACGTCCTGTCCCCCCGTCCGCCGGTGAGATCACGAAGCGGTTCGGGGGCCGTCACGGCGGGGGCCCTGACACGCTGACCTACTCGCGAGTAACATAGTTGTGCCAGCCGCACACGTGTCGTGGCGGAACGCTGACGCCGGCGCCCGCAAGGAGGCCCACCGATGAAGATCGTTGTCCTGTGCAAGTACGTCCCGAATGCCATCTCGGAGCGCAGGTTCGTCGAGGACGACTTCACCACCGACCGGGTCGGTGTGGACGGACTCCTCTCCGAGCTCGACGAGTACGCCGTCGAGGAGGCCATGAAGATCAAGGAATCCGGCGACGCCCAGATCACCATCCTGACCATGGGTCCGCCTGCTGCCGCCGACGCGGTACGAAAGGCGTTGCAGATGGGCGCCGACGCCGGCGTCCACGTCGTGGACGACACCCTGCGGGGCTCGGACGCCTTGGCCACCTCGCTCGTGCTGGCCAAGGCGTTGGAGAGGATCGGCGAGTACGACCTGGTCATGTGCGGGATGGCCTCGACCGACGGGGAGATGGGCGTGGTGCCCGCGATGATCGCCGAGCGCCTCGGCGTCCCCCACGTCGGCTACCTCGGCAACCTGGAGGTCGCCGACGGACAGGTGAACGGTCGCAGAGACGGCGACGCGGCCATCGAGTACGTCGCCTCGCCTCTGCCGGCGGTGGTCGGGGTGACCGACCAGATCAACGACCCGCGCTACCCGTCGTTCAAGGGAATCATGGCGGCCAAGAAGAGGCCGGTGCAGACCTGGAGCCTGGCCGACCTGGGCGTCTCGGCCGAGGAGGTCGGACTGTCCGCGGCATGGACCGTCGTGGACGCGGTGGCCAAGCGGCCACCGCGCAGCCACGGCGAGGTCGTCACGGACGACGGCGACGGCGGCAAGCGCCTGGTGGAGTTCCTGTCGTCCCAGAAGTTCGTCTGAGTTGTCCCGATCACCCGCCGGCTACCCACAGGAGACACCCACATGAGCCCGATCCTCGTCCTGGTCGACCACCACGACGGCGTCGTCCGCAAGTCCACCACCGAGCTCCTGACCATCGCCCGCCGACTCGGCGACCCGGCTGCCGTGGTCATCGGGCACGGCCTCGAGAAGGCCATGGGGACCCTCGCAGCCTTCGGGGCTGCGGTGGTCTACGACGTCGACGCACCCGACATCGACGACTACCTCATCGTCCCGCGGGCCGAGGCAATGGTCGCGGTGGCCGAGAAGGTGCAGCCGTCGGTCATCCTGCTCACCTCGAACGCGAAGTCCAAGGAGATCGCCGCCCACATCGCCGTCAAGCTGGGGTCGGGCATCATCACCGACGCCGTCGACGTCCAGCCCGGCCCGGACGGCCCCATCACCACGCAGTCGGTGTTCGCCGGCAACTACTCGGTGCAGGCGAGGGTGACCACGGGCACCCCCGTCATCACGGTCAAGCCGAACGCCACCACGCCTGAGGAGTCCCCGTCGTCGCCGTCGATCGAGCTCGTGGAGGTGACCTTCTCCGACCTCGCCCGCGCCGTGCGGGTGACCGATCACGCGCCGCGCGAGCGGACCGGACGCCCCGACCTCAACGAGGCCGCGATCATCGTCTCCGGGGGACGGGGGACCGGCGGTGACTTCGGCCCGGTGGAACAGCTCGCGGACGCCATGGGCGCCGCGGTCGGGGCCTCGCGCGCGGCGGTGGACTCCGGCTGGTACCCGCACGCCTTCCAGATCGGCCAGACCGGGCACGTGGTCTCGCCGCAGCTGTACGTGGCCGCAGGCATCTCCGGCGCCATCCAGCACCGAGCCGGCATGCAGACCTCGAAGACGATCGTCGCGATCAACAAGGACGAGGAGGCGCCGATCCTTCAGCTGGCGGACTTCTCGGTCGTCGGCGACCTCTTCACGGTTCTGCCGCAGGCGACCGAGGAGATCAAGCGCCGTCAGGGCTGAAGCGGCAACTCCTTCCCGGGGCTGATCGTCGACAGGTGGAGCCGACCCACCGCCCGTATCCTGCGACGCGATGAGCCCTGCGCGTACGTACCTCGACCATGCGGCGACCACACCGGCGCTGCCCGAGGTCATCGACGCCGTGGCCGAGGAGATGGCGCGGCTGGGCAACCCGTCGTCGCTGCACCGCGCCGGTCGCAGCGCTCGCCGTCGAGTGGAGGAGCAGCGCGAGCGACTGGCTGCCGCCGTCGGTGCTCGGCCCAGCGAGGTCGTGTTCACCGCCGGAGGCACCGAGGCCGACAACCTCGCGGTCAAGGGCCTGTTCTGGGCGCGTCGGCACGCCGACCCGCGCCGCACCAGGGTGCTGGCCAGTGCCGTGGAGCACCATGCCGTGCTGGACCCGGTGCTCTGGCTGGTCGAGGCGCAGGGCGCTGAGGTGGAGTGGCTGCCGGTGGACAGCTCGGGGCGCGTGCACCCCGAGGTCGTCGAAGCCGCCATCGCCGGCGACCCTGCCGGCGTGGCCCTGGTCACGGTCATGTGGGCGAACAACGAAGTCGGCACCATCATGCCGATCGGCGAGATCTCCGCGATCTGCCACCGCTACGACGTCCCGCTGCACTGCGACGCCGTCCAGGTCCTCGGCCAGCGACCACTGGACTTCTCCGCGGCCGGCCCCGACGCAGTGGCGTTGTCGGGTCACAAGTTCGGCGGGCCGATGGGGGTGGGGGCGCTGCTCGTGCGTCCCGACCTCGACCTGGTTCCCGTGCTGCACGGCGGTGGGCAGGAGCGCGGGGTGCGCTCCGGCACGCTGGACGTGGCGTCCATCGCCGGGTTCGCGCTGGCCGCCGAGCGTGCCGCGCAGGAGCAGCCGGAGCGCTCGTCCCGCATGGCCGCGTTACGGGACGACCTGGTCCGCCGCGTGCTGGACGCCGTCCGGGATGCCCACCTCAACGGTGAGGCGGACCCCCAGCGGCGGCTGCCGGGCAACGCCCACCTGTCCTTCCCCGGCTGCGATGCCGATGCGCTGCTCATGCTCCTGGACGCGGCGGGTGTCGAGTGCTCGACCGGCAGCGCCTGCTCCGCCGGCGTCCCCGAGCCGTCGCATGTGATGCTCGCGATGGGCGCGGCGGAGGCATCCACCTCGTCCCTGCGCTTCTCGCTGGGCCACTGCTCCACGCCGGCTGACGTGGACGCGCTCCTGGAGGCGCTGCCCAGCGCGGTCGACCGGGCCCGTGCCGCCGGTCGCCTCACTCTGCGCGGGGCCTGAGTGCGAGTGCTGGCCGCCATGTCCGGCGGCGTGGACTCCTCGGTGGCTGCCGCGCGCATGGTCGAGGCCGGGCACGAGGTCACCGGTGTTCATCTGGCACTGTCCCGGACGCCCAGCGCCCACCGGACGGGGTCGCGGGGCTGCTGCAGCCGCGAGGATGCCCACGACGCCCGCCGGGTGGCCGACCGGCTGGGCATCCCGTTCTACGTCTGGGACATCGCGGACCGGTTCGCCTCGCAGGTGGTGGACGACTTCGTCGCGCAGTACGCGGCAGGACGCACGCCCAACCCGTGCCTGCGCTGCAACGAGCGGATCAAGTTCGCTGCCGTGCTCGACCGCGCCGTCGCCCTGGGCTTCGATGCGTTCTGCACCGGTCACTACGCCCGGCTCGAGCCCGACGATCGCGGTCTGCCGCGGTTGCGACGGGCCGCGGACCAGGCGAAGGACCAGTCCTACGTCCTGTCCGTCCTCACTGCCGCTTCGCTGTCGCGGTCGCTGTTCCCGCTGGGGGGAGCGCTCAAGCAGGACGTCCGGGAGGAGGCGAGGGAGCGCGGCCTCGCGGTGGCCGACAAGCGCGACAGCCACGACATCTGCTTCATCCCAGACGGTGACACCGCCGGCTTCCTCGAACGGGCGCTGGGTCGTGCCCCCGGGCCGATCGTGGACGCCGAGACCGGCACGCAGGTTGGGACGCACACCGGCGCCTTCTGCTTCACCATCGGCCAACGCCGCGGCCTGCGGATCGACCGCCCGGCGGCGGATGGACGACCGCGCTACGTCCTGGACGTCAACCCGGCCACCGCGACGGTGACCGTCGGCCCGCACGAACGGCTGGCCACCGGCGCGCTGACCACGTCCGAGCCGGTCTGGTGCGCCCCGCCGCCGCCGCAAGGATCGACCGTGCTCGTCCAGTACCGCGCCCACGGGGACGCGGTTCCCGCCTTCGTGAGCCACGACGCCGCCTCGGCCAGCGTGGCCTTCACCGAGGCGCAGCACGGTGTGGCACCCGGCCAGACGGCTGCGTTCTACGCCGACGACCGGGTGCTCGGCTCGGCGACCATCGATCGCGTCCGACCCGGACCTGCGTCGTGACCGGATGGCCGTGGTCCGCCGGTGCCGCGACCGGGATCGGGTCGCTGCCCGGCACCGATCCGCTCGTGGCCTGCACCGAGGTGCTCGACTCGCTGCCGGACCTGCCGCACCTGCCCGAGCTCCCGGCCCGTGGCATCGGTGCTGACGTGGTCGGACGCACGGCGGCCCTGCTGGTCGACCTGCCGGTGGAGACGGTGGCCTCGGGGTGGCAGGTGGCCTCGCGCCCCGGCGCCGACCTGCGCCGGGCGGCGTCACTGCTGGAGGAGGACCTCGCTGCGCTGGAGGTGGCCGCCCACGGGTGGACCGGACCGCTGAAGGTCCAGGTGCTCGGGCCGATCAGCCTCGCCGCCGCCCTGGGCCAGGCCCGTGGGGAGTCGGCGGTGAGCGACTCGGGGCTGGTGGGTGACCTGGCCGCGTCGCTCGCCGAGGGGGCGGCCGGTCATCTGGCCGCGGTTCGGACCAGAGTCCCCGCGGCCGGCGTCGTCCTGCAGGTCGACGAGCCATCGCTGCCGGCGGCGCTGTCAGGAGCGATCCCGACCCGCAGCGGCTGGGGTCGTGTCGCCCCCGTCGACGACCAGCTCGCTCGGTCAGCCCTGGGCCAGGTGCTCGCTGCGCACCCGGACCGTGCGGCCCGCCTGGTGCACTGCTGCGACGAGCACTTTCCGGTCGGGCTCGTCGTTGCTGCCGGTGCCGGCGCGGTGGCCTTCGACGTCGAACGTATCGGAGAGGGCGAGTGGGAACCGCTGGCCGAAGCCGTGGACGCCGGTGCCGCGCTGGTGGTCGGCGCGGTCCCGACGACGGGGAGCCTGACCAGCGTGCAGGCCGCGGGACGGGTGCGGGCACTGTGGTCACGCCTGGGGTTCGGGCCGGATGTCATGCGGGAGCGCACCGTGGTGTCTCCCGCGTGCGGGTTGGCCCGGTCGTCGCTGGAGCAGGCGCGCCGCATCTACCGCACCACGCGAGAGGCGGCTGCGCGCCTGGCCGAGGAGGACTGACGTCGCACCGGCCGCCCGGAAGCGTCCCGCACGTGCCCGATGGACTTGACATCGCCGACGACGTCCCGGCCGCGGCCCTCGAACTGGCCGAGCATGCCGAACTGTCCGACCTGACTCGTGCCACGTTGCTTGCCCCGGTGAGTGAGCGTGACGGGCCGCGGTGGTCTTGGGGCGAGGGTGGAGTCGGCGGTGACCTGATGTGGGGCCGCTGAACGCCTGCCGATCTGGATGTCGGCCGATCTGTGTGTCTGCCGGTGGTGATGTGTGCCGATCGGGCGCGGTGACCGATCGCTGGGGCCGCTGGTGCCCGCCATCTGCCCGCGGCCCCCACACCCAGGACGTGGCACGAGCCAGGGTGCGAATGATCGCGGCGCTCCCGGTGTGGCTCAGGCTTGATCACGGCGCCCGAGGTGTGGCTGAGCCTTGATCAAGGCGTCGTGGGTGTGGCTCCCGACATGATCAGGGCGCCGGAGGTGTCGCTGGAGCGACACCGCAGGCGCCCTGATCATCGCAGGAGCAACACCTGAGCCGCCGTGATCATGCGTCAACCACCACGCCGGCGCCTTGATCATGCTCGAACGACACCCCGGGCGCCTTGATCATGGGCTCAGGAGCGACCGACGCGCGCGAGTGGCCGCCGACACCTCGGACGCAGCAGACCGACGACCTGACTCGTGCCAGGCTCGGCTTCCCGGTGGCGTGGAGGACCTCGGTGTCCTCGGGGGACGAGGGCCGGGTCGGGAACCTGCTGCCCGGCAGGTGGCTGCTGGCGGCCGATCTCGAGCGGCACCGCCAGTCCGGCCTCGTCGCGGGCCGAGCCGGGGCCGAGCGGGGGCCGAGCCGGGGCCGAGCGGGGGCCGAGCCG
>CAYHHE010000007.1:6885-43205 GCA_964356295.1 uncultured Actinomycetes bacterium | reverse complement strand
GGGCCGAGCCGGGGCCGAGCGGGGGCCGAGCCGGGGCCGAGCGGGGGCCGAGCCGGGGCCGAGCGGGGGCCGAGCCGATGTGCTCAATCCCCACCACCATGGTGGCCCCGCGTGTGCACGATCGGCACCCCGACCAGCCCCCTCACCCCACCATCGCAGGTCACAGCCCGACAGTCGCTTCGACCCCCAGAACGTGACACGTGTCAGGTGCTGGAACGCGTCGTGTTCTCATCCGCCTGCGGGCTGGCGCGCGGCTCGCTCGAGCAGGCGCAGGAGGTCTGCGGCACCGCCCGGGAGGCAGCCGCCCGTCTGGCCGAGCAGGACTGACGGCACTTCAACCCGGCCGGTAGCGTCCACACGTGCCCGATGTACCCGAGATCACCGACGACGTCGAGGTCGCGGCGCGTGAGGCATCTGGGCTCGACGCCCCAACCGGGGCTGCGGCCGACGTCCCGGCCGAGGTGCGTGCCGAGCACGCGGAGCTTGCCGAGCAGGTGAACGAGCATCGGCACCGGTACTACGTGCTGGATGCTCCGACGATCTCCGACGGGGAGTTCGACGCGCTGTTCGCGCGGCTGCAGGCGTTGGAGGAGCGCTGGTCGGGGCTGCGCACGCCAGACTCCCCGACTCAGCAGGTGGCTGCTCCGGTCACCGGCACGCCGTTCGCGGCGGTGACGCACGCAGTGCCGATGCTCAGCCTGGACAACGCCTTCGATGCCCAGGGGCTGGCCGCGTGGGCCGCTCGGGTGGAACGCGAGCTCGACGGCGAGCAGGGCGCCCGGCTTCGGTACCTGTGCGAGGTCAAGGTGGACGGCCTGGCGGTCAACCTGACCTACTCCGACGGGCGGCTGGTGCGTGCGGCCACGCGGGGGGACGGGCGGACCGGGGAGGACGTCTCGGCCAACGTGCGCACGCTGCGCGACGTCCCCGGTGTGCTCGACGTGGCGGCTGGGCGGGCCGCGGGGTACCCGGTTCCCGCGGTGCTGGAGGTGCGCGGGGAGGTGTTCTTCCCGACGGCCGCCTTCGCCGACCTGAACGCGGCGCTGGTGGAGGCGGGGAGGGCGCCGTTCGCCAACCCGCGCAACACCGCGGCGGGGTCGCTGCGGCAGAAGGACCCTGCGGTGACCGCGTCGCGTCCGTTGCGGATGGTGTGCCACGGCATCGGGGCGGTGGAGGGGTTCGCCTGGGAGTCGCAGTCGCAGGCGTACGCGGCGCTGGCGGTATGGGGGCTGCCGGTCAGCGACCGGGTACGGGTGGTGGAGGACCTCGAGGGGGTGCGCGAGTACGTGGACTACTACGCCGCGCACCGGCATGACCTCGAGCACGAGATCGACGGGGTGGTGGTGAAGGTCGACCAGCGGGACCTGCAGGTCCGGCTGGGGGCCACGAGCCGCGCCCCGCGGTGGGCGATCGCCTACAAGTACCCGCCGGAGGAGGTCACCACCCGGCTGGTCGACATCCGGGTCAACGTGGGCCGCACCGGCCGGGTGACCCCGTACGGGGTGATGGAGCCGGTGACGGTGGCCGGGTCGACCGTCGAGCACGCCACGCTGCACAACGCGCACGAGGTGGCCCGCAAGGGGGTGCTGATCGGGGACACCGTGGTGCTGCGCAAGGCCGGGGACGTGATCCCGGAGATCCTCGGCCCCGTCGTGGACCTGCGCGACGGCTCGCAGCGGGCGTTCGTGATGCCGACCGTGTGCCCGTCGTGCGGCACGCCGCTGGGTCCGGAGAAGCCCGGCGATGTCGACCTGCGGTGCCCGAACGCCCGGTCCTGCCCGTCCCAGCTGCAGGAGCGGCTGTTCCACATCGGCTCTCGGGCGGCCCTGGACATCGAGGTGCTCGGCTGGGAAGCCGCCGGCGCCCTGCTGGAGGCCGGGGTGGTCAGCGATGAGGGGGACCTGTTCGGCCTGGACGAGGCCGCACTGCTGCGGGCGCCGCTGTTCACCCGCAAGGACGGCGGCCTGACCGCCAACGGGCAGCGGCTGCTGGCCAACCTGGGCCAGGCACTGGACCGCCCGCTCTGGCGGGTGCTCGTGGCGCTGTCGATCCGGCACGTCGGGCCCACCGCAGCGCGCGCCCTGGCTGCCACGTTCTGGTCGCTGCAGGCCATCGAGGACGCCGGCGAGGACGAGCTGGCGGCTGTGGACGGGGTCGGTCCGACCATCGCCGCAGCCATCGCGGAGTGGTTCGACCTCGACTGGCACCGCGCGATCGTCGCCAAGTGGCGCGCCGCGGGCGTCCGGATGGCCGACGAGGGCGTCGGGCGGTTGCCGCAGACGCTGGCTGGGCGGACCCTCGTGGTCACCGGGACGCTGGCCGGGTTCTCCCGCGACCAGGCCAAGGAGGCGATCCTGGCCCGCGGCGGGAAGGCCGCCGGCTCGGTGTCGCGCAAGACCGACGCGGTCGTCGTCGGGGACAACCCCGGCAGCAAGGCCGATCGTGCCGCCGACCTCGGCGTCCCCGTCCTGGACGAGCAGGCGTTCCGCGAGGTCCTCGAGCACGGCCTGCCCGCCCGCTGACGGCACGCCAGCAACGCGGGGCCATGGCCTCTGGCCGGCAGGACGCCGGAGAGCATCATGAGTCCGAGGGACCCTGAGACACCCATGCCGCAGCGGCGGGGCCGCGGTGAGAGCGGCCGGGCGGGCCGGGAGGTAGAAGGGGGATTCGTCAGTGGACCATGACCCGCGAGGAGTACGTGCCCAACGAGCGCTTCGTGGACCACGCCAACACCGGCGGGGTGTGGACCTTCACCTTCGAGCCCGACGAGACCGGCACGACGCTGTCCGCGGCCTTCGGCTGGTCGAGCGAGGTTCCGTTCGTGGCCGAGTTGGTGGACCTCAGCTGGGAGGGCGACAGCGACCTCGACCAGATGCTGGGCAACCTGAGGAAGGCCATCGAGACCTGAGCGCGACGACCTGACGGGCGAGCCGAACCCGCGGGCACCTCAGGGTCTGTAGCAGCCGAGTTCGACGAGGTTGCCGTCAGGGTCGCGCACGTAAACAGAGGTCATCGGGCCGCGGGCACCGGTGCGGTGAACCGGACCGGCCTCGATCGGGACGCCGTTGCGTTGCAGATGTGCCTGGACCTGCTCGGTGGGCCCGGGGACGACGACGCACAGGTCGCCGGAACCGGGGACGCGTCGGTGGGCCACCGGCGCAGGTGTCGAGTCGTCCACAGCGTGGAAGTTGATCTTGGACATCCCGAGCCGTGCGGCCCTCCTGCCGTTCCCGAAGGTCACCGGCTGCATGCCGAGCACGTCGCCGTACCAGGCGACGCTGCGTTCGACGTCGTGGACAGTCAGCACGATGTGGTCCATGGCCACGGCGGACGCCGGGCCATCGGTCGCGGTCACCGACGCGGACGTGCCGAGCGTGCTCGCCAGGGTGGCCAGGTAGCCGAGCCTGGCCACCTCGGAGTCGAGGATCGGCGGGCTCTGGTTGCGTCCGATGAGCAGCACCCGTTCCCGCCCGGTGAGCGGCGCTGCCGCGGCCAGCACGTCGGACCACCCGGGTGGGGCCCAGGACGGGTCGACGTCGATCCGGCGAGCCGAGGCCAGCGGGAGCCACGGCGCGTCGAACCCGTCGTCTCCTGGGGCCCCGATGCTGCGGTGCTCGAGGCGAGCCTTGCCCTCCGACCCATCGAGGACGACACCCCAGGCCAGCCGGAACAGGTCCGGTACCGCCGACGCCAGCACCTGCTCGGCCTGGGTCGGGTGCTCGGCCATCAGCTCGACGACCTCCAGGTCCCGTCCCAGCGGCGCACCGGCCGGGTAGGGGGTGACGAAGGCGACCGTCACCCCGGGGACCGACGTGCAGGCACTGACCGCGGTGTCGGCCATACCCCCGTCGGGGAGGTCGACGACGATGTCGTCGACTGCCGTCCCGCCCCGGTCGTGCTCGATGACGTCCAGGGCGAGGATGTCCACCCCGGCCCGACCCAGCGCGCCGGCAATGGCACCCAGCGTCCCGGGACGGTCGGTCAGCTGCAGGCGCAGCAGGTAAGGCACCGTGCCATGTTGCCTGCGCTGTGTGTCAGCCACGTGACAGCCAGGTCACGCCACCGGCGCCCCCATAGGATGGACAGCCGCCGACCATCCCTGAACGGACACCATGACTGCGATCACTCCCGACGAGGTGGCCCACCTCGCGCGGCTGGCGCGCCTGCAGCTGAGCGAGGACGAGCAGCGCCGGTTCGCCGGGCAGCTGGAGGTCATCCTCGGCGCGGTCGCCGCCGTCGCCGACGTCGCGGCGGCCGACGTGCCGCCGACCAGCCACCCGTTGCCCCTGACGAACGTCACCCGCCCGGACGAGGTCGCCCGGTGCCTGCCGGTCGACGAGGCGCTGGCGTCCGCCCCGTCCCGCGAGGACGGACGCTTCCGGGTGCCGCGCATCCTCGAGGAGGAGGCATGAGTGTGACGGCCCCGTCCGAGCTGATCAGGCTGACCGCGTCCGACCTGGCGGGTGCCATGCAGCGTGGTGAGGTCAGCGCGGTCGAGGTGGCCCGGGCGCACCTGCAACGCATCGCCGAGGTCGACGGCGGGGTGAACGCGTTCCTCCACGTCGAGGCAGACCGGGCCGTTGCGGCGGCCGCGGTGCTGGACCAGCGCCGCGCGGCCGGCGAGGAGCTCGGCCCGCTCGCCGGCGTCCCTGTGGCGGTCAAGGACGTTCTGACCACCCGGGGGATGCCGACGACCTGCGGCTCGCGGATCCTGGCCGGTTGGGTCCCTCCCTACGACGCGACCGTGGTGTCGCGGCTGCACGCGGCCGGTCTGGTGGTGCTGGGCAAGACCAACATGGACGAGTTCGCCATGGGCAGCTCGACGGAGAACTCCGCGTTCGGGCCCACCCGCAACCCCTGGGACACCACCCGAATCCCAGGCGGTTCCGGGGGCGGTTCGGCCGCCGCGCTGGCGGCCTTCGAGTCGCCGCTGGCCATCGGCACCGACACGGGGGGCTCCATCCGGCAGCCCGCCGCGGTGACCGGAACCGTCGGGGTCAAGCCCACCTACGGCGGGGTCAGCCGCTACGGGCTGGTCGCCTTCTCCTCCTCCCTCGACCAGGCCGGCCCGGCGGCACGGACGGTGCTCGACGCTGCGCTGCTGCACACCGTGATCGCCGGGCACGACCCCCGCGACGCCACCTCGATCGACGCGCCGATCCCCGACGTCGTGGGCGCCGCGCGGGCGGGCGCGGCCGCCGACGGGCTCCGCGGGATGCGGGTCGGGGTTGTTCGCGAGCTCGGCGGACAGGGGTACCAGGCGGGCGTGCAGGCCCGGTTCGGTGCCGCGGTCGAGGTCCTGGCTGGCCTCGGGGCGCACGTGCTCGAGGTGTCGTGCCCCTCGTTCGGCTACGCGCTGCCGGCGTACTACCTGATCGCGCCCAGCGAGTGCTCGTCCAACCTCGCCCGGTTCGACGGCATGCGTTACGGGCTGCGGGTCGGTGACGACGGGTCGCGCTCGGCCGAGGAGGTCATGGCACTGACCCGAGGGCAGGGCTTCGGCGCCGAGGTGAAGCGCCGCATCATGATCGGCACCTACGCCCTGTCCAGCGGCTACTACGAGGCGTACTACGGGCAGGCGCAGAAGGTGCGCACGCTGATCAGCCGCGACTTCCACGCGGCGTTCGGGCAGGTGGACGTGCTGGTCTCGCCGACGACACCGACCACCGCCTTCCCGATCGGCGAGCGAGTGGACGACCCGCTGGCCATGTACAAGGCTGACCTGTGCACCATCCCCGCCAACCTCGCCGGCATCGCAGCGGGCTCGTTCCCGTGTGGCCTGGCCGAGGAGGACGGGCTGCCTGTCGGCTTCCACGTGATGGCACCGGCGCTGGCCGACGACCGGCTCTACCGTGTGGGGGCAGCCCTGGAGGCGGCGTTGGCGTCGTCCTGGGGTGGACCCCTGACCGCTCTCGTCCCCGACCTGGAGGTACCGGCGTGACCAAGGAACAGACCCAGGACCTGCTGCAGGTCGCCACCACCGCGTTCGCGGTGTACAGCGTGGTGCGGATGATCCGGGAGGCCGGTAACGACGATGACGGGCTGCAGATGACCGAGGCGCTGCTGCGCGGGGCCGCTGTCACGCTGAGCGTGATCATCCTGGTCCGCAACCTGCGCCAGGAGCGTGCCGCGCGGGCCCTGGCGGCCGGGGGCTCGACGGCGTGAGCGTGCAGGCAGCCTCGCTGCCCCGCTACGAGGACGTCGTCGCCCGGTTCGACCCGGTGCTCGGCTTGGAGGTGCACGTCGAGCTGTCGACGGCCACGAAGATGTTCTGCGGCTGCCCGACGGCCTTCGGTGCCGACCCGAACACCCAGGTGTGCCCGGTCTGCCTGGGGCTGCCCGGCTCGCTGCCGGTGGTCAACGCGGCCGCGGTCGAGGCGGCGGTGCGCATCGGGCTGGCGCTGAGCTGCCGAATCGCGCCGTGGGGGCGCTTCTCACGCAAGAACTACTTCTACCCGGACATGCCCAAGGACTTCCAGATCAGCCAGTACGACGAGCCCATCGCCGTCGACGGCCACCTCGACCTCGAGGTGCCCACCCCGGACGGGCCACGGTCGGTCAGAGTGGGCATCGAGCGCGCCCACATGGAGGAGGACACCGGCAAGACGATGCACGTCGGCGGGGCCACCGGCCGGATCCACGGGGCGGAGTACTCCCTGGTCGACTACAACCGGGCGGGTATCCCGCTGATCGAGATCGTGACCAGGCCGATCGAGGGCACCGGCGCGCTGGCGCCCGTCGTCGCCCGGGCGTACGTGGCCGAGCTGCGGGACCTGGTGCGGGCCCTGGCGGTGTCCGACGTCCGCATGGAGCAGGGGTCGCTGCGCTGCGACGTCAACGTGTCGCTGCGGGAGTCCCCGGACGCGCCGTACGGCCTGCGGACCGAGACCAAGAACGTCAACTCGCTGCGCTCGGTGGAGCGCGCGGTGACCTACGAGATGCGCCGCCAGGCCGGTGTGCTCCTGCAGGGCGGACGGGTCGTCCAGGAGACCCGGCACTGGCACGAGGACACCGGGCTGACGACCTCAGGTCGGTCCAAGGAGCAGGCCGAGGACTACCGCTACTTCCCCGAGCCGGATCTCGTGCCGGTGGCGCCGTCAGCGGAGTGGGTGGAGCGGCTGCGCGGCACGCTGCCCGAGCAGCCCAGCCTCCACCGGCGCCGGCTGCAGGGCGACTGGGGGTTCTCCGACCTGGAGATGCGCGACATCGTCAACGCCGGCGCCGTGGCCCTGGTCGAGCAGACGGTGGCCGCCGGGGCGGCGCCGGCGTCTGCGAAGAAGTGGTGGCTGGGCGAGATCGCGCGCCGCGCCAACGAGGCCGGTCACGAGCTCGACGGCGCCAGCATCGCCCCTGCGCAGGTCGCCCGGGTGCAAGCCCTCGTCGACGCCGGAACCCTCACCGACAAGCTGGCCCGCCAGGTCATCGAGGGGGTCATGGCCGGTGAGGGCGAGCCCGACTCGGTAGTGGCGGCCCGCGGCCTGGGCGTCGTCTCCGACGACTCCGCGCTCGCCGGCGCCGTCGAGCGGGCCATCGCGGCCGACCCCGAGGTGGCCGAGAAGGTCCGCTCCGGCAAGACCGCTGCTGCCGGCGCGCTGATCGGTGCGGTGATGAAGGACCTGCGCGGCCAGGCCGACGCCGCCAAGGTGCGTGAGTTGCTGCTCGCCCGCCTGACGTAGCGCTCGGTCAAAGAGCGGTCACGGCTTGCAGGATCCCGAGCCCTGGCGCAGTGGCTCGAACTTGATCACCGAGTGGTCGCTCACCACGGGGTCGATGCCGAGGAACTCCACGAGGCCGTCGTGCTGGACTCGCATGTACACCCCCACCGCCATCGAGTCGGGGTCGTTGGGGCAGGCGTTTATCGAGGCTGGATCCCAGGATCCGCTGCGGTAGCCGAAGGATCCCTCGAGCGGGCCGGCCCCGTCAGGGTCGTCCTCCCAGGCATACCGCACGCAGGTCGACGCGGGACAACTGGTGAAGCTCGCCGTGGTGTCCGTCCGCCACCCGCCGACGGACTGCGCGGGGAACCCCTTCGGGTTGGCCAGGTAGACCCACATGTCGAGGATGTCCTGCTCGTTGAGGGCCGTCCCGGTGGAGGCCAGGACCTGGGAGGCGTCGTAGGCGAACGACTCGACCGCGCCGGCCGGAGGCGGGGGGCCGACGTGTCCGGGGACGTTTCCCTGCCGGGGAGCGGCCGACGCGACGCGTGAGGCGTCACGGACGACGTTGGAGACGCCCACGTAGTCGCGCATGAGAAGGGCGAGTTCCATCGTGCCGAAGATCAGGAGCAGGACCGGCCAGATGACCAGGGCGAACTCGACGCCGGCGGCGCCACGCTCCCTGGGCAGCGATCCGCTGCGGGCGGCCTGGCGGGGCTTGGGTCGCGTCATCACTACTCCACCAACCGCACTGGGTCACCGTCCAGCACGGCCGTCCATGTGGTCTGGTCGGTGACCTGGACACCGGCACCGAAGTTGACGTTGAGCCGCCACCAGCACCCGAACGGGCTGGCGAAGTCGCAGGTGTAGTCGGTGGGAATGGGGATTCTCATCCGCTGCGCCTGGCCGTTCCAGCCTGCGGAGTTGCGGATGCCGCTGATCGAGCAGTCCGGATCCGCCCCGTTCTCCTTGCCCTCCTTGGTGCAGTTCGTCGCCGCGGCAACGGTGGAGTCCGTCGGGGGCAGCACCGACAGCGTCCCGTTCCCCGCGGCGTCGCCGACGTCGTAGAAGGAGAAGTCGATGCTCTGGCCGGCGTTGCCGGGCAGCACGCGGATGAGGTTGAAGGTCGCCTGGCTGCCGTTGCTGTTGGCGAAGATCGGCATCCGGGTGAACGGCGACACCGCGATCTTGCCCCGGTCGCCACTGCTGGACGGGATCGCCCGTACCGCGAACCGGTTCGACCCGTTGCTGACGACCGACGCGTTGTCGCCCTGCTGCGTGAACACTGCCTGGGCGTCGCCGGCCGCGACGTTCGTGCGCACCCGTAGGTAGTAGTCGCCTGCCTTTACCGGCCCGGGGATCGTGCAGAAGGGGACCCACTGGTGGAAGAGCCGCGTCAGCGCGCTGTTCTGCGACAGCTGTTCGGTGGCGGTGCCCCCCGGTGCCGCACCGGCTTGGGTCGACGTCCACGCGTTGTTCCCGCCTCCGGACTTGCTGAACCCGGGGAACTGCATGGCGCAGACGCGGTCCGAAGGCTCGTTCGCGCTCGGGTCGAACGGGTTGTAGGTGTCGGTCGGCTTGATCACTCCAAACGATGTCACCGTGGGAACCTCGTTGCCGAACCGCAGACCGCTGTTGTCGTTGTCACCGGTGCAGTAGGACGGCTTGCTGGCCGAGATGGGGTTCGGGTCGTTCTTGTAGCGTTCGGAGGCGTCGGTGGTGTAAGTGTTCGATCCCAGCGTGTTGCCGCTGACGGCCGGCAGCTGGTCGCAGCGCGATCCGGTGTCGACGTAGGCCGGGTCGTACAGCTGCACGTCGAGAGGCCCGGCGAGGTCTTCGGTGACCTTGATGGTGATGGCGTACCCGCGGGGGTCGAACTCGGCGTTCGCCCCACCGCGACCGGCGGTCTGGCATCCGGACTCCTGGTACGGATCGACACCGCACTTGCGGGCCGCGAACCGGTCGCCCTGGGTCTTGTACACCTCCGGGCCGACGATGGTGGACCAGAACTGGGGGTAGGTCGAGCAGTTCGCCGGCAGCGAGCTGGGCAGGACACTGCCCTGGGACGAGCCGCTCGTCCAGGGCTCGTTGCCGTGCACGTTGCACGGGCTGCCCAGCGGAGCCGGCCCGGCGAAGTCCGCGACTGCGGTGCGCGTCAGCGTGGTGGTGTCGAAGTCGGACGCCGGGTTGATGACGCTGAAGACGTCGGCGAACCCGTTGTCCACCGTCGAGCTGAGAGTGACCCGGACCTGGGTGGGGCGGCCTCCCTGCTCGATGATCGCGGTGGCGGGGTCGTAGCCATTGCGCGCGACGAGGTCCTGCGCGGCGGTCGAGGCCTTGTCGGAGCCGGTGAGCACCTCCGGCATGTAGGGCGCGGCCGCGAGTGCCGCGGCGTCCACGGTCTTCTGCAGCCGCTGCATCTCCACGTACCACCGCGAGATGTCCACGGCGAACGCAGCGAAGCCCAGCAGCACAGCAGCCAGAATCGCCACGATGACAGCGACGGCCCCGCGTTCTCGACTCTGCGGGTGTCGCCGGGACCGAGGCTTGAGGAGTTGACGGATAGGTCTCATATCTGCTTGCACCCTGATTCGACGCCGGGAACGGTGTGGTCGGGGTAGAGGGGCTCGAACCTCATGACGGTGTTCGCCCTGACATCTGAGTCGGCACCGAGGAAGCCGAAGAACCACGTGTGCGTCGCCTGCACGAGAACGCCGACGGAGTGCGCCGTCGGGTCCCCCTGGCAGGCGTTGACGCTGCTCGCACTCCAGGAGCCCGACTGATAGGCGAAACGGCCTGGGCTTCCGTCGACCCACCGGTAGACGACGCAGTCGGTGTTGCATGTGGCAGGAGGACTGCCGGTGCCAGGATCGAGGTAGATCCAGATGAAGTCGATCGCATCGCGGGGGATGGCCGAGGCGGAGCGCTCCAAGGCATCGGCTGCGTCCTGGGTGAACGTGTCCCGTCGCGGCTCCTGAGATGCCACCCGAGCCCCGGACCGAGACAGCGAGGTGGCCGCCACGTGGTCGCGCAGGAAGAGCGCGAGTTCGACCATGCCCAGGAGCAACGGGGCGAGAACGAACGCGATCAGCAGACCGGCTTCGACGGCAATGGCGCCGCGTTCCCGTCGTCGGGGCATGATCGACCGCATGCGTTCAGGCTAGTTTTGTCCGTTCTGTGACGCATCGGGGGAAAGGTGGATTTCCTTATGGTTGAACCGACCGGCTCACCCCAGCGCGAGGCGCAGGATCCGGTCGTCGCCGTCCCTCGGGGAGCCACGGCCGTCGGTGTTGTTCGTGACGAGCCACAGCGAACCGTCCGGTGCGACTGCCACCGTGCGCAGGCGGCCCAGCTCGCCGGCGAAGAACGCCTGCGGCTGCCCGGCCCGCCCTCCACCGACGGGGATCGCCCACAGCCGCTGGCCGCGCAGTCCCGCTAGGTACACCGTGCCCTGGGCGAAGGCGATCCCGCTGGGACTGGCCTGGTTGGTCGGCCACTGCACGAGGGGGTCGACGAACCCCTGTCCCTGCCCGCCGGCGCCCTCGACGGTCGGCCAGCCGTAGTCCGCTCCGGGCTGGATGAGGTTGAGCTCGTCCCACGTCTGGTTGCCGAACTCGCTGGCCCACAGGTTGCCCTGGTCGTCCCACGCCAGGCCCTGGACGTTGCGGTGCCCCGACGACCACACCGGCGAGCCCGGGACGGGGTTGTCCGGCGGGACGTCGCCGTCCGGGGTGATGCGCAGCACCTTGCCGCCGAGGGAGTCCGGGCGTGGGCTGAGCGAGGCGTCGCGGGCGTCTCCGGTCGTCACGTAGAGCATCCCGTCCGGCCCGAAGGCCAGTCGTCCCCCGTTGTGGATGCCGGAGGCGGGGATGCCGTCCAGCACCACCTCCGGCGACCCGAGGCCCGCACCGTCGTAGACCATCCGCACGACCCGGTTCTCGCCGGGGGCGGTGTGGTAGGCGTAGACGAGACGGTCGGAGTCGAAGGTGTCGGCCACCGCGATGCCCAGCAGCCCGCCCTCGCCACCGAAAGCCACCTCGGGCACCTGGCCCACCTCGCTGACCTGCCCACCAGCGATCCGGACGATGCGCGCGGTGTCGCGCTCGGACACCAGCGCTGACCGGTCGGGAAGGAAGGCCAGCCCCCAGGGCGAGCGCAGCCCGGTGGCGATGGTCTCGGCGACCTGCGGTACGACCACCTCGCCGGGGCCGGTCGGCTCTGGCAGCGGCGACGGGGTCGGGGTCGCAGGGGGTGCGGGCGTCTCGGTGGGTGCGGGGGAGGGGACCGCAGGTGTCTCGGCGGCGGGGGAGGGGCGGTCGAGCACGACGGGGTCGCCGTTGGACCCGCAGGCCGCGACGAGCAGGCCTGTGAGCGCGAGCACCATGATCCGACGGGAGTCCACGGGTCCATGGTCACCCGAGTCCGTAGGCTGGCGCACCTGCGACCCGATCCGCCCGAGAGGATGCCCGTGTCCGACCCCTGCATCTTCTGCTCCATCGCCGCTGGTGAGGCCCCTGCCCAGGTCGTCCACTCCGACGAGCAGGCGGTCGCCTTCCTCGACATCAGCCCCGCGACCACCGGGCACACGCTGGTGATCCCGCGCCGCCACGTCGACGGCCTGCTCGACGCCGGCGGCTCCTACGCGCAGATCGGTCCGGCGATCGAGGCCACCGGTGCGTTGCTCGTGGAGCGGCTCGGCGCGGACGGCATCAACGTGTTCCAGTCCACCGGACGGGCCGCCGGCCAGGTGGTGTTCCACCTGCACGTCCACCTGCTCCCGCGGTGGAACGGTGACGGGCTGCTGTCGCTGCACAGCCTGCGGGTCGGGCTGCGAGAGGACCGCGACACCACCTTCGCACGCCTGGTCGAGTAGCCCGGTCTGGCCCAGGCCGTCTCGCTGAAGCTCCTGGGGTTATCGTCCGACGAACTGTGGGTCGGAGCCCTCCGATCGTCGGACGATACGGCCAAGCAGCCCGGCGACGCACCATGCCGCGCCCCCCGAGGCTCCCGCGCCCGGGCGGCAGCGCGCGCCGCGGGGAGGGTTCGCTGGAGCTTCTGGGGTTATCGTCCGACGAAGTGAGGGTCGGAGCCCTCCGATCGTCGGACGATACGGCGGATGCGGCGCTGCCTGTGGTTGCGGACCTACCCTGGGCCGGTGACCTCCACGCCAGCCGCGACAATCGCCACCGTCCCAGACCTCAAGCCCCGCTCCCGCGACGTCACCGACGGCCTCGAGCGCGCCGCCGCGCGCGGCATGCTGCGGGCGGTCGGGATGACCGAGGACGACTTCGCCAAGCCGCAGATCGGCATCGCGTCCTCGTGGAACGAGATCACCCCGTGCAACCTCTCGCTGGCCCGCCTGGCCACCGCCGCGAAGGAGGGGGTGCACGCTGCCGGGGGCTACCCCCTGGAGTTCGGCACGATCTCGGTGTCCGACGGCATCGCGATGGGTCACGAGGGCATGCACTTCTCGCTGGTCAGCCGCGAGATCATCGCCGACAGCGTGGAGACGGTCATGCAGGCCGAGCGGCTGGACGGGACCGTGCTGCTGGCCGGGTGCGACAAGAGCCTGCCGGGGATGCTCATGGCCGCCGCCCGCCTCGACGTGGCAGCGGTGTTCCTCTACGCGGGCTCGATCCTGCCCGGCATCGCCCGGCTCAGCGACGGCACCGAGCGTCAGGTGACGATCATCGACGCCTTCGAGGCGGTCGGGGCGTGCGCCCGCGGGCTGATGTCACGCGAGGACGTCGACGCGATCGAGCGCGCCATCTGCCCGGGCGAGGGCGCCTGCGGGGGCATGTACACCGCGAACACGATGGCTGCGGCGGCGGAGGCGCTGGGCATGTCCCTGCCCGGCTCGGCCGCGCCACCGGCTGTCGACCGCCGACGGGACGGCTACGCCCGCCGCTCCGGTGAGGCCGTCGTCGACCTGCTGCGCCACGGCATCACCACCCGCCAGATCCTCACCAAGCCAGCCTTCGAGAACGCCATCGCCGTGGTGATGGCCCTCGGCGGGTCCACCAACGCCGTCCTGCACCTGCTGGCCCTCGCCCATGAGGCCGACGTGGACCTGTCGCTGGCCGACTTCGAGCGCATCGGCGCCGCGGTGCCGCACCTGGCCGACGTCAAGCCGTTCGGTCGCCACGTGATGACCGACGTGGACCGCATCGGCGGCGTCCCGGTGGTGATGAAGGCGCTGCTGGACGCCGGGCTCCTCGATGGTGACGTGCTGACCGTGACCGGCGAGAGCATGCGGGACAACCTGGCTCACATCAACCCGCCCGACCCGGACGGGGCGATCATCCGGGCGATGTCCGACCCGATCCACCCCACCGGCGGCATCACGATCCTGCACGGAAGCCTCGCTCCCGAGGGGGCGGTGGTGAAGTCCGCCGGGTTCGACGAGTCCGTGATGGAGGGCACGGCCCGGGTCTTCGACCAGGAGCAGGCCGCGATGGACGCCGTGGCAGACGGCACCATCGTCGCCGGCGACGTCGTGGTCATCCGCTACGAGGGACCCAAGGGCGGTCCAGGGATGCGCGAGATGCTCGCGGTGACCGGCGCCATCAAGGGCGCTGGGCTCGGCAAGGACGTGCTGCTGGTCACCGACGGGCGGTTCAGCGGCGGCACGACGGGGCTGTGCATCGGCCACGTCGCCCCGGAGGCCGTCGACGACGGGCCGATCGCGCTGGTGCGCGACGGTGACCGCATCCGGCTGGACGTGGCAGCCGGCCGCCTGGACCTTCTCGTCGACGACCAGGAGCTGGCGCGCCGGTCGCTGACGGTGCGTCATCCCGAGCCCCGCTACACCCGCGGGGTGCTGGCCAAGTACGCACGCCTGGTCGGCTCGGCGTCGCGTGGTGCGGTCTGCGACTGAGGCGATGAACCCTCGGCCGGGCCGCGTCGGCGTCGCCTTCCGGGCTCGGACGTCGTCGGCCGCGACCCACCGCGACCCGCTGACCGGGCTGCCCGACCGGGCACATCTGCTGCGCACGCTGCGCGGCAGCCTCGCCGACCCACCATCGCGGCACACCTGGCTCGGGGTGCTCTACCTGGACCTCGACGGCTTCAAGCAGGTCAACGACACCGCGGGCCATGCTGCCGGGGACGCCGTGCTGGTGGACGTCGCGACCCGCCTGACCCGTCACCTGAGCAAGGACGACCTGCTCGCCCGCATCGGCGGAGACGAGTTCGTCGTCCTCGTCCGCAGACGCACGCAGGCCGACGACGTGCTGTCCATGGCCACGTCACTGGCCACTGCTCTGCTGGAGGGCACCCGCGGTGCTGACGGCGAAGCGCTGCTGAGCTGCCCGGCCAGCGTCGGGGTGGCACTCCTCGGTCCCCGCCTCGGTGACGGCACAGGTCACGACGCACCCTCGGACGGCAGGCCCGAGCGCATCGCCGAAGCCCTGCTGCGCCGGGCCGACCTTGCCCTCATGGCGGCCAAACGGCGAGGCATGGGGCAAGTGGAGCTCTTCCGCCACGAGCTTCTGGACCAGGCCTGGGACGCCGTCGACCTCGGCACCCGGCTGCGCCGCGCGTTGGGCGAGCAGCCCTTCGAGCTGCGGTACCAGCCGGTGATCGATGTGCGCAGCGCGCGGTGCGTGCGGGTCGAGGCATTGCTCAGGCTGCTCGCCCCGGACGGGAGCCTGGTGGCCCCCGGCGAGCTCGTGGCGGCTGCCGAGAACGCCGGACGGCTGCACGAGGTCACCGCCTGGGTGGTGGACCGAGCGCTGGCGGACCAGGCGGTGTGGTCGCGCGAGCCCCCGACGCGGGGCGTGGGTGCGGGGGTCTCGGTGAACGTCCCCGCCGCCCACCTGGCCGACCCGGCGGCTGTCGCGCACCTGGTACGGACGGCCCGGCGTCACCCTGCGGGGACGCTTCTCGTCGAGGTCCACCGCTCGCCACGCAGCCACCGGCTGGACCAGGTGCTGACCGGGCGGTGCTTGCTGAGACGGGCCGGCGTCCACGTGGTCCTGGAGGACGTGGATCGTGACTGGTCACTGGCCGATCTCACCGCTCTGCGTCCGGACGCGGTCACGGTCGGGACGGGCTTGGCCGCCGGCGGGGCCGCGGAGCAGGCCGCGCTGACGTCACTGGTGCGGGTGTGTGACGCCATCGAGGCGCCGGTCACAGCGAAGGGCATCGAGTCCGCCGCAGCCGCGGCAGAAATGGTCGGGCTCGGCGTCCATGCCGCGCAGGGGCTGGCCGTGGCTCCGGTCGTGGACGCCTCACGGGTCGGTCAGGCGGTGGCGGAGGGATCCTGCGTCCTTACCGGATGGTGGACGGGGCGTCTCACCATGCAAGACACGACCGATACGGAGTTGACGCCTGCCGCCGACCTTGGGACCGTTGGCGCGTGCAGCACCGCATTCTCGTACGCCGATCGCGCGTCCGCTGAGACTCAGCGAGCGCGCGACCCCTCGTCCCCGTCAGGGCCGGGGGGTTTTTCACGTCCGAGTAGCCCCGACGAGCCAGCAGAGGAGAGCTGATGTCGCAGCAGATGACCGGCGCGCAGGCCCTTGTCGCCGCGCTGGAGTCGGCCGGAGTCGACACGGTGTTCGGGATCCCCGGCGGAGCGATCCTCCCCGCCTATGACCCGCTGTTCGATTCCCGACAGATCCGCCACGTGCTGGTGCGCCACGAGCAGGGCGCCGGCCACGCCGCCTCCGGTTACGCCTACGCCACCGGCCGGGTGGGGGTGTGCATGGCAACCAGCGGTCCGGGTGCCACGAACCTCGTCACCCCGATCGCGGACGCCTACATGGACTCCGTCCCGATCGTGGCGATCACCGGTCAGGTGCCGAGCCGAGCCATCGGTACCGACGCCTTCCAGGAGGCCGACATCCGGGGCATCACGATGCCGATCACCAAGCACAACTACCTGGTGACCGATCCGGCCGAGATCGGTCAGGCCGTCGCGGAGGCCTTCCACGTGGCGTCCTCGGGTCGCCCGGGTCCGGTCCTGGTCGATGTGTCCAAGGACGCGCTGCAGGCCACCACGACCTTCTCCTGGCCGACGGTCGTCACGATGCCCGGGTACCGTCCGACCACCCGTCCGCACGGACGCCAGGTGCAGCAGGCCGCCCGACTGATCGTCGAGGCTCGCCGTCCCGTGCTCTACGTCGGCGGAGGTGTGCTGCGTGCCGGGGCCAGCCAGGCGCTGTACGAGCTGGCCGAGATGACCGGCATCCCGGTCGTCACGACGCTCATGGCCCGCGGCGCGTTCCCCGACAGCCATCCCCAGCACCTGGGGATGCCCGGCATGCACGGCACGGTGGCCGCGGTCACCGCGCTGCAGAAGGCGGACCTGCTCATCGCTCTCGGCGCCCGCTTCGATGACCGGGTGACCGGCAAGCTGGACTCTTTCGCCCCGGACGCCACGGTGATCCATGCCGACATCGACCCGGCGGAGATCTCCAAGAACCGGCACGCCGACCTGCCGATCGTCGGCGACGCTCGAGAGGTGATCGTCGAGCTCGTCGAGGCACTGCGCGCCGAGCACTCCGACGGTCGAACCGGCGACTACTCCGCGTGGTGGCACGAGGTCGACGGCTGGAAGGAACGCTTCCCGCTGGGCTACACCGAGCCCGACGACGGCTCGCTGGCCCCCCAGTACGTCATCGAGCGGCTCGGTGCGCTGGCCGGGCCGGACGCCCTCTACGTCGCAGGGGTCGGCCAGCACCAGATGTGGGCCGCGCAGTTCATCTCCTACGAGAAGCCGGGAACCTGGCTGAACTCCGGCGGCCTGGGCACCATGGGCTACGCCGTCCCGGCCGCGATGGGAGCCAAGGTCGGACGGCCGGAGGCCATGGTGTGGGCCATCGACGGGGACGGCTGCTTCCAGATGACCAACCAGGAGCTGGCCACCTGTGCCATCGAGGGCATCCCCATCAAGGTCGCGATCATCAACAACTCCAGCCTCGGCATGGTCCGGCAGTGGCAGACGTTGTTCTACGACGAGCGCTACTCCAACACCGACCTGCACACCGGCTCGGACACCGTGCGGGTCCCGGACTTCGTCCGGCTGGCCGAGGCCTACGGCTGCATCGGGATGCGCTGCGAGTCCCCGGCGGACGTGGACGCCACGATCGACAAGGCCATGGCGGTCGACGACCGTCCGGTGGTCGTGGACTTCCAGGTGCACCGCGACGCGATGGTGTGGCCGATGGTGGCGGCCGGAACGAGCAACGACGACATCCAGGTCGCTCGCGGGCTGGCCCCGGAGTGGGACCGCGAGGAAGGGCTGTAGGTGCGATGGCTGACCGTTCGTTCGAGCGGGTGACCGGGGGATCCGAGCGGACCCTGCACACCCTGTCGGTGCTCGTGGAGAACAAACCCGGCGTGCTGGCCCGGGTCGCCGGCCTGTTCGCCAGGCGCGGGTTCAACATCCACTCGCTGGCGGTGGGCCCGACCGAGCACCCCGAGGTGTCGCGGATGTCGGTCGTCGTGGCTGTCGAGGGGCTACTGCTGGAGCAGGTGACCAAGCAGCTGAACAAGCTGGTGAACGTCATCAAGATCGTGGAGCTCGACCCGAACCACTCCGTGCAGCGCGAGCTCCTCCTGGTCAAGGTCAAGGCGGACGCCGGGTCACGCTCCCACGTCCTGGAGACCGTCGCGCTGTTCCGCGCCAAGGTCGTCGACGTGGCCACCGACGCGGTGACCATCGAGGCCACCGGCAGCGCGGACAAGCTGCAGGCGCTGCTGCGCGTCCTGGAGCCCTACGGCATTCGTGAGCTGGCCCAGTCCGGGACGGTGGCCCTGGGCCGCGGCGGCCGGTCGATGACGGACCGTACGCTGCGGGCTGCCGACCGCAGCGCCTGAACCGCCCATCCCGACGCACCGACCCGCACGCACCGACCCGCACACCGAGGAGGAGCCTGCCGTGGCTCAGCTGTACTACGACGACGACGCCGACCTGTCGATCATCTCGAACCGGAACGTGGCCGTGCTCGGGTACGGCAGCCAGGGCCATGCGCACGCGCTGTCGCTGCGCGACTCCGGAGTCGACGTCCGGGTGGGGCTGCTGGAGACCTCGGCGAGTCGGGCGAAGGCCGAGGCGGAGGGGCTGCGGGTGGTCACTCCCTACGAGGCGTGCGAGGAGGCCGACGTCGTCGTGATGCTCGTTCCCGACCCGGCGCAGCGGTCGGTGTACGCCGAGGCGGTCGCACCGAACCTCGTCGACGGGGACGCGCTGCTGTTCGGTCACGGGTTCAACATCCGCTTCGGCTACGTCGCGCCCCCGGCGGGCGTGGACGTGTGCATGGTGGCGCCCAAGGGCCCCGGGCACCTGGTGCGTCGGGAGTACTCCGCCGGGCGGGGTGTCCCCGTGCTCGTCGCCGTCGAGCAGGACGCGACGGGCCAGGCATGGCCGCTGACCCTGTCCTACGCCCGAGCCATCGGCGGGACCCGAGCCGGTGCGATCCGCACCACCTTTGCCGAGGAGTGCGAGACCGACCTGTTCGGGGAGCAGGCGGTGCTGTGCGGGGGAGTGTCCGCGCTGGTCACTGCCGGGTTCGAGACCCTGACCGAGGCCGGCTACCAGCCCGAGGTGGCCTACTTCGAGTGCCTGCACGAGCTCAAGCTGATCGTCGACCTGATGTACGAGGGCGGCATCGCCAAGCAGCGCTGGTCGGTGTCGGACACCGCCGAGTACGGCGACTACGTCAGCGGGCCACGGATCATCGACGCCTCGGTCAAGGCCCGGATGCGCGAGGTCCTCGACGAGATCCAGGACGGGTCGTTCGCCGCTCGGTTCATCGCCGACCAGGACGCCGGCGCCCCGGAGTTCAAAGCCCTGCGCACCCAGGCGGAGCAGCACCCGATCGAGGCCGTGGGCCGCGAGTTGCGCGGGCTGATGTCCTGGATCCGCCCCTCCCACGACGACTACACCGAGGGCACCGCCGCCCGCTGACCTCACCCGGCCCACGACCCCCAATGATCACGTTTGGCACGCTGGCGTTGGGTTCGCATGGGTTGGGCGCCATGCAAACCCAACGTTCACCGTGCGAAGGTGCTCCGGGGAGGGGCCGAGGGGCTGCCCGTCCGCGCGGCGCGCCGCTGACGAGCTTCAGCGCCTGGCCGCGGGCCATGGAAGTCTGAGGTCATGCCCAGGCTCGAGGACGGCCCCGAGGGCAAGCCGATGCTGACCGTCACCAGCGCGGCGGACCTGCGGGAGTGGCTGGCGGCCGAGCACACCCGACCCGGCGGTGTGTGGCTGGTCCGGTCCCGTCCCGGCTTCGACGTCGACGCCGTCGACTACGAGCACGTCATCAACGAGCTGCTGTGCTTCGGCTGGATCGACGCCGTCATCAAGACGCTGGACGAGCGGCGGTCGGTGCTGTGGATCTCGCCGCGCCGCAAGGGCAGCGTGTGGTCCAAGCCGAACAAGGAGCGCATCGAGCGCCTCCTGGCGGTCGGCCGCGTCCAGCCGCCCGGCCTCGCGGTCATCGACCGGGCCAAGCAGGACGGGTCCTGGACGGTCATCGACGGGCCGGAGAAGCTCGAGGTCCCCGACGACCTGGCCGCGGCGCTGGCGGCCGACCCGGACGCCCAGGCTCGGTTCGCGGCCTTCCCCGCCTCGGTCCGCAAGGCGTACCTGACCCAGATCGCCCTGGCCAAGTCCGAGGCCACCAGGCAACGCCGGATCGCCGACACCGTCGAGCGTTCCGCCCGCAACCAGCGCCCCGGCTCCTGACCTCAGCCCTGTGCCGTCTTGGCTACGATGCAGGAGTCGGGCCCAGCGGTGTGCCTGATCCCTGCCCCGTCCCGCCCGAATCGGGCGTGCGCGAAAGGCTGCCATCCGTGAACAAGCCCATTGTCCTGATCGCCGAAGAGCTCTCGCCCGCCACCGTGGACGCGCTGGGCCCCGACTTCGAGATCCGCCGTTGTGACGGCACCGACCGGGGTGACCTCCTGACGGCACTAGGCGACGCGAACGCGCTGCTGGTGCGCAGCGCCACCCGGGCGGACGCCGAGGCCATCGCCGCGGCCCCCCACCTGAAGGTGATCGCCCGCGCGGGCGTCGGGCTGGACAACGTCGACGTCAAGGCAGCCACCCAGGCCGGTGTCATGGTGGTGAACGCGCCCACGTCGAACATCGTCAGCGCCGCCGAGCTGGCGATCGGACTGCTCCTGGCGGCGGCTCGCCGCATCCCGGCTGCCAACGAGTCGCTGAAGTCGGGGGAGTGGAAGCGCAGCAAGTTCTCCGGCGTGGAGCTCTACGAGAAGACCGCCGGCATCGTCGGCCTGGGCCGCATCGGGGTCCTCGTCGCTCAGCGGCTCTCGGCGTTCGGGATGCACATCGTGGCCTACGACCCCTTCGTCCCGGCGGTGCGCGCGGCGCAGATGGGAGTACGGCTGGTCTCCCTTCCCGAGCTGCTCGCCACCAGTGACGTGATCAGCGTCCACCTGCCCAAGACACCGGAGACCCTCGGGCTGATCGGCGCGGACGTCCTCGCCGAGGTCAAGCCCGGCGCCATCCTTGTCAACGCCGCCCGCGGCGGGATCGTCGATGAAGCCGCGCTCTACGCCGCGGTGAAGGAGGGTCGAGTCGCCGCCGCGGGGCTGGACGTCTACTCCCGCGAACCGTGCACCGACTCCCCGCTGTTCGAGCTGGACAACGTCGTGGTGACCCCGCACCTGGGTGCTTCGACCGCCGAGGCGCAGGAGAAGGCGGGCGTGGCCGTCGCGCGCTCGGTTCGCCTCGCCCTGGCCGGCGAGCTGGTGCCGGACGCGGTCAACGTCAAGGGCGGCCCGATCGCCGAGGACGTCCGTCCGGGCATCCCGCTGGCGGAGAAGCTCGGACGGATCTTCACCGCGCTGGCAGCCGGGGTGGCCTGCCAGATCGACGTCGAGGTGCGCGGGGAGATCGCCGGCGAGGACGTCAAGATCCTCGAGCTGGCCGCGGTCAAGGGCGTGTTCACCGACGTGGTCTCCGAGACGGTGAGCTACGTCAACGCGCCGGTGATCGCTGCCGACCGTGACGTCGAGGTTCGCCTGGTCACCGACGAGGAGAGCCCCGACTACCGCAACCTCATCACCGTGCGGGGGACTCTCCCCGACGGGCGGGTGCACTCGGTGTCCGGCACCCTGGTCGGTCCTCGGCACATGGAGAAGCTGGTCGAGGTCGACGGCTACGACATCGAGGTGCAGCCGGCCGACCACATGGTGTTCCTGCGCTACGCCGACCGGCCCGGGATGGTCGGCACCGTCGGACGGATCCTCGGCGAGGCCTCGGTCAACATCGCGGGCATGCAGGTGAGCCGGGACGCCAAGGGCGGGCACGCGCTGGTCGGCATGACCGTCGACACGGCGGTCCCTGGGGACCTGCTCCAGCGGATCCTGGACGAGATCGGCGCCGACTTCGGTCGAGCGGTCGACCTCGTCGACTGATCTCGCCCGGCCAGACCCGGCCAGACCCGGGCTCAGCCGGGCACGTCCAGGCGCGGGTCGGCCTCGCCGGGCGACCCAACTACGCTGCCAGGCCATGTCGAGGGTGTCGGTGGCTGCTGTTCCCGGGGATGGCATCGGTCCGGAGGTGACCACGCAGGCGCTGCGCGTGCTGCAGGCCGCGCTGGCCACGGGCGGGATCGGGCTGGACACCACGACCTTCGACCTCGGCGCGCGGCGGTGGCACGCCACTGGCCAGACGCTCCCCGACTCCGTCCTGGACGAGCTGGCCGGGCACGACGCGATCCTCCTCGGCGCCGTGGGTGACCCCAGTGTCCCCAGCGGCGTGCTCGAGCGGGGGCTCCTGCTGCGGCTGCGGTTCTCCTTCGACCACTACGTCAACCTTCGGCCGGCCCGGCTCTACCCCGGAGTGCCCTCGGTACTGGCCGACCCTGGCGAGGTCGACTTCGTCGTCGTCCGCGAGGGAACCGAGGGTCTCTACGTCGGCAACGGGGGAGCCGTCCGGGTCGGGACCCCGCAGGAGATCGCCACCGAGGTCAGCGTCAACACCGCCTTCGGCGTCGAACGCGTGGTCCGCGACGCCTTCCGGCGGGCCGCCTCCCGCCCGGCGCACAAGCTGACGCTCGTGCACAAGCACAACGTCCTGGTCCACGCCGGGCACCTGTGGCGCCGCATCGTGGAGCAGGTGTCCGGCGACTTCCCCGAGGTCGGCGTCGACTACCTGCACGTGGACGCCGCGACGATCTTCCTGGTGCAGGACCCGGGACGCTTCGACGTCATCGTCACCGACAACCTCTTCGGCGACATCATCACCGACCTGGCCGCTGCCGTCACCGGCGGGATCGGCCTGGCTGCCAGCGGCAACATCAACCCCGACGGGACGTTCCCGTCCATGTTCGAGCCGGTGCACGGTTCGGCTCCCGACATCGCCGGGCAGGGGAGGGCCGACCCGACCGCGGCCATCCTGTCCGCAGGGATGCTGCTGGACCACCTCGGGTACCGCGCTCAAGCCGCGGCCGTCGAGCGCGCCGTCGCGGCTGACCTGGCCGAGCGGGCGGGCGTCGTCCGCCGGACCGAGGAGATCGGCGAGGCCATCGCCGAGACGGTGGCTCGCACTGCCATCCTGGAACGGGAGCCCGCATGACTACGCTCACCTTCGCCCACCAGCCGGCCACGCCCACCGAAGCGAGCGAGCGTGCAGCGGTGCTGGCCAACCCGGGCTTCGGCACGCGGTTCACCGACCACATGGTCACAGCCATCTGGACGGCAGACAGGGGATGGCACGACGCCGAGCTGCGCGCCTATGCGCCGCTGTCGCTCGAACCGGCCGCCGCGGTCCTGCACTACGCCCAGGCGATCTTCGAGGGGCTCAAGGCCTACCGGCACGCCGACGGGTCGGTCTGGGCGTTCCGCCCGCAGGCCAACGCGGCTCGGTTCCAGGCCAGCGCGCGCCGCCTCGCCCTGCCGCTGCTCGAGGTGCAGGACTTCGTCGCTGCCATCGACGCGCTGGTGTCGGCCGACCAGGCATGGGTTCCCGATGCCCCCGAGACAAGCCTGTACCTGCGTCCGTTCATGTTCGCCTCCGAGGCGTTCCTCGGGGTCCGACCGGCCCACGAGGTCACCTTCTGCCTCATCGCCTCTCCCGCAGGGCCGTACTTCGCCACCGGGGTCGCCGGCGTGTCGATCTGGCTGTCGACGGACTACTCGCGTGCCGCCCCGGGCGGTACCGGCGCGGCCAAGTGCGCCGGAAACTACGCCGCCAGCCTGTGCGCTCAGCAGCAGGCGGCCGAGCACGGGTGCCAGCAGGTCGTGTTCCTCGACGCCGTCGAGCGCACCTGGGTCGAGGAGCTCGGGGGGATGAACCTCTTCTTCGTGCACGCGGACGGCACGCTGGTCACACCCGCGTTGACCGGGACCATCCTCGAGGGCATCACCCGCTCGTCGATCCTCACCCTGGCCGCCGAGCAGGGGTTGGACGTGGTGGAGCGCAAGGTCTCCATCGACGAGTGGCGCGAAGCAGCGGCCTCCGGGGAGATCCGCGAGGTGTTCGCCTGCGGGACGGCCGCGGTGGTGACTCCCGTTGCCAGGCTCGCCTGGGACGGTGGGGAGGTCGTGATCTCGCAGGGCAAGCCGGGACCGGTCACCCTGGGCATCCGCAGCGCGCTGGTCGACCTGCAGTACGGGCGGGTCGCCGACCGCCACGTCTGGATGCACCGGATCTGCTGAGGGTGCCACGCGACGCCTTCGGCAACGCGGTCTCGGGGTCCGCGCAGTCCGTCCTGCTCCTCGACGACGCGATCGACCGGCGACTACGCCACGACGGCGGCGTCGTCGAGGCCGCTCGGGCGGCCGTGGCCGCCGACCCCACCTTCGCGCTCGCCCACGCCGTCGTGGGCCTGGCCGACCCCTCGGAGCAGGGCCGTCAGGCACTCGCGACGGCCTGTCGGCTGGTGGCCGAACGGCCGGCGACGCCGTTCGAGCAGTCGCTCGTCGGCTTCGTCGACCTGCTGGTGCGACGCGGCATGGCAGCAGCACATGACGCGGGAGTCGCCCACGCCCGCGCTCATCCGCGGGACCTGCTCGGTGTCGGGTTGGCCGGGACCATCGTCGAACGGTCCTGCCGTACCGACGTCCACGACGAGGTGCTGGCGGTGTACGAGCCCAGCCGCCGCCTGCTCGGCGACCACCCCTACCTGCTGTGCATGATCGGTTTCGTCGCGCAGGAACGGGGAGATCTCGACTCCGCAGGGCGGATGGCCGAGCAGGCGCTGGCTACGCAGCCCACCTCGGTGACTGCTGCGCACCTGCGCTCGCACGTGGCGTACGAGAGTGCTGAGCACACCGACGGCCTGGTCTGGCTGGACCGCTTCCGCACTGCGATGGACCCCCGCGGGGACTACGTCCACCACCTGGCCTGGCACGCCGCACTGCACGCGCTTGCCCTGGGTCAGGTGGACGACGTGCTGGCGCGACTGACGGCCCTGGGAGGGCCCGGGGAGGACCCCTTCCGGCAGGTGGTCGACACCGGCACGCTGCTCATGCGGTGCCGGCTGTGCGCAGTCGTCCCAGCCGACGAGGACCCCACGCAGGGCCGTGGAGGCGCGGTGCCCCCGTCCTGGCTGGACGACCCGGCAAGCATGTACCTGGGTTTCCACGCCGCCGTGGGTCTTGCGGTGCAGCGTCGACACGACGACCTCCTGGCGCTCGCCGAGCGGGCCCGCGGTTCGGCCGGCCCGGGGATCGCCGAGCTGCTGCCGCCGCTGGCGAGCGCCTTGGCGTCCTGGCTGGCCGGCGACAACCCGGCAGCCGCGGACGGCCTTGCGGCGCTGCGCACCGCGATGTACCGCTGGGGTGGGTCGCGTGCGCAGCGGGAGGTCGTCGAGGACGTCCTCGTCGCGGCCGCGCTGGCGGGCGGGCGGATGGAGCTGGCGGTTCAGGTGCTCGCCGAGCGCATCGAGCGGCGCCCCAACCGCTGGGACGCGCAGGCCTTGTCCAGCGCGACCGGTCGATGATGTGGCACCCTGTGTACCGATGGGAAGCACGATGATCATTACAGGGGCGCGTTCGGCGGGCTAGCACCGCACCGAACGCGCCGACCCTTCGCACCTGGCGAAGGGTCTTTTTCGTGGAGGACACCAATGACCGCGTCGAGCACCACCGCGTCGACGGACGCGTTTCACGTCTACGACACCACCCTTCGGGACGGAGCCCAGCAGGAGGGGCTCACCCTGTCGGTGCAGGACAAGCTGAGCATCGCCAGTCATCTCGACGACCTCGGGGTCGGCTTCATCGAGGGCGGATGGCCCGGCGCCAACCCGAAGGACACCGAGTTCTTCCGCCGTGCGCGCGAGGAGCTCGACCTGCGCAACGCGACGCTGGCCGCCTTCGGCGCCACCCGCCGCGCCGGCGTCGCCGTGGGGGACGACCCACTGGTCCAGGCCCTGCTGGATGCCCAGACCTCGGTTGTCACGCTGGTGGCCAAGAGCCACGAACGCCACGTCGAGCACGCCCTGCGCACCTCCCGCGAGGAGAACCTCGCGATGGTCGCCGACACCGTCGCTCACCTGGTCAGCCACGGACGACGGGTGTTCCTCGACGCCGAGCACTTCTTCGACGGTTACCGCTGCGACCCCGGCTACGCCCTGGACGTGCTGCGCGCCGCGGCTGATGCCGGTGCGGACGTCGCGGTGCTGTGTGACACCAACGGCGGGATGCTGCCCGACGACGTGACCCGCGTGGTCGCCGACGTGGTCGAGCGAACCGGGCTCCGGGTGGGGATCCACTGCCACAACGACACCGGCTGCGCGGTGGCCAACACGCTGGCCGCGGTCGACGTCGGTGCCACCCACGTGCAGGGAACCCTCAACGGCTACGGGGAGCGCACCGGCAACGCCGACCTGGTCACCGTGGTGGCCGACCTCCAGCTCAAGAGGGGCAGATCCCTGCTTCCGGATGACGCGCTGACCGAGGCGACCCGGATCGCGCACGCCGTCGCCGAGATCACGAACATCCCGCCCTACCCGCGCCAGCCCTACGTCGGCATGAGTGCCTTCGCGCACAAGGCCGGGCTGCACGCCAGCGCCGTCAAGGTCGACCCGATGCTCTACCAGCACGCCGACCCGGCCGAGGTGGGCAACGACATGCGGATGCTGGTCTCGGACATGGCAGGACGCGCATCCATCGAGCTCAAGGGACGTGAGCTCGGGTACGACCTGTCGACCGAACGGGCCCTGCTCACCTCGATCACCGAGCGCGTGAAGGTGCTCGAGGCGCAGGGCTACACCTTCGAGGCTGCCGACGCCAGCTTCGAGCTGCTGCTGCGCGAGGAGGTCGAGGGCCTGCGTCCGAGCTTCTTCGAGGTCGAGTCGTGGCGGGCGATCACCGAGTCCAGCCCGTCCGGGGAGGCGCCGTCCGAGGCGACCGTCAAGCTGCGCGCCGGCGGAGAGCGGGTCGTGGCGGTGGGCGAGGGCAACGGCCCGGTGAATGCTCTCGACCAGGCCCTGCGCCAGGCCATCGGCCAGCTCTACCCCGAGCTCGCCAAGCTCGAGCTCGTGGACTTCAAGGTGCGGATCCTCGACGCCGAGCACGGCACGGACGCGATCACCCGGGTGCTGATCACGACCACGGACGGGCAGTCCACCTGGAACACCGTGGGGGTGGGCGCCAACATCGTGGAGGCCTCGTGGGAGGCGCTGGTGGACGGCCTGACCTTCGGGCTGCTCCGGCAGGGCCAGGCCCCACGCTGACGGGCCCGTCCTCGGGCGGCGAGTCGTCGGCGACACCCGGATGCGTCTTGCGCGTCCTGCCGCGGTGATCCACGGCGGGTCTGGTGCGCTGGGCGGGTGATCCACGGCGGGTTCGGTGCGCTGGGAGCACAAGACCCGCCGTCCACGGGCGTGGCAGGGCTCGCAGTGGCGCGAGGCGGGGTGGACAGCCCGCGGCACCCGACCGGCGCCGCAGGTAGCCTCGCGTCCGTGCGGATCGCCCGGTTCACCAGCAACGGCGCCGACCCACGGTTCGGTGTCGTCGAGGGCGCCACGCCGGACGGCACGCTGGACGAGGCGTGGGTCGCTGTCGTGGAGGGCGACCCGCTGTACCGACCCGTCCAGTTCACCGGCGAGCGCGTACCTCTGGCGGACGTGCGGCTGCTGGCCCCGGTGATCCCCCGCAGCAAGATCGTCGGCATCGGGCGCAACTACGCCGAGCACGCCACCGAGCTCGGGCACGAGGTCCCGCCCGAGCCTCTGATGTTCCTCAAGCCCAACACCTCGGTGCTTGGCCCTGCGGACGCGGTCGTCCTGCCGCGGGACTCCTCCGAGGTGCACCACGAGGCGGAGCTCGCGGTGGTGATCGGCCGGCTGTGCAAGGACGTCCCTCCCGAGCGCGCTGCCGAGGTCATCATCGGTTACACCTGTGCCGACGACGTGACGGCGCGTGACCTGCAGCGCAGCGACGGGCAGTGGGCTCGCGCCAAGGGCTTCGACACCTTCTGCCCGCTCGGCCCGTGGCTGGTGACCGCGCTGGACCCGTCCGACCTGGCCGTGGAGTGCCGGGTCAACGGCGAGGTACGGCAGCGCGGCCGCACGTCCCAGATGGTGCACGACGTCCCCGCGCTGGTGGCGAGCGTCAGCCGTGCGTTCACCCTGCTGCCTGGTGACGTCATCCTGACCGGGACCCCCGCCGGGGTCGGCCCGATCGTGGACGGTGACCAGGTGGAGATCGAGATCGAGGGCATCGGGACGCTACGTCACGGCGTCGTCTGCGAGGAGTCGCTGAGCGCGGAGGAGGGGTGAGCCCCCGGTGAACGACCCGGTGCTCGCAGGCGTCGACCCACAGGACGTCAGGGTGCGGTTCTGCCCGTCACCGACGGGCAACCCACACGTGGGGGTCATCCGGACGGCGCTGTTCAACTGGGCGTTCGCCCGCCACTACGGCGGTACCTTCGTCTTCCGCATCGAGGACACCGACGCAGCGCGCGACAGCGAGGAGTCCTACCGCGCCATGCTCGAGGCGCTGCGCTGGCTCGGCCTGGACTGGGACGAGGGACCGGAGGTGGGAGGGCCACACGGTCCGTACCGACAGTCCGAGCGTCGCGACATCTATGCCGACGTCGCACGGCGGCTGCTGGACGCGGGACTGGCCTACGAGTCCTTCTCCACACCCGACGAGGTGGAGCAGCGGCGTCGGGGACGCGGGGAGGACCCGAAGCTGGGCTACGACAACGCCGACCGCGATCTCAGCGACGCGCAGCGGGCTGGGTTGCGGTCCCAGGGACGGGAACCGGTGCTGCGCCTGCAGATGCCCGACCACGACTGGACGTGGACCGACCTGGTCCGAGGTGAGGTCAGCGTGGCCGCCGCCCACCTGCCCGACTTCGTCATCACGCGCAGCAACGGCGACTCGCTGTACACGCTGGTCAACCCGCTCGACGACGCTCTCATGCGCATCACCCACGTCCTGCGCGGGGAGGACCTGCTGTCCTCGACGCCGCGCCAGCTGGCCATGTACGACGCCCTGGCCCGGATCGGTGTCGGGCAGGGTCGGGTCCCGATGTTCGGCCACCTTCCGTTCGTCATGGGTGAGGGCAACCGCAAGCTGTCCAAGCGCGACCCGGAGTCCAACCTGCAGCTGTACCGGGACCGGGGGTTCGTGCCGGAGGGCCTGCTGAACTACCTGGCGCTGCTGGGCTGGTCCATCGCCGAGGACCGTGACATCTTCTCGATGACGCAGATGGCTGAGGCGTTCGACATCAGGCGCGTCAACCCGAACCCCGCGCGCTTCGACCTCGCCAAGTGCGAGGCGATCGACGGTGCGTGGATCCGCCTGCTCGACTCCGACGACCTGGCCGAGCGGCTCGTGGGCTACCTGGTCGACCGGGGTGAGCTGGCCTCGGCCGAGGGTGCGCAGGCGGATCTGGTGCGGGCCGCGGCACCACTGGTCCAGGAACGGGTCAGCACCTTGGGGGAAGCCGCGGCGATGATCGGTTTCCTCACCACAGACACCGACGATTTCGCCGTCGACCCCGAGGCGCTGACCGCGCTGGGGGAGAAGGCCGACGACGTCCTGTCCGCTGCCTCGCGTGCGCTCGAGGGCCTGCAGACCTGGGACGCTGGCAGTGTCGAGCAGGCGCTGCGGGCGGCACTGGTCGATGGACTGGGCCTCAAGCCACGACACGCGTTCACCCCGGTGCGGGTGGCGGTGACCGGACGACGGGTGTCGCCACCGCTGTTCGAGTCAGTGGAACTTCTGGGTCGGGACGTGACGTTGTCCCGTTTGTCGTCCCTGTCGCAGCGCATGGGCTCGACAGCGGGAGGCTTGCAGTGAACCAGCGGCAGAACGACCCGTTCGTCGTGCCGACGTCGGGAGTCCCCGGTGCCCCCCCCAGCGGCGCACCGGTGCCGCCCCCACCGATGTGGGGCGCTGCCGCGGTTCCCCCGCCATGGGGACCGCCGCCCCCGGCCGTCGCCGCCCGCCCTGGCCGGTTCGGGGTGCCCGAGTACGACCAGGCACAGCCCTACCACCGGATCCTGCGGACGAGGACCTTCCGGTGGTGGCGCCCCTTGGTGGGGATCGCGGTGGGGCTGGTCGCGCTGGTCGTCCTTCAGGTCGCCGTGTCGTTGGCAACGTTGCTCCCCTCGATCCTCGGTGGCCAGTTGACGCTGTCCACGGAGCCGGAGGCGGCAGTTGCCGAGCTGGTCAGCGATCCACTCGGGCTGCTGACGGTCAACCTCAGCCTCGCCGCGCTCATCCCCGCAGTGATGGTTGCGCTGCTGGTCGGGCACCAGATGCGACCCGGATGGTTGGGCTCGGTGGTGGGTCGGCTGCGCTGGGGGTACCTGGCCCAGTGCCTGGGCATCGGGGCAGTGCTGTACATGGGATACCTGGTCCTCAACGCCGCGCTCTCCGTCGTCGCCGGTGCCGGTGCCGACGCCGGCGACATGAGCGTCATCGGCTCCCCCCAGTGGGGGCTCGCCCTCGTCGTGCTGCTGACCACGCCCCTGCAGGCGGCCGGCGAGGAGTACGCCTTTCGCGGGTACCTGTTCCAGGTGATCGGGTCGTGGACGCGCAACCCTGTCGTCCCGGCTCTGCTCACGGCGGTCCTGTTCGCCTTGCTGCACTCCGAGAACGGTGATCCCGGTCTGGCGGGCTACCTGTTCTTCTTCTCCTTCGGCCTGGTCGCCGCCGCCCTGACCTACTTCACCGGTGGGCTGGAGGCAGCAGTGGTCATGCACGTCCTGCACAACACCATCAGCCTGCTGCTGGTGACGCTGCTGGGCGGCACTCCGGCGGCCTCGCTCGATGCGACGACCGTGCCGTGGACCTACGTGCTGGCCACGATCGCGTGGATGTCGGTGTACTCGGTCGTCGTAGTGTGGGTCGCCCGTCGGCGAGGCCTGGCCAACCGCACGACACGTGCGCCGCAGCCCCTGGGGCTGCCGTCGGGTTTGGCCGCCCCCTACGTCCGCGGGTAGACTCGTTGCACCAGTGGGGTATGGGGTAATTGGCAGCCCGACGGATTCTGGCTCCGTTAGTCTAGGTTCGAGTCCTGGTACCCCAGCGACGGTTGGATCGCGACGTCAGCGGGTACAGTTCCTGCAGCGAGCGAACGACCCGGCTGCCCACGAGCAGCCGATCTGGCCCCGTTGTGTAGCGGCCTAGCACGCCGCCCTCTCAAGGCGGTAGCGCGGGTTCGAATCCCGTCGGGGCTACCACCGCCCCCTGTTCCCGGCCCGGTGCCGAGTCAGGGGGCGCTTGCCTGCTGCACCCCGGGGTCGGCTCCGTCCACCTCGAAGACCCACAGGTCGATGGCGTCGTTGGGCCCGGGGATCCGGTAGTCGCGCACCTGGGTCAGCTGGTCGGTCGCGACCAGCTGCCGTCCGAGGGCGTCCATCGCCCGGTCCAGCTCGACCCAGTACGGGTGGTCCCAGGGGGCGCCGGAGTCGTGCACGAAGGCGATCCGCGTCCCGGGGGGCTGCTGCGCGATGCTCGCCGTCACGGCAGCCGGGTCGATCGCCTGCAGGCGTGCTACCCGGTCACGGAAGTCGAAGGTGCCTTCGGTGACCCGGCCGATGGGCGTCACGTACTCGCGGTCCTCACCGAGGTAGTAGCGGATGGCGAGAACGCGGCCAGGGGAGGTCACCACCACGTCCCCGGGGGCGGTCGTGCGCTGCAGCGCCGTAGCGATCCGGTACTCCGGCCCGCGGGACTCCCGGTCCCACGGCCGACTGGGGAACGCCGACCGGGAGAAGTCCGGCAGCGAGACGAGCACCAGGGCCACGACCACGGCGGCCATCGTCCACCGACGCGCGGACAGCCACACCCCGACGACGATCGGGATCGGGGCCAGCACGATGAACGCGTAGTTGGGGGAGAACAGTGGCCGCACCTGGGAGACCCCCCAGAGCAGCAGGATGGACGCCACGGCCGCGATCGTGGTGGTGACCAGGAACAGCCGCCCCGGGTCGCTGATCGGGCGCGGTCGCGGACGTTCGCCGGTACGCCACCACCGCCGAGCCAGCCCGAGCACAGCCAGCGCAGCCACGACAGCCAGTACCCAGGCCGTCGTGCGTCCGCCCATGCCCTTGGTCAGCGTGGTGCCCAGGAGGTCAGCGCTGGGGACCTGGTGGGCAGCCAGGGGATGGTTGCCCAGCTGCTGGAGCAGGGTCGACACCCAGGGGATCGCGGCGACCAGGGCGATGCCGGTGGCAATCACCGTGCGCGTGAGCAGCCACCGGCGACCGGTCAGTGCGGCGGTCACGGCCACGCCGAGGAGCACCGAGGCGAGCAGCAGGCCGCCCCAGTAGTGCGTGAGCGGGAGCAGCGCCCCGCTCACCCCGAGAACAGCGACCGACCATCCGCTGCCGCCACGGACCATGACGATCGCTGCGTCGAGGGCGATGGCGCCCAGCAGGAAGGCCAGGGCGTACGGACGTGCCAGGCCCGCCAGGGCCAGGGTGCTGGGCGCGAGGACGACGAACACGCTGGCCAGCCAGCCGGCGCGCCGCCCACCGAGACGTCGGGCGGCGTCGAAGGACACCGCCGCTGCCCCGAGGATCGCCAGCACCGACAGCACCCGCAGGTAGGTCTCTCCGGACCCTCCACCGGAAAGCCAGGTGTGCAGCGCAAGGAAGTACACCGGTGGGTTGACGTCGAGGGTGAGGGCATCCGGGATGTCGCGGAGCGGGAGCGAGGCGTAGGTCCAGGCGATCGCTTCGTCGCGGTGCAGCGTTGCGGCCAGCTCGTCGCGGATCCGGCCCGCCGACAGGACCAGCAGCAGCAGCCACCCCAGGGCGCCGGCGGCGATCACGACCGGGGCGGCGCGCCTGAGGCCCACCCGTTCCGTGGTGCCTTTGTCGGTACTCATCGTGATCAGTATGACCGCACGCCGGCTCGAGTCATGGACGCCTCGGCCGCTGAGCCGACTGCGGCGGCCAGCTCCGCCGCCGCGGCCAGCACTGATCCGGCATGGAGTCGGCCGGGATGGCGGGTCAGACGCTCGATCGGCCCGGACACCGAGACGGCCGCCACCACCCGTCCCCGAGGGGAGCGCACCGGAGCGCTGACCGACGCCACGCCGGGCTCGCGCTCGGCGACCGACTGGGCCCACCCGCGTCGTCTGACCCCGGACAGGGTGGCCGCGGTGAACCGTGTTCCCTGCAGCAGACGCGTCAGCCTGTCGGGGTCCTCCCAGGCCAGCAGCACCTGAGCAGCCGAGCCCGCCTGCATCGACAGCACCGACCCGACCGGGATGGTGTCACGAAGGCCGGACGGGCGCTCCGCGGCGGCCACACAGACGCGGTCGGTGCCCTGTCGGCGGAAGAGCTGGGCGCTCTCGCCGGTCTGGTCGCGCAGCTGGTTGAGCACCGGCCCGGCAGCCGCCCCGAGCCGGTCACCGAAGGCTGCGGCTGCCAGGTCGCTCACGCGAGAGCCGAGCACGAACCTGCCTGCGTCGTCCCTGGTCAGCATCCCATGGTGCTCCAGTGCCACGGCGATGCGGTGCACGGTCGGTCGCGACAGGCCGGTCGAGCCCACCAGCTGCGCCAGCGACGCCGGCCCCGGCTCCACGGCCGCCAGGACGGCCATGGCCTTGTCCAGGACGCCAACTCCGCTCGTAGCCCTTGCGGTCATGTTCGACCCGGGTACGCTTGTTTCGACAGGTGATACACGTGTCTCACTATATGGGACGCCGACGACAGGCAAAGGGGGTGCGCATGGGACGGACCCTGGCGGAGAAGCTGTGGGACGCCCACGTGGTGCGTCGGGCTGAGGGTGAACCGGACCTGCTCTACGTCGACCTGCACCTCGTGCACGAGGTGACCAGCCCCCAGGCGTTCGAGGGCCTGCGCATGGCGGGCCGTCGGGTACGCCGACCCGATCTCACCCTCGCGACCGAGGACCACAACGTGCCGACTGTCGACACCGACCGGCCGATCGCGGACCCGGTCTCCCGAGCACAGGTCGAGACGCTCCGCTCCAACTGCGCGGAGTTCGGGATTCGGCTGCACTCGATGGGGGATGTCGACCAGGGGATCGTCCATGTCATCGGTCCGCAGCTCGGACTGACCCAACCGGGCATGACAATCGTGTGCGGGGACTCACACACCTCCACCCACGGCGCGTTCGGGGCACTCGCGTTCGGCATCGGGACCAGCGAGGTCGAGCACGTGCTGGCCACCCAGACCCTGCCCCTCACTCCGTTCAAGACCATGGCCATCACCCTGGACGGCCGGCTGCGCCCGGGCGTCACGTCCAAGGACATCATCCTGGCGGTGATCGCGGCCATCGGAACCGGCGGCGGACAGGGGCATGTCCTGGAGTACCGCGGTGAGGCCATCCGCGGACTGAGCATGGAAGCCCGCATGACGATCTGCAACATGTCCATCGAGGCGGGCGCTCGCGCCGGGATGATCGCGCCGGACGAGACCACCTTCTCCTACCTCGAGGGCCGCCCGCACGCGCCGACCGGACAGGACTGGGATGACGCTGTCGGGTACTGGCGCACCCTGGCCAGCGACGCGGACGCGGTCTTCGACCGCGAGGTGGTGATCGACGCCGCGGAGATCACTCCGTTCGTGACGTGGGGGACGAATCCGGGTCAGGGGCTGCCGCTGTCCGCCTCGGTTCCCGACCCTGTCGACTTCGCCGACCCCGTCGAGCGCGCCGCCGCGGAACGGGCGCTGGACTACATGGCGCTGACCCCGGGCACGCCGCTGCGCGACATCACCGTCGACACCGTCTTCCTCGGGTCGTGCACCAACGGTCGCATCGAGGACCTGCGTGCTGCCGCGCAGGTGCTGGCGGGCCGACACGTCGCGGACACGATCCGGCTGCTGGTCGTCCCAGGCTCGGCCCGGGTGCGGCTGCAGGCCGAGGCGGAGGGACTGGACCAGGTGTTCCGCGACGCCGGGGCGCAGTGGCGCGGAGCCGGCTGCTCGATGTGCCTCGGGATGAACCCCGACAAGCTCGCCCCCGGCGAGCGCAGCGCCTCGACGTCGAACCGCAACTTCGAGGGACGGCAGGGCCGCGGAGGCCGGACGCACCTCGTCTCGCCGCTGGTGGCTGCCGCCACGGCCGTCACCGGGCACCTGTCGTCGCCGGAGGATCTCGAGCCAGCGACGTCCGGAGGCACCCGATGAAGCCCTTCACGGTCCACGTCGGCCGCGGAGCACCGCTGCGCCGCAGCAACGTCGACACCGACCAGATCGTCCCCGCCGAGTACCTCAAGCGCGTGACCCGAACCGGGTTCGCGGACGGCTGCTTCGCCGCCTGGCGGGCGGACCCCGGGTTCGTGCTCAACCAGCCGGCCTTCGCCGGCGCGAGCGTGCTGGTCGCCGGACCCGACTTCGGCACCGGGTCCTCCCGGGAGCATGCGGTGTGGGCGCTGCAGGACTTCGGCTTCCGCGTCGTGCTGTCGTCCCGCTTCGCTGACATCTTCCGTGGGAACGCTGGCAAGGCGGGGCTGCTGGCTGCCGAGGTGGACCAGTCGGTGGTCGAGCAGATGTGGGACCTGCTCGAGGCCGACCCGTCGCTCGAGGTCACCGTCGACCTGCAGCAGCGGACGGTGTCGGTCGCCGCAGCGCACCTCGAAGCAGCATTGCGGATCGACGACTACACCCGATGGCGGCTGCTGGAGGGACTGGACGACATAGGCCTGACGATGCGGCACCTGGAGCTGATCGACGCGTTCGAGCAGGTTCGCCCGGCGTACCTGCCGCGCACCCTGGCGCGACTCGCCGAGTCCCACTGACCGGGGCAGATGACCTGGCGCGGGGACACCATGGTTTCATGGGCCACCACGACCACGACCGGCTTCTCGAGGGGGCCCCAGGTGAACAGAGCAGAGCTCATCGACGAGATCGCCAAGCGCTTGGACACCACGCGCAAGGACGCCGAAAGCGCCCTTGACGCCGTCGTCGACGTCATCCAGCGCGGGATCCACCAAGGTGACCAGGTTCGCGTCAAGGGCCTGGGTGTCTTCGAGTCCGTCGAGCGTGCCGCCCGGACCGTCCGCAACCCAGCGACCGGCGAGCTGCTGGAGAAGGCACGCAGCCGGGTGCCCAAGTTCCGGCCGAGCACCGACTTCCGGGAGATCGTCGACGGGGTTCGCGACCTGCCGGCCCTGGTACTGCCTGGTGGTCAGTCTGCACGCGCCAGAAGGAGTGCCAAGAGCGCCCCTGCGGCAGCGGCGAAGGCACCCGCTGCCCCGGCCGCAAAGGTCCCCGTAACCAAGGCTCCCGCGGCCAAGGCTCCCGC
>CAYHHE010000007.1:0-6785 GCA_964356295.1 uncultured Actinomycetes bacterium | reverse complement strand
AGAAGGCGCCGGCCAAGAAGGCGCCGGCCAAGAAGGCGCCGGCCAAGAAGGCGCCCGCGAAGAGCGCAGCCGCGACGACGGCTCCAGCGACGACGGCTCCAGCGACGACGGCTCCAGCGACGACGGCTCCGGCGACGACGGCTCCGGCGACGACGGCGAACGACGTGACGGCAGCGAGCCCGACCCCCGCGCAGTCCTCGCCCTGACGCTGCTCACCGAGTCGGCGCCCACACAGCAGCGGTGGCGGGCCCGACCCCGAGACGCAGTGCGTCCCAAAGGTCGACGTCGGTGTCGACGTCGCGGCGCACCGACGCGATGTCCACGCGGGCGATCTCGACAGCCCCGCTGTGGCGGTGCGCGGCACGCGATCGGGGGCCGAAGGCGGGCTCGGGGTCCACGCCGACGCCGGCGCACAGCACGGTCGTGCCCACGCCAGCCGAGTCAGCGACGAACGAACGGGCGTACCGGTCGGCCTCGGCGAGCACGATCGCGACCTGCTCAGGGCGCATTGCTGGGAGGTCGGCGGAGACCATCGCCACGCCGTTGGCAGGCCGCCGCACCCGGACCTGGCCGACGGCGTACTCCAAGGCCGGGTTGAGCCCCGCGTCCGGCGCGTCGGGGACGACCGTCACTCCGAGGTGCGAGACGATCTCGCGCGCCTGTGGGTCGTCGGTGACGACGACAACCTCGATGACCGATGGGCACGCGCGCAGGGCGCGCACCGTGTCGGCCGCGAACGCCAGCGCGAGACGACGCCGCAGGTCCGCCTCGACTCCCCGCAGCCGCGTCTTGGCAACGGCCGTCCGCTTGACCGGGACGACGGCCGACCAGCCGGCCTGGGACATGACCAGATCCTGCCAGCACGCTCACACATGAGGCAGGATGCGCCTACGCGGTGGAGGAGGGAGGGGTGAGGATGAGCGACGAGCCGGATCTGCGGCTGACGTACCGCTCGATCATCCTCGCCCTCAAGCCGACCATGACGGTCCTCACCCGACGCGACTGGGGCGGTGCGGAGAACCTCCCCCCCGAGGGAGTCGGGTGCGTGGTGGCCGCCAACCACATCTCCGAGGCGGACCCCTTCGTCGTGGCGCACTTCCTGGACGCTGCCGGACGCATCCCACGTTTCATGGCCAAGGCGTCCATCTTCGACGTCCCTGTGGCCGGCCAGCTGTTGCGCCAGGTCGGGCAGATCCCTGTGCACCGAGAGACCATGGACGCCACGCTGTCCCTGCAGGGAGCCCTCGATGCGGTGGCCGACGGCGGATGTGTCGTGGTGTATCCCGAGGCCACGCTCACCCGCGACCCCGACCTGTGGCCCATGCGCGGGAAGTCCGGCGCGGCCAGGATCGCGATGGAGACCGGCTGCCCGGTGATCCCGCTGGCCCACTGGGGGGCTCAGCGCATCCTCCCCCCCTACGCCCGGGTCGCGCGGCTGTTCCCCCCGGTGAAGGTCGTGGTGCGAGCCGGTCCACCGGTCGACCTGTCCGGGCTGGGCCCCGTCAGGTCGGGCAAGGCGCTGCGCGAGGCCACTTGGCGCATCATGGCCGACCTCACCGGGCTTCTCGAGCAGATCCGGGGCGAGGTGGCCCCTACGGAGCGCTACGACCCGGTGAGGGCGGGCGTCCCCGTCACTGGCAAGCCGCGCCTGGCGGGCAAGGACTGACGCAGCAGCCCAGCGACACGGTTGGGCACCGTCCAGGTGGGCGGGGACAGAGAGGGAGAGCGATGCGAGCAGCGGTGTTCGGAACAGGGTCGTGGGGGACGGCCTTCACGATGGTGCTCACCGATGCCGGGACCAACGTGGTCATGTGGGGGTATGAGCCCGAGGTGTGCGACCTGATCAACCGCACCCACGAGAACCCGCTCTACCACCCCGGCATCAAGCTTGCCGACGGCGTGCGGGCCACCCACGACCCGGCGGCGGCGCTGGACGGGGCCCAGCTGGTGGTGCTGGCCGTGCCCGCCCAGACGTTGCGGTCCAACCTCATGCAGTGGCAAGGCCTCGTCCCGTCGGACGCGATCATGGTGAGCCTGATGAAGGGCATCGAGCTCAACACCGCCAAGCGGATGACCGAGGTCGTCGCCGAGGTTCTCGGCACGCCCGAGGAACAACTCGTGGCGATCTCCGGACCCAACCTGGCCCGCGAGATCGCTGAGCGGCAGCCGGCCGCGACGGTCGTGGCGTGCACCGACGAGCAGAACGCGGTCCAGGTCCAGCGGGCCTGCCACACCCCCCGGTTCCGCCCCTACACCAACCCCGACGTGGTGGGCACCGAGCTCGGCGGGGCGGTGAAGAACGTGATCGCACTGGCCACCGGCATCGCCGACGGGCTCGGCTTCGGCGAGAACGCGAAGGCGGCGGTCATCACGCGAGGACTGGCCGAGACTGCGCGGCTCGGCGCCGCCCTGGGCGCCTCGCCGGCGACGTTCGCCGGTCTGGCCGGCCTGGGTGACCTGGTCGCCACCTGCATGTCGCCGCTGTCGCGCAACCGGACCTTCGGGGAGCGGATGGGCCGCGGGGAGTCGGTGGCCGAGATCGCCGCGTCCACCCGTCAGGTGGCCGAGGGCGTGAAGTCCTGCGAGTCCGTGCTCGAACTCGCCCGGGCCGCCGACGTGGACATGCCCATCGTCGGCCATGTCGTCCAGGTGGTCCGGGGAGAGATGACCCCGGCGGACATGCTCACCTCGCTGCTGGGTCGGGACGTCAAGGCGGAGTGAGCGCGGCGTCGAGGTCGGCCCACAGGTCCTCGACGTCCTCGAGTCCCACCGAGAGTCGCAGCAGCGACACGGGGACGGTCGGTCGCTCTTTCGGCCATCGCCGCCGGCGCTCCAACGTCGACTCCACCCCGCCGAAGCTCGTGGTGCTCACCCACAGCCGGGTACGAGCCGCGACAGCGTCGGCGGCGGTCGCCCCTCCACGCACCTCGACTGCGATCAGGGCGCCAGGGCCGTCCATCGTGGAGCGGGCCCGCTCGTAGCCGGGGTCCGCAGGCAGGCCCGGATAGCGCACCCGCTCGACGCTGGCATGCCCGGCGAGCCGTCGTGCCAGCTCACCAGCGGTGCGCTGGGCCTGCGCCAGCCTCACCGGCAGCGTGCGCAGCCCGCGCAGGGCCAGCCATGCCTCGAACGGCCCCGGGATCCCTCCGTGCAGGCTGCGGTGCGCTCTGACCTGGTCCACGAGGTCCGTGCGGCGACCGGTGACCACCCCGAGAAGCACGTCGGAGTGTCCCGACAAGTACTTCGTCGCGGCATGCACCACGAGGTCCGCGCCCAGCTCGAGGGGGCGCAGCAGCAGCGGTGTGGCCATGGTGGCGTCGACGCAGACCCGCGTGTCGGTGCGCCTCGCTGCAGCGCACAGGGCGGCCACGTCGGCGACTTCGAGCAGCGGGTTCGTGGGGCTCTCCACCCACAGCAGCCCGGCACCGGGAAGCGCCTCGACGACGGCGGTCGTGTCGGCCATCCGAACCGCGTGGACCGGTCGCCCGAGCCCGCTGAGCAGCTCGATCGCGGTGTGGTACCCGTCGACCGGGACAAGCACCGCAGCGGACGGATCGATGCCCGACAGCAGGACGGCTTGCGCCGCAGATACCGCGGCCATCCCGGAGGCGAAGGTGACAGCGGTCCCGCCGTCCAGGGAGCCCAGCGCCGTCTCCAGGGCCTCCCAGGTGGGGTTGCCATACCGGCCGTACCCGTGCACCCCACCGAACCCGAACGTCGAGGTCGCTACCACGGGGGTGCTCATCGGCGCATCGGGTCCGGGTGTGGGTCGCCCGACGACCACCGCTCGGGTGCTCGGGCGCCACGAAGCGTCGCTCACGTCCCGGAGCCTGCCACGGCGCTAGGGTCGTGGCGATGATCGCAACGGCGACAGGGGATGCCCGGCCACGGGTGGCGGTCGTGTTCGGCGGGCGCTCCCCTGAGCATGCGATCTCCTGCCTCACCGCGACCCAAGTGGTCGCAGCGATCGACCAGAGGCGCTTCCGGGTGCTCCCGGTCGGGATCACCCGTGAGGGTCACTGGGTGACCGCCGACAGCGCGCAGGCGATGGCGCGTCCCAGCTCCGACGGCCTGCTCGAGGTCGTCGCCGGGGAGGGCATGAGCGAGTCGCCGCCCGGCCAACCACCGGCGAGGCTCAGTGAGGTGGAGGTCGTGCTGCCGCTGCTGCACGGCTCCTATGGCGAGGACGGGACAGTGCAGGGCCTGCTCGAGCTTGCCGACGTGCGTTACGTCGGCTCCGGCGTGCTCGCCAGCGCGGCCGCGATGCACAAGCACGTGATGAAGACCCTGCTGGCCGCTGCCGGGATCCCGGTGTGCCGCTGGGTGACCTTCACACGGCACGACTGGGAGAACGACCGTCCACGCGTCGCGTCCGAGGTAGGTGCCCTGGGTTGGCCGGTCTTCGTCAAGCCCTCGCGCGCCGGGTCCAGCTTCGGGATCAGCAAGGTCGACATGGCCGGCGACCTGCCCGCCGCCGTCGAGCACGCGGCCACCTTCGACCCCGTCCTGGTCGTCGAGGAGATGGTCGAGGGCCGCGAGCTGGAGTGCGGAGTGCTGCAGAGCGTCGATGCCGCCCCCCCGGAGGTCAGTGTGGTGGGCGAGGTGATCGTCGGTGGGGAGCACGCGTTCTACGACTTCGCGGCCAAGTACCTCGACGAGGACGCGCTCGAGCTGGTCATCCCGGCTCGCCTCGGGGGCGAGACGGCCAGCCAGGTCCAGCACCTGGCTGCCGCTGCCTTCGACGCGTTGGGCTGCGAGGGGCTGGCCCGGGTGGACTTCTTCCTCTGCCCGGACGGCCGGGTGCTGCTGAACGAGGTCAACACGATGCCCGGCTTCACCGCGTCCTCGATGTTCCCGCGGGTGTGGGCAGCCAGCGGGCTGGACTACCCGGCCCTGGTGGAGCGTCTGATCACGACCGCCCTCAACCGTCCGCTCGGCCTTCGTTGACGGCGGCGTCGGCCGGCGGCAGCGTCGCCTCGATGGCGGGCGTGAGATCGAGCAGCACGTCCGACTCGGGCGCGTAGTCATCGGGTACCGCCACCTCGACGGCGGCCACGCGATCCACCGTGGTGAAGAACGTTCCTGCGTCACCGGCCACCGGAAGCCAGCCGATGTCGTCCAGGACAAGCACACCGGTCGTCGGGTCGGTGCTCACCGGTGCCGGGACGCCGCACCGAAGCACGATAGGTGGCTGCCCCCAGGCCGCGGTGGTCGAGGACGGGGGGCTCACCTCTCGTCGCACCGCGTCAGCGAGCACCTCCGGGGTCGAGGCCACGAAGTCGGCACACACCTGCTCAGTGCCGTCCTCGGGCTCGTGCGGCGCCACCTCGACGGGGCCGAACCCGCAGCCTGCTGCGCCGACTCCGATGATCAGTGCTGCGAGGGCCTGGGCGTGACTGGTCGTGGCCGCCACGGCCCAGCAGTGGGAGTTAGAGGTGGACGATGGGGCAGGTCAACGTGCGAGTGATGCCCGCGACCGACTGGACGTTGGCCACCACCAGCTTGCCCAGCTCGTCGACGTCGCGTGCCTCGGCCCGCACGATGACGTCATAGGGGCCGGTCACGTCCTCGGCCAACGCGACTCCGTCCAGGCCCGCGATCGTCCGGGCGACGTCAGCAGCCTTGCCGACCTCAGTCTGGATCAGGATGTAGGCCTGGACGGTCACGTCGGACTCCTGCGGGTGGGCGGGTGCGCGGGGTGACGATCACCTTACCTGTAGCACCTAGGGTGCAGGCGTGGAGGCCAGCGAGCACCTGTCCGATGTCGGGGAGTTCGGGCTGCTGGCGCGGATCCTGCCCCGCCTGCCTCAGCACGAGCAGGTGCTGGTCGGTCCCGGGGACGACGCCGCGGTGCTCGACGTCGGCGGTGTGCGGGTTCTGGCGTGCACCGACGTCCTGGTGGAGGGGACGCACTTCCGTCGTGACTGGTCCAGCGCACACGACGTGGGGCGCAAGGCAGCCGCTGTCACCCTGGCCGACATCGCCGCGATGGGCGGGCGCCCCACGGCGTTGCTGGCAGGGGTCACCGCCCCGGCTGATCTCGAGCCTCGGTGGCTGGTCGAGATGGCCGAGGGGATGCGTGACGAGGCGGCCCCCCTGGGGTGCAGTGTCGTCGGGGGAGACCTGGTGGCCGGGCCGCAGGTGAGCATCAGCGTGGCCGGCGTGGGTGTCACCGACGACGACCCGGTCACCCGCTCCGGCGCAAGCCCGGGCGACGTGGTCGCCGTCTGCGGCCGGCTGGGTTGGGCTTCTGCCGGGCTCGCTGTGCTGCAGCGCGGCTTCCGGTCTCCACGGGCCCTGGTCGATGCGCATCGGCGTCCCGAACCCGTCTACGACGCTGGTCCCGAGGCTGCGCGGCTGGGTGCCACGGCGCTCATCGACGTCAGCGACGGTCTGCTCGCTGATGTCGGTCACCTGGCCGAGCAGTCACACGTCGCCATCGTCCTGGACGCCACCCGGGTGCCGGTGGATCCCACGCTGGCGCAGATGGCTCATGGCCTCGGCGCCGACGTTCGGGACTGGGTCTTCGGAGGGGGCGAGGACCACGCGCTGGTCGGCTGCTTCCCGTCGCAGACTGTGCTGCCGGAGCGATGGGTGCTGATCGGCACGGTGCGACCCGGCGAGGGCGTTTCCGTCGAGGGATGGGACGAGTCCGACCGCCCGACGGTCGCCGGTGCGGGTGGCTACCAGCACTTCGGCGGTGGGACGACGCAGCCGACCTGACCTTGAGTGGGTGCCTCCTGGGGTGTGGATGGGGGGTTGGTTGTGTCGCTGGTCTGTGCCAT
>CAYHHE010000006.1:0-54146 GCA_964356295.1 uncultured Actinomycetes bacterium | reverse complement strand
GAGCGACCACGCAGGCGCGTTGATCAAGCCTCAGGTGCCGACTCGCCAAGCCGCTGGACCTCCGGGGAGCGGCTGACCCTTGATCAGGGCGCCTGCGTGGTGGTGGTCGTGATGATCAGGGCGCTGTAGGTGTCGTCATAGCGACACCTACAGCGCCCTGAAGCGACGATCCACCACACCTGGGGCGCCGTGATCATGCTCGAGGCACCACGTACCGCCCCTGATCAAGCCCCAGGCACCACGTACCGGCCCCGATCACGACCGGCTCCGGGCCAGGACCTGCCGCCAGCTGCACGGGCACGCCCGGATCCGCGGAATGACCCGACCAGGCACGACCCAATCAAGATCACGAAAGCGTGACGCGTGACGCGCGCGCCAGGTCTCTCACGACCATCGGCAGCAGGCCGTCGGAGGTGGCCGACTCCTCGATCGTGATCCCCTCACGCACATGGTGGAACACCGCCCGCACGCACTCGAGCGGCAGCGCGTGCAGCTCGGCGAAGGCCTGCCGGTAGACCGCGAGCTGGGCGGAGCGGGCTGCCCGCTCGGCCGCCGACGTCGGCGGCGGTCCGGTCTTCCAGTCCACGACGATCAGGCCGGCCCCGTCTGCGAAGACCGCGTCAGCACGTCCTCGGATCACCGCCTCGTCCCGCACGAGCTCGAACGGTGCCTCCACCTCGAGTGGGGTGCGCTCGGCCCACTCGGAGGCCAGGAACGCCCGCTGCAGCTCTGCGAGGTCGGCGCCGGCTGGTGGGTCGGCGACGGCGTCGAAGGCGCCGGGGAGCTCGTCCAGGTCCAGCAACGCTGGGGTGCCATAGCGCTGCTCGAGCCAGGCGTGGAACGCGGTTCCCTGACGTGCCTGCACTCGGGGACGCACCGGCATCGGCCGGGCCAGGCGCTGCAGGAATCGGTCCGGGTCCCGGCGGGCCGCGACGAGGTCGGTGGCCGACAGGTGGCTGGGGAGCCTCAGGTGCTTGGTGACCGCGCCGGCGCCCCTCCTCTCGGCCAGCAGGAGATCGACCTCACCACGCCACAGCGACGGTCGTCCCGGCGACACGGCTGGGCTCGTCCCAGACGGGGAGTCGGTCGCCTCACTCGCTCGCCGCACCAGGTCGGCCCCCTCCTCCAGGGCCGGACGGTGGCGACCCAGGGGGTCCGCGGGCCACGCCGGAGCGTCCTGCTCGCCGTCCGGAGGGTCGCCGGGGTCGGATGTCCACACGTCCACGACCACACCCGGGACGGCGGCAACGTCAGCCAGGAACGCCGACTCCCCCGAGGCCTGGCGACGTCCCCCGCCCCAGCGGTAGCCGTGGCAGAGCAGCAGGCGGCGAGCGCGGGTCAGCGCGACGTAGGCCAGGCGGCGCTCCTCCTCTAGGTCGTCCTCGCGGCTGTCGGCCACGAACGCCTGGACCGCTGCCGCCAGGTCCGACTGGTCGTCCACCTCCGCAAGCGACAGCGCCGGAAGCCGACCCGCGTCGCCGCGCAGGGGGTAGGGCAAGGTGCCCGGGTCGGTCAGCCAGGCCGCGCCGGTGCGACTGGTCGCCGGGAAGACGCCGTCCACCAGGCCGGCGACGACGACGACGTCCCACTCCAGGCCCTTGGCCGCATGGACGGTCAGCACCTGCACCCGGGTACCCAGGTGGACGTCGTGGGCGCGACGCAAGCCCCGCTCCTGCACCGCAGCAGCGGCGAGGTAGTCCAGGAACTCCACGATGCCCGCGTTCGGGGCGAGGTCGGCGAAGTCGGACGCCTCGTCGACGAGCCTGTCCAGGTGCGCCCCGCCCGGGCCGCCGGTACGTTCCGCCCGCGCCGCGCTCTCGACGTCGAGGCCGAGCAGGCGGATCGCGTCGACGACCACCTCCGCGAGGGGAGCGCTGAGCCGCCCGCGCAGGTCCGCGACGAGCCCGGCGAGCCGGTCCAGCCGCCGTGCTGCCGCCTCGGTGCACCACCCCCGCGGCGGGGGCTGGGTCAGGCATTCAGCGACTCCTGCCCGGTGGGCCTGCCAGACCTGCTCGCCGGGTACCGCCTCGGGTGCCAAGGCGCGCGCCCACCGGGCGAGACCGTCGAGGTCGCGCGGCCCGAGATTGAGCCCCGGGCCGGTGAGCAGTCGCATCAGGGCGTCGCCGCGGGCGGGATCGGCGGCCACCTGCAGCAGGGCGACCGTGTCGGCCACCTCGGGCACGGTGAGCAACCCGTCCAGCCCGACCACCTCGACGGGCAGGCCGCGCTCGCGCAGGGCCGCCTCGATGGCCGGGATCTCATCGCGTCGACGGACCAGCACACCCACGCTGGGTGGCCCGCCGGAGTGCGGGGACCTGGCCCGCCACTCGCGGTCCACCTGCTCGGCGAGCGCCCGGGCCTGCTCGCCCTGGGTACGGTGCAGCGCCACCCGTACCTGCCCGAGCGGGGCACCGTCGAGGTGCGTCAGGGCGGCCACCGGCTCCCCGGCAACGCGCAGCGGCGCCGCGACCGCGTTCGCGACGTCGAGGAGTCGGCGGGCGTTGCGGAAACTCGTTCGCAGCGAGTACCGGGGAACCCGACCCTGCGCACCGAAGTGCTCCCCGAACGACGCCAGGGTGTCTGCGTTCGCCCCGCGCCAGGCGTAGATCGACTGGAACGGGTCACCGACCGCGGTGACCGGATGCCCCGCGCCGAACAGGCTCAGCAGCAGCTCGAGCTGGGCGAAGGACGTGTCCTGGAACTCGTCGAGCAGGACGAGCCGGTACTGCTCCCGCATGGCCCGAGCGACCTCGGGGAACCGCGCCGCGACCCGAGCGGCGTCGGCAGCCACGGTGGCGAAGTCGGTGAGGCCGTCCGTCGCCAGGTCGTCCCGGTAGCGACGAACCAGCGGTATCAGCCGCGACCGGGTCCGCTGCGCCCGCATGACCGGCTCGACGCGGCTGTGCAGGGGTTTGCGCTGGCGGGCTCCCCTGGGCAGGGACTCGATCAGGTCCTGCAGGTCATGGGTCGCGGTCACGACTCGGTCGAGGTCGACCAGGTGAGCCGCGGACTGCTCGTGCAGGTCGAGGAGGTCGGCGATGACCGTGTCCGGCGCGGACTCCACCCCGTCCATCGACCCATCCCAGCCGTGGACGAGTCTCGCCGCCCGCTGCCAGGCCCCTGCCGGGGACAGCAGAGCGCGTCCGGGTTCCAGCCCGAGGCGGGCACCGTGCTCGGTCACCATGCGCCCGGCGAAGGAGTCGTAGGTCGACACGGTGGCCTCACCGACCAACGACGGGCGTCCCAGCGCATCGGTGAGCGCCTGCAGCCGACGCCGCACCCGGGAGGCGAGCTCGGCAGCTGCCTTACGGGTGAACGTCAGCCCGAGCACCTGAGTCGGGGTGACGACATCGTTGGCCACCAGCCAGACAACCCGTGATGCCATCGTCTCGGTCTTGCCCGACCCCGCACCGGCCACCACGACCCCGGGCTCCAACGCGGCGGTGATCACTGCTTCCTGCTCCTCGGTAGGCGCGGGCCGGCCCAGCAGGGAGGCGATCCGCGCTGCCGACAGGCCGGTCACGGGATCACCCGGGAGCCATCGGGGTGAGCCGGGCATGACGATCGCACCGGGCAGCCTCCGCACGCCGGTCCGACAAGGGCGGCGAACGTCGGCGTGCGCAGCCCACCGGCCACCTGGCGGACCAGCGCGATTGGCCAGTCCGGGTCGTCGGAGTCGGCCAACCCCGGCTGCCACTGCTCCTTGGCCTCGGCCGTCCCAGGCAGGCCCAGCTGGACCAGGACACCTCCGCCGGTCCCGGAGGGGGGCTCGAGGCGGCTCACGCCCCCCTCCGGGACCGCCCCCCGGGTGACCGCCCCCCGGGTGACCGCCCACTGGTACACCCCGAGCTGGGGATGCTGCTCGACGTCGGCGGCGCGCGGCTGGCTGGTGCCGGTCTTGAAGTCCACCACGACGACCCGGCCGTCAGGGTCACGCTCGAGGCGGTCCACCCGAGCGCGCACGAGTGCCGACCCCCCCGAGGGTCGATCGTCAGACTCACCGGGCACCTCCGCCTCGATCTCGACCTCGACACCGAGGCACTCCCGGCTGCCGGTGTCCAGCCAGCGCACCAGGCGCGTGACCATCGCGTCCACCCGGGCCCGCTCCCGCCGGGCGACCCACCCCCGCCCGACGTCCAGCGACGCCCACAGCTGCTCGTAGCGCGCCCAGACGCCCGGTCCGTCCAGGTCGTCCTCCGCCGCCTCGCGGGCGAGCTGGTGGATCAGGGTGCCCACCGACTGGCGAAGCGCCGTGCCGTTCTCCCCACCGGCCCGTTGCAGCATCCAGCGCAGCGGGCATCGTAGGTATCCCTCGATCTGCGACGGCGAGAGCGAGACCGTCTCCTCGCCATCGACGAGCGGGGCCTGGTCGGAGACCGGGGCCAGGCCGTACCAGTGGTCGGGGTCGGCACCGGGCACCTCCTCGTCGGCCAGGACGGCCAGCAAGGCCGCCGCCTCCTCTCGGTCGGCCGGCGTCCGGGCGGGGTCGCACACCACCGCCCGAAGCTCGGCGACCAGCGCCGCCAGCGTCAGCGGCGCGGCCGCCACCACCACACCGCGCTCGTCGTCCGGTCGGGGGTCGATCTCGTCCAGCAGCCGTGACGGCTGGGTCTCCCCGTCGTCCACGGCGGTCACCAGCAGGGCGCGGCGGGCCCGCGTGACGGCCAAGTAGAACAGCCGCCGTTCCGCAGCCATCAGGGCGGTGACCTGCTCGAGCGGGGTCGGGAGCCTGCCTGCGTCGAGCAGTGCGACCAGGTCGTCCAGCGCGAGCAGGCCGCTACGGCGCCGCAGGTCGGGCCACAGGTCCTCCTGGACCCGGCAGACCGCGACCGTGTCCCACTCCTGCCCGGCCGAGGCGTGCGCGGTGAGCACACTGACGGCATCGGTCACCGGACGGGACGTCGCCCACGCGTCGCCGGGGACCTGCTGGGCCCGCACGTGGTCGAGGAAGGCGGCAGGCCCGGCACCGGGAAGCCGGTCGGCGAACCGTGCGGCGGCCTCGAAGAGCCCCACGACCGCGTCGAGGTTCCGGTCAGCGGCGGCAGACCCAGGACCCCCGGACAGCGCGGTGCGGCGCCATCGTTCGGCCAGGTCCGAGGCGGCCCACTGGGCCCAGAGCACCTCCTCGGCTGATCCGGTGAGGGCCGCATCGGCTCCTGCCGCCAGGATGTCGGCCAGCCGTCCCAGCGCCTGGTCGACCTGCGGCAGCCTGTCGTCTGAGCCCGTCACCGCAGCCTGGAGCACGTCGTCAGCGCTGGCGGTGCCGCCCTGGCGACGGTGCTCGGCGTGCAGGAAACGCCGCACCCGGCTCAGCCGTGCGGGGTCCATCCCGACCAGGGGCCCGAGCAGCAGGTCGACCAGTCGCTGCGCGGTGACCGGGTCGGTGCCGCAGGCGATCGCCAGCAGGTCCAGAAGTGCCCGCACGGCCGGCTGCTGCCACAGGGCTACCTCCTCGGTCCGCTGCGCCACCGGTACGCCGTGCCTGGCCAAGCCACGCCGCACTGCGGCCAGGTCGGCCGCCGAGCGCACCAGCACAGCCATGTCGTCCCACGCCACCCCGTCGGCGAGGTGTCGGCGTCGCAGCAGCCCGGCCACCTGCGACAGCTCCTCGCTGCCACTGGCCAGCACCGCCGTCTCGACGGTGCCGGAACCCGGCGCGGACGAGGTGCGCGCGCGCCCCGTCCCGCGTCCGCCCAGCCGGTCGGCCACTCGCAGCGTCGCCTGCAGCACCGCCGCGGGCAGCCGGTGGGAGGAACCGAGCACGACCACCGGCGCCGGCTCACCCTGCGCGGTCTGGAACCGCTGCGGGAAGGTGGTGACCGCGCGGGGGTCGACACCGCGGAACCGGAGAACGGCAGTGTCGGGGTCGGCGGTGGCGACCAGGTCGTGGCCGTCGCCCGCGATCTCCTCGACGAGGTCGAGCAGCGCAGGGTCGGCATCGGCGATGTCGTCGACCACGACCAGCGACCGGCCGGCCCGCTCGGCCATGCGCACGTCCGGCTCGTCGCGCAGCAGATCGACCGCGGCACGCACCAGCTCGGCAGGGTCGTAGGCCGATGGCTGGGCCAGCGCCGTCACCTGGGCGTACTCATCGGCGAACGCCGCGGCCGAGGCCCACACCGGTCGGTCGTGGGCGGCGGCGAGCCGGGTCAGCTCATCAGGGGAGAGGTCGCGTTCGACCGCGCGCAGGAGCAGGTCGCGCAGCTGGCCGGCGAAGGACTGGGTACCCAACGCCGCAGTGAGCGAGGACGGCCAGGCCTGGTGCGAGCCCCTCAGCAACTCGGCGATCATGAGATCCTGCTCGGCCGCGGACAGCAGCCGTGGTGTGGCCCGGCCACGGCGGACGGCCTCCCGACGCAGCAACCCGAAGGCGTAGGAGTGGACGGTGCGGGCCAGCGGCTCTCGGATCGTGCGACCCACCCGCCGAGCCACCCGGTCACGCAGCTCGCCACCGGCTCGTCGGGTCGGGGTGAGCAGCAGCACTCGGGACGGGTCCAGGCCCTCGGCCACCCGCCGGCTCACCAGCTCGACGAGGGTCGTCGTCTTGCCCGTCCCAGGTCCGCCGAGCACGAGCAGCGGTCCGCGGGCGTGCGCAAGGACCGTCAGCTGCGTCTCGTCCAGGCTCACGCCGGGTTTCACGCGCCGATCTCAGCAGACACCCCTGACACAATGACCGGGTGACGCCGTCCTGCTTCTACCAGCGCCTGGAAGAGACCGGGGACGGCGGGGCGGTGTTCGTCGGCCGGTACCGGGCCACCAGGCACACTGTCGGCCCATGGGAAGCCCACCTGCAGCACGCAGGCCCGCCGACGGCTCTGCTGGCCCGTGCGATGCACAAGCTCGGTCACACGCCGCCTCATGGGCTGCTCGCCCGCCTCACCGCCGACATCCTGGCACCGGTCCCGGTGACCGACCTCGTGGTCCACGCGTCGGTGCAGCGGCCCGGACGACGGGTCGCTTGGGTCACCTCCCAGCTTGCGGCCGTCGACTCCCCGGACACGCCACTGGTCCGGGCCAGCGCGTGGCTGGTGCGGCGCGCCGCCACTGCACTGGACCTCCCGCCGACGCCCACCGACCCTGCGCCCGGGCCGGGCACACGACAGGCCCCGCCACCGGGATGGACAGGTGGTTACCTCGATGCCGTGGAGTGGTCACCGGTGCACGGCTCGTTCGCCGAGCTGGGGCCGACCACGGTCTGGACGCGGCTGCTGGTGAACCTGGTCGACGGGGAGGCGCCCATCGGCGTGGAGCACCTCGCCGTCGTCGCTGACGCCGGGAGCGGGATCTCCGCAGTCGCCGACCCGCAGTCGATGGTGTTCGTCAACACCGAGATCTCGATCCATCTGCACCGCGAGCCGACCGGCTCGCAGATGTGGATGTCGGCCCGGACCGTCCTGGACCAGCACGGGATCGGGCTGACCCAGACCGTCCTTGGTGACGGGAAGGGAGCGGTGGGAGGCGCCGCGCAGACTCTGTTCGTCGAGCCGCGCTGAACCTAGCCACGCCGGCGGGCAGCGGGTCAGCCGCGCCATCGGGCCAGCCGCAGGTCGACCTTCCCGGAGCGCATCGGGCACCCCTCGGCGAGAAGACGCTGCAGCGCGGGCCCCTCGAGACCTGGTGGGAGCCGGCCGTCGTGAGCCACCACCCGCCACCACGGGATGTCCGCGGTCGAGGCGGACAGCAGGCGTCCGACCATCCTCGCGGTGACCGGTCGCGCTCCCACGTCGCTGGCCAGCCGTGCAAGGTCGCCGTAGGTGGTGGCCCGACCTGGCGGCACGGCAGCGACGAGGGCGGCGACCAGGTCCGCCGCCCCACCCTGCTGTGCCTCCACCCCGCCAGCCTGCCCGCAAGGGCGCGCGCACCGGTAGCCCCCCGACGGCGCAGCACGTGGGACGATCGGAGGCGATGTCGACAAGCACCGTCTTGGTGGACGAGCGCGAGCCACCGGTCCTGATCGATGAGCCGCCCATGGCGCGTCGGTCCCGCCGGCCACTGGACGCTGCGCGGCTTGCCCTCACCCTCGCCGGGATCGTCGTAGTCGTCGTCCTGTCGGTCACGGCCGAGCGCACAGTTGCTGGGATCGAAGGCGACCTGAACGAGGCCAGCGCGCTGGTGCCCGGCTGGCTGCTGCTGCCGCTGGCTCTGGTCGCCGCGTTCAGCACGCTGGGGGTGTGGATCGGCTTCGTCGGGCTCGAGATCGCTCAGCGTCGCGGACGGACCGCCGCGGAGATGGTCATGGCGGGTGTGCTCACGGCGGTGCTGCTCGGCCTCATGTCGGTGTTGCTCCAGTCTGACGCCGCTCCGGAGTCGCTTGCTGCGGCCTTCCGCCCGCCCACGTCCGGGTTGATCTTCCCGACCAGCGCCGCAGCGACGGTGGCGCTGGTCTCGGTGGTCGGCTGGGCGGAGCGCCCGTGGGTGCAGCGGCTCTCGCTCATGGCCGTGCTGGGTGGGGTGGCCGACCTGCTGCTCGGCGGCCAGGTCACGCCGCAGGGCGCAGCCCTGGGGCTGCTCATCGGGCGGGCGGTGGCCCTGACGGTTCGGCTCGGGTCCGGGGTGCCCACCCAACGGCCCAGTGGGGGGACGATCGCCACCGGCCTGTACACCCACGGTGTCGCGGTGCGCGGGCTGACCTGCCGCTCCGACGCGTGGCCGCGCCTCTACCAGGTGCGCACCGACACCGAAGACCTCGACCTGGTGGTGCTCGACCGGGACCGCGAGGGCACGGGTCTGCTCGCCAACGGCTGGCGGTGGCTGCGGCTGCGGGGCGACATCCTGCCGCGAGAGAGCGTGACGATGCGCGGGGGCACCGACCAGCGCGCCCTCGCGGCCCTGGCGCTGCGTGAGGCCGGGGTCCGCAGCCCGCGGCTGTGTGCCTGCTTCGCACTCGGCCTGGACGCCATCGCCCTGCTCTACGAGCGGGCACCGGCCGACCGCCTCAGCGACCTGCTGGCCGCCCACGGAGCCTCGCAGACCCCCGACGGGCAGGAACGCGCCGCGGACGAGGCAGACGAGGCGCTCGAGGCCACTGAGACCGAGTCGGCAGGCGCGATGCCCCACCAGGTGCCCTGGCAGTACGAAGAGGTGCCACCCGGACCCGAGGCGAGCCTGCTTGGCCAGGACACCCTCGACGACCTGTGGGACCAGGTGCAGCGGATGCACGCAGCGGGGATCGCGCACCGCCAGCTGGCAGCGGAGACCATCGCGTTGGACCCGGCCGGGCACGCCTGGGTACTCGAGCACTACAGCGCGGTCGTCGCCGCCAGCGACACCGCGATGTCGGCCGACATCGCGCAGCTGCTCGTCCTGACCAGCAGCGTGGTGGGCCCGCGTGGTGCCGTCGCAGCGGCGGTACGGACGATGGGACGCGACTCCGTCGGGGCGGCGCTCCCGCTGGTGCAGCCGCTGGCGCTGCCGTCCAGCACCCGGGCCCGGCTGGGCAGCAGCGGCGAGCTGCTCGAGCGTGTCCGGGACCAGGTGCGGGAGCGGGCCGAGCCACCATCCGTCGAGACCATCAGCCTGGAGCGGCTGCGGCCCCGCGCCCTGCTGTCTGCCCTGTCGATCCTGCTCGCGGTCTACCTCGTGGGGACCAACCTCGCGGGGGTCGACGTGATCGGCACGGTTCGGGCTGCGGACCCGTGGTGGATCCTCGTCACGCTGGTCGCGTCCTCGCTGACGTATCTGGGAGCGGCCTGGGGTCTGATCGGCTTCGTGCCGGAGAAGGTGCCGTTGGGACGCGTCTTCAGCACCCAGGTGGCACTGGGGTTCGTCCGACTGGTCGCCCCGTCCGCGCTGGGCATCGCCGCGATGAACAGCCGGCTGCTGCTGCGGATGGGGATCTCGCTGCCGTCCGCAGCCGCCAGCGTTGCTGCCTCCCAGGCAGCCGCGTTCCTGGTGAGCGTGCCGTTGATCATCGTGCTAGCGCTGCTCACCGGCCGGGAGGTGACCTTCGGCATCCGGCTCTCGACGGTGCTCGTAGCGGTGGGCGTGGTGGTGCTGACCGCGGCCGTGGTGCTCTGGCTGGTGCCGGCTGTGCGCACGCGGGCGACAAAGGCCTGGCGGTCGTTCATCGAGCGTGGCCTGCCACGGCTGCTGGACGCCGTGCAGGACCCCAAGCGGCTGGCCATGGGCCTGGGTGGGAACCTGCTGCTCACCCTCGCCTACGGGGTCGCCCTGTACGCCAGCGTTGCGGCCGTGGGCGCCGAGATCCCCATCGCAACCGCCACCCTGATCTTCGTCTCCGGCAACGCCGTCGGAAGCATCGTCCCCACGCCCGGTGGCCTGGGTGCCGTCGAGGCGGCTCTCACCGCGGGCCTGACCGCTGCGGGGGTACCCGGTGGCGAGGCGATCTCGGCCGTCATCATCTTCCGGCTGGCCACCTTCTGGCTGCCGATCCCGATCGGCTGGTACGCCTGGACCAGGCTCCAGCGCGCCGGCGCCCTGTGACCGTCCTGGTCTCGTCCGCCCCCCGGGCCGCCCCCGGACCCCCGGGCCGGCCCCGGACCCCCGGGCCGCCCCCGGACCCCCGGGCCGTCCAAGATCCCCGCACCCCGAGCCCCCGCGATCTTGACGTTTCTGCCGCCCGTCCCGCGCGATCTTGACGTCAGCGCCGCAACACGCCGGGACGGTCGACGCTCACGTCAAGATCGTCGGGCCCGGCCGAAGCACGACATGGCGCAGGAGGCGAGGCGGGGGCGAGGGCGGGGGGCGTCCGGCTCAGTAGAGCGGCTGGGACGGGTCGATCTGTCGAACCCAGGCGTTGATCCCACCGCCCACGTGCACGGCATCGTCGCGACCAGCGGCCTTGGCCACGGCCAGCACCTCAGCGGAGCGCACCCCGGCTTTGCAGTGGAAGACGATCGGCTTGTCCGGCAAGCGGCTCACCGCGTCCCGCAGGAGGAACTGGTCCTTCGGGATGAGCACGGACCCGGGGATTCGGCTGATGTCGTACTCACCGCGCTCACGGACGTCGACGAGCTCGAAGTCCCGCTCCCCCCGTTGGCGCTCCTCCAGCCACAGCGCGAGCGTCTTGACGTCGATGGTGGCCTCGGCGGCTGCCTCGCCGGCGGCCTGGCTCATCGAGCCGCAGAAGGCGTCGTAGTCGATGAGCCCGGTGATCGGTTCGGCGTCGGGGTCCTTGCGGATCCTCACGGTTCGGTAGGACATCTCCAGCGCGTCGAAGACCATGAGTCGACCGAGCAGCGGGTCGCCGATCCCGGTGATGAGCTTGATCGCCTCGGTGGCCATGATCGAGCCGATGGACGCGCACAGCACTCCGAGCACCCCGCCCTCGGCGCAGGACGGGACCATGCCCGGTGGCGGGGGCTCCGGGTAGAGGTCGCGGTAGTTCGGTCCGTGCTCGTCCCAGAACACCGACGCCTGTCCCTCGAAGCGGAAGATCGACCCCCACACGTACGGCTTGCCCAGCAGCACCGCAGCGTCGTTGACCAGGTAGCGGGTGGCGAAGTTGTCGGTGCCGTCGACGATCAGGTCGTAGCCGGCGAAGATGTCCAGGGCGTTGTCGGAGTCCAGGTGCACCTCGTGCAGGACGACGCGGACGTAGGGGTTCGTCTCGGCGATGGCGTCGCGGGCCGACTCGGCCTTGGACCGTCCGACGTCGCTCTGGCCGTGGATGACCTGGCGCTGCAGGTTCGACTCGTCCACCACGTCGAACTCGACCAGCCCGATCGTGCCCACTCCGGCAGCCGCGAGGTAGAGCAGGGCAGGAGAGCCCAGCCCCCCGGCGCCGACGACGAGGACCTTCGCGTTCTTCAGACGCTTCTGCCCGTCCATGCCGACGTCCGGGATGATGATGTGTCGGGAGTAGCGCTGGACCTCCTGCAGGCTCAGCTCCGCGGCGGGTTCCACCAGGGGCGGCAGGGACACCACAACAGGCTCCTCGCTCGTACCGTTCGTCGTCGGCGAGGAGAACCACCGGCGTTCCTGCGATGTTCCCGAGGCGTAGGCTCCAGGAACATCGCAGGGACGCGTCGGCCCGTCCGGGCCGCCCGAGGACCAACCGAGGGGGACCCCATGACCGAGCGCACTGGCCCGTCGCAGCGCCCGATCGTGCCCTTGGACGACCTTCAGGTCGAGGTGGAGCCGGAGAGCGACGTGCAGGCATCGGTCGAGGTCCCCCTGGAGGACGCGGCCGAGCAGGCGCGCCCCGCGGACGGCGGCTCGCCCCCATCCGCGCCTGCCCGCGACGTCCCGTTCGACGTCGATCTCGCCGACCTCGCCGAGCAGGCTCGAGAGATCGAGAACGACGAGGACGAGTACCGCTAGAACCTACTGGCGAGTAACATCGGATGATCCGCGGGCTCAGGCGGGTGCCCACCGACTCCGAACGGTCAGGACAGTGACAACCACCTCCGACACCACGCTTCGCGGACCCCGTATGCCCCGATCGGAGCGCCGGGCCCAGTTGCTCGAGGCTGCCCGTGAGGTCTTCGTCGAGCGCGGCTACCACGCCGCGCTGATGGACGAGATCGCCGAGCGGGCGGGTGTGAGCAAGCCCGTGCTGTACCAGCACTTCCCAGGCAAGCTCGATCTGTACCTCGCGCTGCTGGACTCCAGCATCGACGCGTTCGTGGCCAGCGTCACCGACGCCCTGGACTCCACCCACGACAACAAGCGGCGGGTGGCCGCGGCGATGGAGACCTTCTTCGACTTCGTCGGCAGCGAGAGCGGGACGTTCCGGCTGCTGTTCGAGAGCGACCTGACCAGCGCAGACGCCGTCCGCGACCGGCTGGACTCCCTCACCCGGCGCTGTGCTCAGGCCATCGCCCCGGTGATCGCCGAGGACACCGGATGCTCCACCGAGGAGTCCCAGCTGCTGGCGGCCGGGATGGTCGGCATGGCTCAGGTCGCGGCGCGGTTCTGGCTTGCCTCGGACGGCTCGTTGCCCCGTCCGGAGGCCACCAGGCTGATCTCCACACTCGGCTGGCGCGGCATCCGCGGCTTCCCGCGCCGCGACGGCGATCGCACCGAGTAGCGCTCCGGACGGGTACGGCTAGCCTGGACCCTCGGCCGAACGGGCCCTTCATCATCGCCGAGGCAAGGAAGCGACCGCAGCTGTGGAGATCAAGATTGGCGTCCAGTACGCACCTCGAGAGCTCTCGCTGGAGAGCACCCAGTCTCGCGACGAGGTCGAGGAGTCCGTCACCAAGGCGATGACAGACGGCGGGGTGCTCACCCTTGCCGACGACCGGGGTCGGCTCTTCGTGGTGGCCGGCGAGCGGATCAGCTACGTGGAGATCGGCGAGCCGATGGAGCGCCGGGTCGGCTTCGGCACCGCCTGAGCGCGCGGCCTGACGATCCGCGCTACGCGGCCAGGCCCAGGGACGCCATGCGCCGAGCGTGAGCTTCGATGATCCTCCTGAAGATGGCTCCCACGCCGCCGAGCCCGATGCCTGGACGCGACTCGCTTCCGACGAACAACGCGTCCAGCGAGTCGCGCTCGGCAGCAACCTGCTGCGCCTGCGACAGGGCCTCGCCGACCAGCCGCCGACCCCACAGCGCCAACCGGCCAGCCACCCTGGGGTCCTCGGCGATGGCCGCCCGGACGCGGTCGATGGCGAAGCTGCTGTGACCGAGGTCGGCCATGACCTCCACCACGAGCTCGCGCGTGGCCGGGTCGAGGAAGGCTGCGATCTCGGTGTAGAAGTCCTCCCCGATCCCGTCCCCGACGTAGGCCTTGACCAGGCCTTCGAGCCAGGTGGATGGGGCCGTGGAGCGGTGGAACTCGTCCACTGCCGCCCGGAACGGCTCCATGGCCGACTCGGGGTCGACGCCGAGCTCGCGCAGCCGATCCTGCAGCCGCCGGAAGTGGCGGAACTCCGCGACGGCCATCCCGGACAGCGCGACCTTGTCGGCCACCGTCGGGGCCAGGCGCGCATCGCCGACGAGTCGCTCGAAGGCCGAGAGCTCTCCGTAGGCGAGGACGCCGAGCAGGTCCACCACAGCGGCCCGGTAGTCGGGGTCAGCGAGGTCGTCCCGGACCGGAGCGACGTCGGGGTCGGATGGATCCACGCACGCAGACTAGACTTCCTGAGCACGACGAACCGGGAAGTCGACGCGACCAAGAGATCGCGCGACCCGGGGAGCCAACGCAACCGAGGAGACGACGACTGAACGTCGAGGACGACCACCCGACCTTTGGCTCCCTCGGCGTCATGCCGAGCCTCACCAAGCCGTTGGAGCGCCGTGGCATAACCACCCCGTTCCCCGTGCAGCAGATGGCCATCCCCGTCGCGTTGACAGGGACCGACCTCATCGGGCAGGCCCGCACCGGCACCGGGAAGACCCTCGCCTTCGGGCTCCCCCTGCTGCAGCGCATCCTCAGCCCGGCCGACCCCGACTACGACGACCTGTCGGCACCGGGCAAGCCGCAGGCGCTTGTCGTCACGCCCACGCGCGAGCTCGCCCTTCAGGTGGCCGACGACCTGGTGGCAGCAGCACAGGACCGGCCGACGCGGATCCTCACCATCTTCGGCGGTCGGGCGTACGAGCCCCAGCTGGAGGCGCTGCGCAGTGGCACCGACGTGGTCGTGGGCACGCCTGGACGGCTCCTCGACCTGGCACGGCAGGGACAGCTGGACCTCGGGCACGTCAAGGTGGTCGTGCTGGACGAGGCGGACGAGATGCTCGACCTCGGGTTCCTCCCAGACGTCGAGACCTTGCTGTCGATGACGCCCGAGCTGCGCCAGACGATGTTGTTCTCCGCGACCATGCCCGCCGACGTGATCACGCTCGCCCGCCGCTACATGCGTCATCCGGTCAACGTCCGCGCCGAGTCCCCGGACGAGAACGCCACCGTCCCGACCACCGCCCAGTTCGTCTACCGGGCGCACCGGATGGACAAGGAGGAGGTGCTGGCTCGCATCCTGCAGGCCGAGAGCCGCGGGCTGGTGATGATGTTCGCCCGCACCAAGCGGCAGACGCAGGCCCTTGCCGACGAGCTCAGACGGCGGGGCTTCTCGGTCGCGGCGGTGCACGGCGATCTCAACCAGCAGGCCAGGGAGCACTCCTTGGCAGCCTTTCGCTCCGGCAAGGTCGACGTGCTCGTGGCCACCGACGTGGCCGCCCGGGGCATCGACGTGGACGGGGTGACGCACGTGGTCAACGTGTCCTGCCCGGAGGACGAGAAGACCTACCTGCACAGGATCGGGCGAACCGGCCGGGCCGGCGCGTCCGGGGTGGCGATCACCTTGGTGGACTGGGAGGACCTGCCGAGGTGGAGCGCCATCAACGCCGCTCTCGACCTGCCCTACCCAGACCCACCGGAGACCTACTCGACCAGCGAGCACCTCTTCCACGACCTGGGCATCCCGTCCGATGCGCACGGCGTCCCGCCCGGCGGCGGAGGCGACCTGCAGCCCCGGCGGGAGGACGAGCGGAACGAGCGTCGCCCCCGTCGGCGCAGCGCGTCCGGACGCAGCTCCGGCCAGCGCCAGCAGCCCGCGGCGGACGCGGCGGTGGCCGGGACCGGCACCGGCGGCGGGGAGCCGACCGAGCCGCCTGCCGCGCCGCGTCCTCGCCGGCGTCGGCGAACCCGCGGAGGCGGCGGGAAGGGCGCCGGGACAGGGCCCGGCCCATCGTCCTAGGCCGAGGTCGGGACGCTGGCCTTCGAGGCACCGTCGAGGATCCCCCGAGCGACCTCCCGGTAGGCGGCCGCGCCCTTTGACCGACGCGAGGTCGCCAGGATCGACCGGCCCACAGCCGGTGCCTCGGCGAAGCGGATCGACTTGGGGATCGGTGGGGTGAGGATGGGGAGCTGGTAGCGCTCGGCCACGTCGGCCAGAACCGCCTGGGAGTGCAGGGTGCGGCTGTCGAACAGGGTCGGCAGCACTCCCATGACACGCAGCCGCGGGTTGAGCAGCCGTCGGACGTCATGGATGGTGTCCAGCAGCTGGCCGACACCCCGGTGGGACAGCGTCTCGCACTGCAGCGGGATCAGCACCTCGCGCGCGGCGGTGAGGGCGTTGACCGTCAGTACCCCCAGGGACGGTGGGCTGTCGAGGAAGACCCAGTCGTACTCGGCCGACACCTCCTCCAGCGACATCCGCAGCGTCAGCTCACGCCCTGTCCTGGTGAGCAGGGTCGCCTCCGCGCCGGCCAGCTCGATGGTGGCGGGCAGCAGGTCGATGCCCTCTTGCGTGCCGATGATGACGTCCTCGGCAGCCATCCCCTGGGTCAGGACATGGGACACCGACGTGTCCAGGTCCTCGGGGTCGATGCCCAGCGAGAAGGTCAGGCACGCCTGCGGGTCGAGGTCGACCAGCAGCACCCGCTGGCCGAGCTCGGCGAGGGCGACACCGAGCGACGCCGCGGTCGTCGTCTTCGCCACGCCGCCCTTCTGGTTGGTGACTGCGATGGTGCGGGTCACCCTGTTCCTCCCCGGGTCGTCGATGGCACATGCGACTGGAGCGACAGCCCTCGTGCGCCTTGCCGCGCGCTCCCATCATGCCCCGTTCGCCGCCGCCGAGCGCATGAGGGTTGAACCGGCACCGTCGTGGGTACCGTCACAGTGTGAGCACCCCTGCGACGTTGACGCGTCCGCACGGGGTGTCCCCGACCGTCGTGCCGACCGCACGAGGTGCGTTCGCCGCGCTGGTCGCCGGGCCGGCGCACAGCCAGGCGCCGGTCGTGCTGCTCGTCCCGGGATGGACGGGCAGCAAGGAGGACTTCCTCACGCTCATGCCCGAGGTGGCGCGAGCGGGCCGACGCGTGGTCGCGATCGACCAGCGAGGCCAGTTCGAGACACCGGGCCCCGAGGACCCGTCCGCCTACACCCTGGACGCCCTGGCCGAGGACCTGCGGGCCGTGGCGGCTTCGGTATCGGAGAAGCCCGTGGACCTGCTCGGGCACTCCCTGGGGGGACTGATCGCGGCCACGGCGTCCATCCAGGACCCGCTCGCGGTGAACTCGCTGGTCATGCTCTGCTCCGGACCCGGCGCGCTGCCGGTCGAGCGCCACCGGCTGCTGCGCGGGCTCGAGCGCGTGCTGGTCGAGTCGGGGCTCGAGGCCGCCTGGCAGGTCATGCGCAGCCACGACCGCCAGGTCGGGGTACCCGCCGTCCCGGACGACATCGAGGCGTGGATGCACCGGCGTCATCTGTCGGGGAGCCGCGCTGCGATGCTCGCCCGAACGTCTCTGCTTCGCACGGCACCTCCTCTCGCGGGCCGACTGGCGCAGGTTCCGGTCCCCGTGCTGGTGCTCAGCGGGGAGCTCGACGATGGCTGGCCGGTCCAGGAGCAGGCCACGTTGGCGGCCGAGACGGGCGGGGAGCACCAGGTGATGCCGGTAGTGGGCCACTCCCCGGCGGTGGAGGACCCCGCAGGAACGGCCGCCAGGCTTGGGGTGTTCTGGGACCGCTGGCTCCCCCGACGGACGACCCTGACCCTCACCCTGGGACCCGACACCGCCGACGTCCCGCGGGCGCGACGCGAGGTCCGCCGGGCGCTCGCGCCCTACCTGGGCCCCGGTGACCTCGACGACGCCGAGCTGCTCACCAGCGAGCTGGTGAGCAACGGGCTCGTGCACGCCACGGCTCCGGTCCGGCTGCGCTGCTCGGTTCGCGGACGCATCGTCGAGACGATCGTCTCGGACTCCGGTCCCTCCGACGGTTCGCCGACATGGCCTGGACGGGAGCACCACGGTCGTGGCTTGATGATCGTCGACCGGGTCGTCCGCCGCTGGGGATGGTGTTCGCATCCGGCGGGTACCTCGGTATGGTTCTGGCTTCCGGCGACTCAGGCTGCCTCCGGGTCCAGCTCAGCCCAAGGCGCCGCGGCAGGCCCCGCGGCCTGACCGTCCGGGCAGATGCCTCGGTAGTCGCACCGACGGCGCGCGAGACGTGCCGGTCATCACCCCGCCAGGCGGCTCCGCGCGCGCAGGGCGGTGTAGGCGGCCGGATCGGTGAGGTTCATCCCCAGCCCCACCCCGGCCTTGCCCGCGCCGTGGTAGTCGCTGGCCCCGGTGACGATCAGGCCGAGAGTCCCGGCGATCCTCCTGAGCCGGGTGCGGTCGTCCGGGTCGTGGTCGACATGGTCGACCTCGAGCCCGTCAAGCCCGGCGGCAGCCAGCGCGGCAAGGTCTGCCTCCTCCAGGACCTTGCGGCTGCCGCGACCCCACGGATGGGCGAGCACCGCCACGCCGCCCGCCTCGTGGACCACGGCGATGGCCCGAGCCAGCGGTGGCGCCGGCTTGGACACGTGCCCGGGCCGACCCTCCCCCAGCCACCGCGCGAAGGCCTCCTCCCGCGAGCCGACCACACCGGCCGCGATGAGGGCGTCGGCGAGGTGCGGCCGTCCCAGCGACGCGGCGGGGCCGGCGGCGCGCTGCACATCCTGCATCGTCAGGTGGATTCCGTGCCTGGCCAGCCCGTCCAGCATCCGTGGCACCCGGTGCTCCCGTCCGTCCCGGATGGCGGCCAGCATGGACTGCAGCTCCGGGTCGTCCCGGTCGGGCCACAGAGCCAGCAGATGCACGTCGGCCCCGCGGTACGTGGTGGAGATCTCCACCGCCGGCACGACCTCGACCCCCAGCCGCTCTCCGGCTCGGGCCGCGTCGTCCCAGCCGGCGGTGGTGTCGTGGTCGGCGATCGCGACCACGTCCAGACCGGCGTCGCGCGCGGCGGCGACCAGGTCGGCCGGGGACTCGGTGCCGTCGGACGCCGAGGAGTGGGTGTGCAGGTCGATCCGCATGACCGGACGACGGTAGCCGCATCACCGGCGTCAGGGCCGTGCTACCCACCTGTCGACGTCGCGGGGTGGCTCACCCGGGGTCGAGCCACGTGCTGCGCGCGCCGTAGGGAAGGACTCGGATCTCCTCGCCGAGGTCCCGCGCGTCGATGAACCTCATCTCGTCCAGCAGCAGCGCCCCCGCGGCAGCCGGCCGCACCAGCACCCAGATCCACAGCAGGTCGCGCTCCCCCACCACCACCGCGGTGTCGTGGCTGTCGGGCACCAGCCACAACGGGACCGGGTGCCCACCGAACCTCCCGCGGGTGTAGGGCGTGCCGTGGACCACGGCACCGGGGTCGGTCCCGGGGAGCCCCGCGAGCCTGGTGGCGATCCCGACGCCGGGCTGCTCGGAGACCAGCAGGACCTCGGCCGGCCCACCGGCAGGGCTGGGGCAGGCGAGCACCACGGCGACGGCAGGCACGCCGGTGACCTCATCCCCCACGGGCGCGACGGCAGCGACGACCCACCCGTTGGGCAGCGGCCACGGCAGCCAGACCGGCACCCGGGACGTCGCGCACACGTGCCTCAACCACCCCGCCGACGGTGCTCCAACCGGGTGCACCGGCGGCACCGGGCCGTGCGCGCTGCACTCCCACTGGCTGGACCACACGCTGGGGGGCCTCAGCTGCGCGGCACACCGCGGACAGGCAGCGGCATGATCCATACCGGGACGCTGACGGCTGGCGACCGTCGCGTCAAGGTCGGAGGGCCCTTGGGAGGCCGGTGCTGTCGCTCGCGCGTAGCGTCGGACAGGTGGACCCGGTCGACCGCTCTGCACAGTGGACGCTGTGTGGCGGAGGCGTGCTCACCGATGACGCCGGGAGGGTGCTGCTGGTCCAGCGCGGCCACGAGCCCTACATGGGAACCTGGTCATTGCCCAGCGGCCGGGCGGACCCGGGCGAGGACGCTGCGGCGGCCGCCGTCCGGGAGGTACTCGAGGAGACCGGTCTCGTCGTTGAGGTGGAGACCCTGCTCGGGGTGGTCCGCCGCCAAGACCCGCAGGGCCGCTACCGCTACGAGATCCACGACTACGCCTGCCGGGTGGTCGGCGGGCAGCTGCGACCCGGGGACGACGCGGCCGCTGTGGGCTGGTTCTCTGTCGAGCAGATGGAGTCGGCCGTACTCTCCCCGGGGCTGCTGGCGGCCCTGCGGGACTTCGGGGTGCTATAGCGGGTCAGTCGCGCGGCTCGGGTCGTGGCTCCATATCGCCGACGACCTCACGCTTGGGCACCATGACCTTGCGGCGGAAGATGCAGACCATCGTCCCGTCCTGGTTGTAGCCGCGCGTCTCGACCGCCACGACGCCGCGGTCGTTCTTGGACGAGGACTCCTTCTTGTCCAGCACCGTCGTCTCGCCGTAGATCGTGTCGCCGTGGAAGGTCGGCGCGACGTGCCGGAGGGACTCGACCTCGAGGTTGGCGATCGCCTTGCCGCTGATGTCGGGCACCGACATGCCCAGCAGCAGCGAGTAGATGTAGTTGCCGACCACGACGTTCTTGCCGAACTGCGTGGACGTCGCCGCATAGTGCGCGTCCATGTGCAGCGGGTGGTGGTTCATGGTGATCAGGCAGAACAGATGGTCGTCGTACTCGGTGACGGTCTTGCCCGGCCAGTGCTTGTAGACGGCCCCGACCTCGAAGTCCTCGTAGAAGCGCCCGAACTGCATGCGCTCATCGTGCCGTATGGCACGGACGAGATGGCAGGGGGCTCCCCGTCCGGGCCCCTGCAAGCTCCCCGTCCGGGGCCTTGCAAGCTCCCCGTCCGGGGCCTTGCACGGTTTGCGTGGGGTTTGCATGGCGCCGACACCATGCAAACCCCACGCAAGCGTGCCAAACGTGATCAGCGGGGGCGGGGGTGGGGCGGGGCTGCGGTGGGGCGGGGCTGTCAGGCGAGCTTGTACTCCTCCAGCAGGCGCCGCCCGACGATCATGCGCTGGATGTCGGCGGTGCCCTCGCCGATCAGCAGCATCGGGGCCTCGCGGTAGAGCCGCTCGATCTCGTACTCCTTGGAGTAGCCGTAGCCGCCGTGGATGCGGAACGAGTCCTCCACGACCTCCTTGCAGTACTCGCTGGCCAGGTACTTCGCCATGCCGGCCTCGAGGTCGTTGCGCTCCCCGGAGTCCTTGAGCCGGGCGGCCTTGACCATCATCAGGTGGGACGCCTCGACCTTGGTGGCCATCTCGGCGAGCCGGAACATCACCGCCTGGTGCTGGGCGATCTGCTTGCCGAACGTCTCACGCTGCTGGGCGTACTGGATCCCGAGCTCGAACGCCCGCTTGGACAGACCACAGGCGCGGGCAGCGACGTTGACCCGTCCCACCTCGACGCCGTCCATCATCTGGTAGAAGCCCCGACCGGGGGCCTCCCCGAGGATGGTCTCCGCGCCGATGCGGAAGCCCTCGAGCACGAGCTCGGTGGTGTCGACGCCCTTGTAGCCCATCTTCTCGATCTTGCCCGGGATGGTCAGGCCAGGCGCGACCTCACCGAAGCCGGGCTCCTTCTCGATCACGAAGGTCGTCATGTTCTTGTAGACCGAGTCAGCGCCCTCATCGGTCAGCACGAGGACGGCCACGAGGCTGGACGACCCACCGTTGGTCAGCCACATCTTCGAGCCGTTGATCTCGTACGAGCCGTCGTCGAGCTTGTCGGCCCGGGTGCGGATGGCCGCGACGTCGGAGCCGCAGCCGGGCTCGGACATCGAGAAGGCGCCACGCAGCTCACCGGCCGCCATCCGGGGCAGCCAGCGCTGCTTCTGCTCCTCGGTGCCGTGCTGGTTGACCATGTAGGCCACGATGAAGTGCGTGTTGATCACCCCCGAGACGCTCATCCAGCCGCGGGCCAGCTCCTCGACGACCAGGGCGTAGGTGAGCAGGGACTCCCCGATGCCGCCGTACTCCTCAGGGATCATCAGACCGAAGATCCCCATCTCCTTGAGCCCCTCGACGATCTCGTCGGGGTAGGCGTCCTTGTGCTCGAGGTCGGTGGCCACCGGGAGGATCTGCTCGTTCACGTAGTCGCGAACCGTCCGCAGGATCTCCTGCTGGACGTCGGTGAGGCCGTCGGTCTGTGCCAGCCGGTCCATGTCGCTCCTGTCCTCGTCCTTCCCGTCCTTGACGCCGGGCTCAACACGTAGTATCCGCCCATCCGCCCATGATCGGCACCGTCAGGTTGCTCACAACCGACGCGCTCGAGCTGCTTGGAAGGAGCAGAGCTCAGAAGAAGATGACCATGAACTGGGCGAGGATCACCTTTCCGAGCATGATGACCGGGAAGATCATCGCGTACAGCACCGCGATTCGCTGGTCGCCGTTCTTGTCCATCGCGTAGGCGTACGGCGCCGGGTTGAGCTGCGACCCGGTCAGCCCGCCGAGCGATCGGGCCGTTCCGTACTTCAGGATCGAGCGCAGCCCCACGATGTTGACCAGGGCGTGCACGAGGCAGAAGGTCAGCGAGACCGCCACCAGCTTCAGGCCCAGCGGTGACGACAGCGCGTTGACGAGGTCGTTGCCCGACCCGGTTCCCACGGCTGCCAGGAAGATCAGCAGGAACAACTGGTTGAAGGCGTTGTTCACGCCCGTCGGCAGCTGCCAGACGACCGGCCCGGTGCGACCGAGGGCGCCGAGGACGACCCCGATGATCAGCGGGCCGGTGGCCGTCCCCAGCACGAAGTTGCCGCCACCGGGCAGCGGGATGGACAGCAGCCCGAACACCAGCCCGATCGAGAGCCCGAGGCCCAGCCCGAGGGCGTTGATGTCGTTGGCCGCCCGCTCGGAGTCGCCCAGGTGCTTGGTGATCTGCGGCAGCACGTCGCGCTTGGCCGTCACCCGCAGCCGGTCCCCCATCTGCAGCACCAGGTCGGGGGTGGCGATGAGGTCGACGTCGCCGCGGCGGACCCGGCTCACGGCCGCGTCGAACTTGGTGTCGAGGTCGAGCTGGGCCAACGTCTGCCCGACGTAGGCGCGGTTGGTGACCGCGACCCGGCGGAAGTCGATCTGGCTGCGGTCGTGCCACGGCTCGCGCTCGGACAGCTCACCCAGGACCTCGACCAGCCGTGGCAGCTGGTCGTCGGCGACGGTGATCGTGATGAGGTCGCCCTCCCTGATGTGGGCGTCGGCGTGGGCGACGACCGTGTCGGAGTCGCGGGTGATGCGCGAGACGACTGCCCCGTACTGCTCGGCGAGCGCCTCCACGGTCAGCGACACCGGCTGGGTCACCTCGACCGTCTTCACCACCAGAGATGCCAGACGCTCGGAGTCTTCCTTCGTCGGCTTCTTCGTGCCCACATTCATCAGGTAGATCAGCCCGAGGATGGTGATCAGCACTGCGAACGGGTAGGCGACCGCGTAGCCGACGGCCGGCTCCGGAGGTATCTCACCTCCCTCTGCCAGTTGCTGCTGCACGGCACCGAGAGCCGGCGTAGCCGTGGCGGCTCCGGAGTAGGCGCCGGCGATGTAGGAGGTGTCGACGCCGAGGGCACGGCCCACCGCCAGACCGCTGGCGGCCATGGCAACGATCGCCGTGCCCGCGACGATCAGCGGCTGGTAGGACGTGCGGATGGCGCGCATGAAGGACGGGCCCGCCGCCAGTCCCACCATGTAGCAGAAGACGCACAGCCCGAGGGAGGAGTACACCGGGCCCAGCGCCACGTCGGCGTTGATCGCCGACAGCGCGAGTCCGGCGAACAGGGCCCCGGCGGGACCGAACGACACCGGGCCGAAGCGGATCATGCCGAAGGCGACTCCGACGCCGATGCAGAAGAACAGCGTGAGCAGGGGGTTGTCGACGAACACCTGCACGGCGACTCCTCGGCGCGCTGCGGGCTGGGTCAGCAGCGAGCGTAGGGATGGTCGGGGGCTGCGCGCTTGCCGTTCACGAGATCGACCGTCCGGCGAGGCCGGCGAGGCTCGCGGGTACGGCTACTTCTCCGGAGGGCTGAAGGTGGTCGTGCGCGCCATGCCGGCGGCGCGGCCCTTGGCGGCGATGACAGTGGCCATCTTCCGGGAGGCCTCGTCGATCATCTCGTCACCGAGCATGACGGCTCCGAGCTTTCCGCCGGCCTCGGAGGTGAAGTAGGCGTAGGCGTCGAGGATCTCCTCGGCGTGGTCGTAGTCTTCCTGGGACGGGGAGTACACCTCGTTCGCGGCGTCCACCTGTCCGGGGTGCAGCACCCACTTGCCGTCGAAGCCCAGCGCGGCGGAGCGCCCGGCGACCCGACGGAAGCCGTCGACGTCGCGGATCTGCAGGTAGGGGCCGTCGATGGCCTGCTTGTCATGGGCACGGGCGGCCATGAGGATGCGCATGAGGATGTAGTGGTAGGCGTCGCCGACGTCGTAGCCGGGCGGCTGCTCGCCCACCACCAGCGACTTCATGTTGATCGATGCCATGAAGTCGGCCGGTCCGAAGATGATCGTCTCGACCCGGGGGGACGCGGCGGCGATCGCGTCGACGTTGACCAGGCCGCGGGCATTCTCGATCTGCGCCTCGATGCCGACCTGCCCGACGGGAAGGCCGTTGGTCGTCTCGATCTGGGTGAGCAGCATGTCCAGCGCGACCACCTGCTCGCCGCTCTGCACCTTCGGCAGCATGATGCAGTCGAGGTTGGCCCCGGCCCCCTCGACGACGGTGATGACGTCGCGGTACGTCCAATGGGTGGTCCAGTCGTTCACCCGTACGACCCTGGCCTTGCCCTGCCAGTCGCCCTCGTTGAGCGCGGCCACCACGTTGTCGCGGGCGCCCTCCTTCGCCAGCGGTGCCACGGCGTCCTCGAGGTCGAGGAACACCTGGTCGGCCGGCAGACCCTGCGCCTTGCCCAGCATCTTCGGGTTCGACCCAGGGACGGCCAGGCAGGACCGGCGGGAGCGCAGCGGCCGAACGGTTGGGGCGGCGGGGTCCAGCGGGGAGGTGGGCGCAGAGGTCATGGCTGGTGAGGATAGCCAGCGCGGTACGCCCAGGGTCCAGGTACCCGGCGGTGACATCCCTTACGCATCGGGCACGGGCATCTCCTGCGACGGGCTCCGCGCGGTCACCACCAGCCCGACCCCGATGAGCACCAGCGCCGCCGCCGGGACGACCGCCAGCGGCGGCATCTGCCCCAGCCACCAGGCCGCGATCAGCGTGGCGACCGGGACCTCGAGGAGGATCACCAGCGCGACCACCACCGGGCCGACGGTACCCACGGCTCGGTTGAGCAGCGTGTGGCCGAGCAGCTGCGCGAGGACGGTCAGGGCGACCAGCAGCAGCCAGGTCCGGCCAGCGAACCCGGTGACGGTCACTCCCGACAGCAGGCACACGACGAGCAGCAGTCCGGCGCAGACGGTGTAGCAGGACACCGCGTACGCCGCGGTGCTCATCCGCTCCCGGGCCCGGGCACCGAGAGCCACGTACGCCGCGGCGGCAACGCCGCCGAGCAGGGCGAGCAGGTTGCCCACCAGAGCCTGCCGGTCCCCGCCCAGGTCCAGCCCGGTGAGGACGAGCGCGCCGAGCACGGCCAGCACGATCCCCGTCCACACCCTCCCGTTGACCTGCTGCCCCAGGGCGCGCGCGATCAGGGCGTTCCACACCGGTTGGACGGCACCCAGCGCGGTTGCGGCGGCCACGGTGGTCAGCGTCACTGCGGGCACCCAGGTGGCGAAGTGGACGGCCAACGCCACACCGGACAGCAGCACCACACGGCGCAGCGGCGGGTCGGTCCAGGCGGCACGAAGGTCGGCGCCGGACCGGGTCAGCGTCCACGGCAGCAGAACGGCCACCCCGAGGACATTGCGCCACAGCGCGATCGCCAGGGCGGGCGCCGCGATGACCGCGATGAGCGGCGCCGAGGCTCCGATGCCGACCACGGCCAGTCCGAGCAGCGGCAGGTCGGCTCCGCTGGGCGCTACGACCAGTGGAACACGGCCGGACGGGACCCTGCCGGATGGGGGCTCGCCGGGCGGCGGGCTCACCCCGACGGGGCCGGCGGCTCGGGAACGACGACGATCGACTCCGCGGGCGGGGCCTGCAGCACCACGTCGGCATCGAAGTCGGAGAAGCGCAGCAGCCCGTCCGTGGCGGTGGCCCCGAGCCGCTCGACCAGCACCGGGAGCACCGGCCCGGTTCCAGCGACCCAAGCGGTGGCCTCGTTGTCCAGGTAGCGCACCCCAAGCGCGGGCTCGCCCTCGATGAGCGACACGCCGACGCTGTCCACATCCCCCGTGGGCGCCAGCACCGCCTCGGCGAAGGCGTCCGGGTCGGTCACCGCCTCCAGGTCCCGCGCGAGTGAGGGCGGCAGCAGCAGCCACTTGTCCCCCAGCGTGCGCCGGGCGTCCTCTCCCACGGTCGCCGCCAGCCAGTCGAGGTTCCCGCGCACGTACACCGCCGAGTCGACCGCCAGCAGCTCGAAGGTCGATCCGTCCCGCGTGAGCGTTCCCTGCACCCCTCGCCCGGTCCTGCCTTCGCCCGGGTCCGCCGGCGGCGTGGCCTGGGGCCGGGACGGCCCGAGCGGCGTCCCGGCGGCGAAGACCAGGTCGAGCGGCGCCCCTGCTGTCGGGGACCCCGCGACCCGGTAGGTGCTCAGCTCGCCGAGCCCTCGAATGGCCTCCTCCAGCGCACGCGACGCGCCGAGATCGTCGACGCCGTTGGTCACCAGGTCCGCGGCCTGTGCCGGCGTCGTCGCGGTCAGCGCCGGGCTTGGCCCCTGCCCGGACTCCCCCGCCCCGCCCGACCCGCCGCTGTCCGAGCCGCACCCGGACGACCCCACCGCCAGCACAGCCACGGCGAGCAGCGTCCGCGCACCACGATGGGGCAAACGGACTGACGCGGGCACGTCGGCGAGACTAACGGTCCGAGCAGGTACCGCCGGTAGCCTCCGCCGTCATGACGACACGTCCGGGCCTGGTGTTCGCCGCGCGCCTGGCCGGCACCGACGTGTTCGACCCGGTCGGCGACCGGGTCGGCAGAGTGCGGGACATCGTCGTGCGGTTCCGCACCGACCGGCGGCCGCCCCAGGTGGTCGGGTTCGTCGTGGAGGTGGCCCTGCGGCGCCGCATCTTCGTCCCCGTCACCCGAGTGACCAGCATCGCGGCACGCCAGGTGATCACCACCGGCCTGATCAACGTGCGCCGCTTCGAGCGGCGCCCAGGAGAGACCCTCGTTCTCGAGGACATGCTGGACAGCAGGGTCGCTGTCCGGGGGGACCCGGCACCCGCGGTCGTCTTCGACGTGGGCCTCGAGCCGACGCGGATGCGCGACTGGACGGTGGCCAAGGTGGCCGTTCAGCGCGGGGGTGGCCGGTTCCGCCGGGCCGACACCCAGATCCTGGACTGGGACCAGGTCGAGGGCTGGGCCCTCACCGAGCACGAGCAGGGCGCAGCCAACCTGCTGAATGCACTGGCGACGATGCGCGCGCCCGACCTGGCCGACGTGCTGAGCAACCTGTCGGACAAGCGACGCGCCGAGGTGATCGCGGCGATGGACGACGAGCGGCTCGCCGACGTCATCGAGGAGCTGGACGAGCGCGACCAGCTGGAGGTGATTAGCGGGCTGGAGGTGGAGCGTGCCGCCGACGTCCTGGAGGCGATGGGGCCGGACGACGCCGCCGACCTGCTGTCCGACCTGCCCCCGGACGCCGCCGAGAGGCTGCTGTCGCTGATGGAGCCCGACGAGGCCCAACCGGTCCGCCAGCTGATGAGCTACGCGGACGAGACCGCCGGCGGCCTGATGACCAACGAGCCGGTCATCCTGCCGCCGAACGCCACGGTCGCCGAGGCGCTGGCCCACATGCGCAACCCGGACCTCACCCCCGCGCTGGCCGCCATGGCGTACGTGACCCGCTACCCGACCGAGACGCCCACCGGCCGTTACCTCGGCGTCGCCCACCTCCAGCGGCTGCTGCGCGAGCCCCCGTCGACGCTGGTCTCCACACTGGTCGACCGCGACCCCGAACCGCTGACGGTGGACGTGACGCTGCAGGAGGTGACCCGGTACCTGGCGACGTACAACCTGGTCGCCGCGCCGGTGGTGGACGAGGGTGGGCACCTGCTCGGCGCCGTTTCCGTGGACGACGTCCTTGATCATCTGCTGGGCCAGCAGTGGCGCCGGCAGGACCGTGACCACGTGGAGGCAACCGATGGACCGCACCCTGGAACGTGACCGCCTCGACCTGCCCGTGGCCCCGCGGCGCGGCATCCGGGGCCCACAGCTGGACCCCGAGGCGTTCGGCCAGTTCTCTGAGCGCATCGCCCGGTTCATCGGTACCGGGCGGTTCCTGGTCTACATGACAGTGTTCATCCTGTTCTGGCTGACGTGGAACACCACGAGCCCCACCGCCGCGCGGTTCGATCCGTTCCCGTTCATCTTCCTCACCCTGGTGCTGTCGGTGCAGGCCTCCTACGCCGCGCCGCTGATCCTGCTCGCGACGAACCGGCAGGACGACCGGGACCGGGTGTCCTTCGAGCAGGACCGGCTCGTGGCAGCACAGTCCCGTGCGGACATGGAGTTCCTGGCCAGGGAGATCGCCGCGCTCCGGCTGGCGCTCGGCGAGGTGGCCACCCGGGACTTCATCCGCTCCGAGCTGCGCGAGCTGTCCGAGGACATCGTCGAGGAGCTGGAGGAGATCACGGAGGAGGCCGGTGAGTCGGTCGGAGACCGCGCGTAGACTGCCCCCACCGACAGGGGAGCGCGCAGGCGCTGAGAGTGTGGGCGGACCACAGACCCTTCGAACCTGATCCGGGTCATTCCGGCGCAGGAAGTCGACCCAGCGGGACCGTCCCGCCCGCCCTCCCCGATCGGTGGGAGGGAACGCGATGATCGCCGAGATCCAGTGCCTGCCCGACCCGGCGGGCGTCCCCGGGCAGGACTACCGCAACGTGGACGCGGCGATCGCGGTGATCGCCGCCAGTGGCCTGGACCACGAGGTGGGAGCCCTCGGTACCACCCTGCAGGGCCAGCCCGACCAGGTGTGGGACGTGCTGCGCCGCGCCCACGAGGCGACGCTGCAGGCCGGTGCCCGCACGGTCGTGTCGGTGATCAAGGTGGTCAGCGCCATCGACCCCGATGCACCCGGCATGGCCGATCTCGTGGCAGCGCACCGATGACGGCCGTCGCGGCACCGCCGCGATCGGTCAGCAGCCGCGGCCTGCCGGGCTGGGTCGCTCCCGTGGGCGTGCTGGCGCTGCTGGTCGCGCTCTGGGAGGTCGCGGTTCGCCTGCTGGACGTGCCCGACTACGTGCTGCCGGCGGCGTCGGAGGTGGCGCAGGCACTGGCGTCCAGCGCCGAGGTCCTGCTCGGCCACACGGTGTCGACGGTGACCACCGCGGTGCTCGGCCTGGCTGTGGGCACCGCCGTCGGCGTCGGGCTGGCCGCGGTCATGGCCGCCTCGGCGGCGGTGCGGGCGGCGCTGTACCCGCTGGTGGTGGTGTCCCAGAGCATCCCGATGGTGGTGCTCGCCCCGCTGTTCGTGGTGTGGTTCGGTTTCGGCCTGCTGCCCCGGATGCTGGTCGTGGCGCTGGTGTCGTTCTTCCCGGTGGCGGTGGCCACCGTCGGAGGCCTGCTGGCCGCCGACCGGGACCAGGTCGACCTGATCCGGGCGATGGGCGGCAGCAGGCGCGACGTGGCCGTCCACGTCCTCGTCCCGGGAGCCCTGCCGGCACTGTTCACCGGGCTCACCGTCGCCGCGTCGTACGCCATGTTCGCGGCCGTGGTCGGGGAGTGGATCGGGGCGTCGTCCGGGCTGGGCCTGTACCTCGAGCGGTCGCGCGCCTCGTTCGCCACCGACCAGATGTTCGCCGCCGTCGTGGTCATCGCGGCGGTCAGCGTGGTCCTCGTCGGGGCGGTGTTCGCCCTGCGTCGGGCTGCGCTGCCCTGGCAGACCGCCGCGCAGCGCCAGCAGCGCGCCGCCGCGTCGAGGTCCCCGTGGTGAGGCTCCCGATGACGACTCGCCCCACGCCCGGCCCGGCTCGGCGTCCCGGCAGTGGGCCCGTCGCGGCTGTCGTCGTCACGATGGCTGCCACCCTGGCGATCGCCGGATGCGCGCAGCCCGCGCCGTCGCAGGACGACGAGCGGCGCCCACTCACCCTCATGCTGAACTGGACGCCCAACGCCCACCACGTCGGCATCTACACCGCGCAGGAGCAGGGCTGGTACGCCGACGCCGGCATCGACCTGACGATCATCGAACCGGCCGACGCCGGGGTGGAGCAGGCCGTCGCCAGCGGCGCGGCCGACATCGGCCTTGCCCAGGCGGAGTCCCTGCTTCCGGCCAGAGGCGCGGGGGTCCCGGTGGTGTCGATCGCGGCCATCCTCCCGGTCAACGACTCGGTGCTGTTCGGGCTGGCCGAGGACGGCCTGACCCGGCCACGCGACCTGGAGGGCACCCGGTACGGCGGCTTCGGCGGGGCCCTGGAGACCGAGATCATCTCCGCCCTGATGGCCTGCGACGGCGCCGACCCCTCGACGGTGGAGTTCGTCACGCTGGGCAACGTCGACTACCTCGCCGGGCTGACCACCGACCAGTTCGACAGCGCCTGGGTGTTCTCGGGCTGGGACGCGCTGCGCGCCGAGGTGGTCGAGGGCATCGAGGTCGACCAGATCAGGTTCGCCGACTGGTCGGCATGCATCCCCAACTGGTACACCCCGCTCGTGCTGGCCGCCGAGTCGGCCCTGACCGGCGATCCCGCCCTGGTGAAGGACTTCCTCGAGGTCACCGCGCGCGGGTACCGGTTCGCCGTCGACGACCCGACGAGCGCTTCGGAGCATCTTCTCGACCAGGTCCCCGAGCTGGACCCGGCCCTCGTCGAGGCTGCCGTGGACTACTACGCCCCGTTGTTCCTGCCCGAGTCCGGGGTGTGGGGGGAGCAGGACGAGCAGACCTGGACCGCCTTCGCCGACTTCCTCACCACCTCCGGGGTGTCCCCCGACCCGGTCGAGGCGAGCCAGGCGTTCAGCAACGACTTCCTGCCGCGTGGCTGACCTCGCCTGGCGGGTCGAGGACCTGCGCCACTCGTTCCCCGCCGATCGGGACGGCACGGACGCGGTGCCGGTGCTCGACGGGGTCAGCATCGGCGGGGCAGCCGGTTCCTTCGTGTCGTTGCTCGGGCCCAGCGGCTGCGGCAAGAGCACGGTGCTGCGGACGCTCGCCGGGCTTCTCGTCCCGGACTCAGGTGGGGCATGGGTGGGAGCCAGCGACGTCCGCGGGCGACCCGGCTCGTGCGTGCTGCAGCCCCAGCGCGACACGCTGCTGCCCTGGAAGCGCTGCCTGGACAACGCCGTCCTCGGCGCGGTCGTCGCGGGCGTCCCGCAGCAGCAGGCCCGTGCTGACGCCCTGCGGCTGTGGGAGCGGTTCGGCCTGGCCGGCTACGAGAGGGCCTGGCCGAGCGAGCTGTCCGGTGGGATGCGTCAGCGGCTGGCTCTGCTGCGGGCGTTCCTCGTCCCCCGCGAGATGATCCTGCTGGACGAGCCGCTGGGCGCCCTGGACGCCATCACACGGCGCGACCTGCAGGTCTGGCTGGAGCAGGTGTGGGAGGCCGACCGGCGCACGGTTCTGCTGGTGACCCATGACGTCGACGAGGCGATCTTGCTCTCCGACCGGGTGCTGGTGCTGTCGGACCGCCCGGCCCGGCTGCTCGCGGAGGTGAGCGTCGCTCTGTCCCGTCCCCGACGAGCCGACATGGTGGCCGACGAGACCTTCGGGGCTCTGCGCGGCCAGGTCCTCGACGCGCTGCGCGCCGGTCACCGAAGCGCCGGGTGAGCGGCCGGGCCGCGTTGTCCGTAGCATCGGAGCCCGTGACCAGCCACCCTCAGCAACCGGCCCCCGGTGACGCCATGGAGCGTGTCATCCGCGCTGCCCTGGCCACGGTGAAGGACCCGGAGATCCGTCGCCCGATCACTGACCTGGGCATGGTGCGCAGTGTCGAGGTCGGCGCCGACGGTGCCGTCCGGGTCACCGTCCTGCTGACCGTCGCCGGCTGCCCGTTGCGCGACACGATCACCCGGGACGTGACCGCCGCGCTCACCGGCGTCGACGGGGTCACCGGGGTGGAGGTCGTACTGGACGTGATGAGCGACGAGCAGCGGGCCGGGCTGAAGGAGATGCTGCGCGGACCCGCCAAAGACATCCCGTTCGCCAGGCCCGGGTCGCTCACCCGCGTCTACGCGGTGGCCTCGGGCAAGGGCGGGGTGGGCAAGTCGTCGCTCACGGTGAACATCGCCGCCGCCCTGGCCGCCGACGGGGTGTCGGTGGGGGTCCTCGACGCCGACATCTACGGGCACTCCACCCCCCGCATGCTGGGCGTCGGCGGCATACGTCCGACCGTCGTGGACCAGATGATCCTTCCCGTCCCGGCCTACGACGTCGCCCTGATCTCGACCGAGATGTTCAAGCCGGAGCGCAGCGCTCCGGTGGCGTGGCGTGGACCGATGCTGCACCGAGCGCTGGAGCAGTTCCTCACCGACGTGTACTGGGGGGACCTCGACGTCCTGCTGCTGGACCTCCCACCCGGCACCGGTGACATCGCCATCTCGCTGGGACAACTGCTGCCCAATGCAGAGATCGTGGTCGTGACCACGCCGCAGCTGGCTGCGGCAGAGGTCGCCGAGCGGGCCGGCAGCATCAGCGTGCAGACCCGCCAGCGGGTGTTCGGCGTGATCGAGAACATGGCGTGGCTGGCCTGCCCGCACTGCGGGGAGCAGCTGGACATCTTCGGGACCGGTGGGGGCGCCGTCGTCGCCGAGGCGCTCAGTCGAGCCACCGGCGCAGCAGTCCCGCTGCTGGGAAGCGTCCCGATCGATCCCGGGCTCCGGGAGGACGCCGACGACGGCACGCCCTTCGTGCTGAACCGTCCCGGCACTCCGGCGGCAGCCGCCATCCGCGACATCGCCACCCGCATGGGCCACCGTCAGCGGGGGCTGGCCGGGATGTCGCTCGGTCTGAGCCCCACGGGCCGGTAGCTGCAACTGGAGGCCCGTGGACCGCTCGGGCGTCCTACGTCGCGTCCGGGTCGACCGGATCGGCGTCCAGGGCGTCCGACACCTCGTCCAGGCCGAGCGCCTTGGACACCCCCTGCCGTGTCGTCGGTGGGACCGGGACGTCCTCCCCGAGCAGCTCCCGCTGCAGGGAGCCTTTCGGGTCGGTCAGGTACTGGGGGTCGACGCCGAGGGAGTCCGACATCTCCGACCGAGCGGAGGCCACCATGCGTCGCAGGTCCCGAAGCCAGCCGCCGGCCTGGCGGGCCATCTCCGGCAGCCGGTCGGGCCCGAACACCAGCAGCGCGACGACGGCGATGACCACGATCTCCCACACGCCGATGTCGAACACGCCGCTCCCGCCTTCGCCGGGACCTACCCCACGGCTGAGCCGAGCTCCACGCTCACCGACTCCTCCGTGCCGTCACGCTCGTAGGTCAGCTCTACGGTATCGCCTGGCTGCTGCGCCCTTATGGCGACGATGAGCTCATCGGGGCCCCGAACCGGGACGCCGTCGAGGGCGACGATGCGGTCACCCGGCGCCAGCCCCGCACGATCGGCGGGACCACCGTCGACGACGGAGTCGATGGCCACGCCCTGGCCGGTGCTCTGCTGGTCGAGGGTGGCACCGATGATCGGGTAGGACGCCTCACCTTCGGCGATGATCTGCTCGGCGGTCACCCGCGCCTGGTTGATCGGGATGGCGAAGCCCAGCCCGATGGATCCGGCCTGCCCTGCGAACGACGTCAGCGACGCGATCGAGGAGTTGACCCCCACGACCCGCCCCGCTGCATCCAGCAGTGGCCCGCCGGAGTTCCCCGGGTTGATCGCCGCGTCCGTCTGGATGGCGTTGATGAAGCTCACCTCGCCCTGGCCACCGGCGGTCACCGGACGGTCGACGGCCGACACGATGCCCGACGTCACGGTGCCGTCCAGCCCCAGCGGGCTGCCGACGGCGACGACCGGGTCCCCGACGACGACCTCGTCGGAGTCGCCCAGCGCGAGCGGGGTGAGGTCGGACAGCTCGACGTCGAGCACCGCAAGGTCGTAGGCAGGGCTGCGGCCGACGACGACGGCCTGGCTCGAACGCCCGTCCTGAAGGGTCACCTGGACGCCGTCACCGTCCCCGTCGGCAACGGCGTCGACGATGACGTGGTTGTTGGTGATGATGTAGCCGTCGTCGGTGATGATGAAGCCGGAGCCGCTTCCGACGGGCGTGGTGATCGACACGACGCTGGGCAGGGCCGCCTCGGCGATGCCGGCGACGGACTCCGGGGCGCGCCCTGGAGTCTGGACGTCCTCGATCGCCGAGCTCTCCGGCTGCGAGGTCTGCCCGGTGGGCTGCGTCGGGTCAGCAGCGAGCTGGGCACCCACCAGACCACCGAGCAGGCCGGCCACCAAGGCCGCGGCGCCGAGCCCGAGCCACCCGGGCCCGCGCCGGCGAGGTCGCGGCGGAGCGGGATCGGCCGGGGGCGGCGGTGGGGGGGCTGCGGAGCCGGGATCTGCCATCGGGGTTCGCCACGGGTCGTTGCCGGTGAAGCCGGGACCCGCGTACGGCGGGACCGGACGGGTCGGCATGTCGTCCACCGTCGTCGAGGCCGGCGGCGTGCCGGTCGCCGGTGCGGCCGGCATGGCACCGGTGTCTGCCGGCTCGGGCGGGCGCGACCACCAGCCGTTGGCGGGCGGGCCCGGAGGCGGTGTCGTCACGTCGGTCATCATCGTCCCTCTCAGCGTGATCTGCAGGTCAGCAGGTTGTGAGCTCATCATGGTGCGGGGATCTGCCCGCAGTGCAGCGGGTCGAGTCGGTGGCCGCCGGGCGCGGGGCCCGGTGGGCCAGCGACTGGCGCATCTGCCGTCGGCCCCGGTGGATGCGGCTGCGAACCGTCCCCAGCTTGATGCCGAGCAGGTCGCCGACCTCTTCGTAGGTCAGTCCGTGGACGTCGCACAGGAGCACAGCGGCGCGGAAGTCCGGGGAGAGCGCGTCCAAGGCCGCCTGGACGTCCGCCTCCAGCACCGCGTCGTGCAGGGCCTGGCCCGGGTCGGCGTCGGCGTCGCGCAGCCGATCGTCGCCCTCCTCCAGGACCTGGGTGCGCTGGCGAGCGTGCCGGCGCAGCCCGTCCAGGAACAGGTTCGTGGTGATCCTGTGCAGCCAGCCCTCGAACGAGCCCGGGCGGTAGGTCGACAGCGACCGGAACACCCGGACGAACACGTCCTGGGTGAGGTCCTCGGCGTCGTGGCTGTTCCCGGTGAGCCGGTAGGCCAGCCGGTAGACCCACGACCGGTGCTCGCGGACGATCTGCTCCCAGGACGGCGGGTCCCAGCCGGACGGGGCGGCCAGCACACCCGAGTACGACATCGGGGGCCACCTCCTTCGCTGAGCCGACGGCGGCCGTTGGTGCCGCACCACAATGGTCCCGCCGTCCTCGTCCGATCGCCAGCCAGCGCAGCACCCGCTGACACTCCTCTGACACGACTTGACGATCCGTTCACCGCACGGCAGCCCCAGCCACTATGGCCCCGCCCGATAGGCTGCGCGCGACGGCCCACGCCGGCCGGGGACGACCGCGTACTCCAGGAGACTGCCATCGCCACCACCAGCCCGGTGCCCAAGCCCGCGACCTGGGCGTACGCCGACGGGTATCTCAGCGAGGACGAGATCCTTGCCCGCGCCCGCGCCCGCGCCGAGGAGGTCGGTGTGGCACCCGTCGGCGCCGGCGTGGGGGCGGCGTTGCGGTTCGTCGCGGCCGCGCTGCGCGCGCACAAGGTCGTCGAGATTGGGACCGGCACGGGCGTGTCGGGGCTGTGGCTGCTGCGGGGGATGGCTCCGGACGGGATTCTCACCACGATCGACCGGGAGGGCGAGCACCTGCGTCTGGCCCGGGAGGCGTTCACCGAGGAGGGCATCCCGCACACTCGGCTGCGTCTGATCCCCGGCCGCGCGCTGGAGGTGCTGCCACGGCTGAAGGACGGCGACTACGACGTGGTCCACTGCGACGGGGACAAGCGCGAGTACCCCGAGTACTTCGAGCACTCGCTACGGCTGCTTCGTCCCGGCGGGGTGGTCGCCTTCGACAACGCGCTGTGGCACGACCGGGTGGCCGACCCGGCGCAGCGCGACCCCGAGACGGTCGCGATCCGCGAGCTCGGGCGGGCACTGCGTGAGGATGACCGGGTCGTGCCGGTGATGCTCCCGCTCGGAGACGGTCTGCTCGCAGCCGTCAAGCGCTGACCGCTTCGGTGACGGTCATGGCTGGATGGTCTGCCCCTTGCCCAGGACGACGATGCCCTCGTCGCTGACGGTGAAGCCGCGCGCTCGGTCGTGGTCGTGGTCGACTCCGATGAGCGCCCCGGGCGGGACATCGATGGACTTGTCCAGTATCGCGTTGCGGATGACCGCACCAGGACCCACGCGCGTCCCGGACATCAGCACCGAGTGCGACACCGTCGCCCCCTCGAGCACCCGCACCCCCGGGGAGAGCACGCTGTGGTCGACGAACGACCCAGCCAGGATGCAGCCGAGCCCGACGATCGACTCGCGCGCCGTCCCCCCCTGGACGAACTTCGCCCCGGGCAGCTGCGGGTGGCTGGTCAAGATCGGCCAGTCCCGGTTGTAGAGGTTGAACATGGGCTCGACGGAGATCAGGTCCATGTGGGCCTCGTGGTACATCTTCAGCGTCCCGACGTCACGCCAGTAGGCGTGGTCGCGCGGGGTGCTGCCCGGCACCATGTTGCTGCTGAAGTCGTAGACCGCCGCGTCGCCGTTGCCGACGAGCATCGGGACGATGCTGCCGCCCATGTCGTGCACCGAGCCCGCGTCGTCGCCGTCGACCTTCAAGGCCTCCAGCAGCGCGTCGGTGGTGAAGACGTAGTTGCCCATGGACGCGTAGCTGGCCTCGGGGTCGTCCGGGACGGCGGGGGGGTCCGCGGGCTTCTCCAGGAACTCGTCGATCTTGGTGCCGTCGGTCGTCTCGATGATGCCGAACCCGCTGGCATCGCGGCGCGGGACCCTGATACCGGCCACGGTGAGCCCAGCGCCGCAGTCGATGTGGGCCTCCAGCATCTGCGAGGGGTCCATCCGGTAGACGTTGTCGGCCCCGAACACGACCACGTAGTCCGGCTCCTCGTCGTGGATGAGGTTGAGCGACTGGTAGATCGCGTCGGCGCTGCCCAGGTACCAGCGCGGTCCGAGCCGCTGCTGGGCCGGGACCGGGGTCACGTACTGCCCCAGCAGGTTGCTCATCCGCCAGGTCAGCGAGATGTGCCGGTCCAGCGAGTGCGACTTGTACTGGGTCAGCACGGCGATGCGGTCGATGCCGCCGTTGACCAGGTTCGACAGCACGAAGTCGATGAGCCGGTAGGAACCGCCGAAGGGGACAGCCGGTTTGGCGCGATCCGCCGTCAGCGGCATCAGCCGCTTGCCTTCGCCGCCGGCAAGCACGATCCCAAGCACCCGTCCGCTCCCGCGAGCCATACTGGGCACCATAGTGTGATCCCATGCGGGTCGCGCTGATGACCAGAGAGTTCCCTCCGTTCGTCTACGGCGGGGCCGGGGTGCACGTGGACCACCTGGTGCCGGCGCTGCGGGCTCGAGCCGACGTCAGCGTGGACGTGTACTGCACGGGCGAGGACCGGCCCGGGGCCACCTGCGTCGCCGAGGTCGACCCGCGCATGCCGCAGGCCAACAGCGCCCTCGCCCAGCTCTCAGCCGACCTCGTGCTGGCCGACCGGGTCGCTCCCGGCGGTGACCCGCCGGACATCCTGCACTCCCACACCTGGTACACCAACCTCGCCGGACGCGTCGCCAGCCTGCTGCACGATCGACCGCACGTCGTCACGGCGCACTCCCTGGAGCCGCTGCGCCCGTGGAAGGCCGAGCAGCTCGGTGGCGGCTACCGCATCTCGTCATGGGCCGAGCGGACGGCGTACGAGTCCGCGGATGCGATCATCGCCGTGAGTCGTGGGATGCGGGAGGACGTGCTGTCGGCCTACCCGCGTGTCGACCCGGCGAAGGTTCGGGTGGTGCACAACGGGATCGACTCCGAGTTCTACCACCGGGTCTCCGACTCCGACGTGCTGGAGCGCCTGGGCGTGGACCCGGACCGCCGGTCGGTGGCCTTCGTCGGGCGGATCACCCGGCAGAAAGGGGTGCCGCACCTGCTGCGAGCCATGCGCAGCGTGCACCCGGACGCCCAGCTGGTGCTGCTGGCGGGCTCACCGGACACCGCCGAGCTCGCTGCGGAGACCGAGGACGCCGTCGCCACCCTCCGGGCCGAGCGCACCGGGGTGGTGTGGGTCGCGGAGATGCTTCCCCGTGCGGACGTCCGCCAGGTGCTCTCCCACGCCACGCTCTTCGCCTGCCCGTCGGTCTACGAGCCCCAGGGCATCGTCAACCTCGAGGCGATGGCCTGCGAGACCGCAGTCGTGGCCAGCGACGTCGGGGGCATCCCCGAGGTCGTCGACCACGGCAGCACTGGGCTGCTCGTCCACTACGACTCGCGGGACCCCGAGGCGTTCGAGCAGGGGCTGGCGACCTCGATCAACGAGCTCATCGAGCGTCCGGACCGTGCCGCGGCCATGGGCCGGGCGGGGCGCGAGCGGGCGGTCGACGCGTTCAGCTGGGACAGCATCGCCGAGGAGACCGTCGAGGTCTACCGCGGCGTGCTGCGGTAGACCGCGACGCTCAGGCGGCGGCTGCCGCCTTCAGGGCGTCCCCGAGGGCGTTCGCCTCGTCCGCGTTGAGCTCCACCACCAGGCGTCCGCCGCCCTCCAGCGGCACGCGCATCACCAGGCTCCGGCCCTCCTTCGTGACCTCGAGCGGACCATCGCCCGTCCGCGGCTTCATTGCCGCCATCTGCGCTCCCCTTCCGGTACCTGACGCCTCGCTGGACGCATTATCCCTGATCCTGCGCCGTGACGTGCCCCCGCCCGGTGCCCACCGTCGTCACGACCACGCAGCCCAGCAGATGGTCGTTGACCAGCCCGCAGGCCTGCATGGCCGCGTACACGGTGGTCGGGCCGACGAAGGTGAACCCCAGCCGCTTGAGGTCGCGAGCCAGCGCAGCCGAGGAAGGAGTTCGCGACGGCAGGTCGGCCATCCGGGTGGGAGCGGGCGTCTGGGCCGGCTGCTCCGCGGCTGGGTCGGCGTCGGCGGCTGGGTCCGCGTAGGACCACATGAGTCGGTCGAGGGCGCCCTCCCCCTCCCGGTGCTGCAGGTCACGCAGTGCACGGGCGTTGGTGATCGCTGCCTCGATCTTGCGCCGGTGCCGGACGATCCCGGTGTCGGCGAGGAGCCGCTGGACGTCCTCCTGGGTGAAGGCGGCCACCCGCTCGGGGTCGAAGCCGGCGAAGGCGGCGCGAAAAGCCGGACGCTTGCGCAGGATCGTCAACCACGACAGCCCCGACTGGAAGCCCTCGAGCACCAGCCGCTCCAGCAGCGGGACGTCGCCGTGCACCGGGCGTCCCCACTCCTGGTCGTGGTAGTCGAGGTAGTCCTGCTGCCCCTGGGCCCAGGGGCAGCGCGGCAGTCCATCCGGACCCGGTTCGACGCCGCGCTGTGCCCAGTCGGTCACGAGCCGGGTTGGGAGCGGGCAGCGGCGTACTCGCTCTCCACGAGGCGGGCCAGGTTGCGCAGGCTGCGGCGGAAGAAGGCGGCTGTCCCCTCTCGGGTGAGTGGCCAGGCCAGGCTGCCGAACCGCCCCAAAGGCATCTCCATGTCGAGGCGGTAGATCACCCGGGAGCGCTCGCGCGGCAGCGGCTCCACGCTGAACTCCGCCGATCCCCGGACGACCCGTCCGGTCTTGCGCACCACGCAGCGGTGCGGCGGGTCCCACTCCTCGATCACCATGGTGTCGAGGAGGCCCAGCCGCCCAAAGCCGGTGAAGCCGTGGATCTCCTCGCCGACGGCGTGGCCCCCGGTCGGCCCGAGGCCCCGGCTGTCGGTCATCACGAACCACTCCGACTGCCGCTCCCAGTCGGTGAGCACAGACCACGTAACCTCTGCCGGGGCGGCCACCTCAGCGGCGACCTCGAGTCGATGAGCCACCCGATGATGGTCCCACGACGCGGGAGGCCGTGCCGCCCCGGGCGAGGGGAGGCATGCGGTGGAGCTGCGCCTGGGACGGCACACGCTCTCGCCCGGGCAACACGCGGTGATGGCCATCGTCAACCGCACGCCGGACTCCTTCTACGACCGTGGCGCCACCTTCGGGCTGAGCAAGGCGCTGGACCGGGTGGACCAAGTCGTGGACGAGGGCGCGCTCATCGTGGATGTCGGCGGGGTCAAGGCCGGCCCCGGGGACGAGGTGGACGTCACCGAGGAGCTGCGGCGCGTCGTCCCGTTCGTGGCGGCCGTCCGCGACCGCTACCCCGACCTGGTCATCAGCGTCGACACCTGGCGGGCGGACGTCGCCCGCGAGGTCGTCGCAGCCGGTGCGAGCCTGCTCAACGACACCTGGTCCGGCGCCGACCCGGCCCTGGCCGAGGTGGCCGCCGAGTCCGGGGCGGGACTGGTCTGCAGCCACGTCGGGCCGCTGGCACCTCGGTCGCGCCCGCACCGGGTCGCCTACGACGACGTCGTCGCCGATGTCCTCGCCCGAGTGGTGGGCCTGGCCGAGCGGGCCGAGCGCCTGGGCGTCCCACGCGAGAGCCTGCTAGTCGACCCGACGCACGACTTCGGCAAGAACACCTACCACTCCCTGCTGCTCACCCGCCGGCTGGACGCCCTGGTCGAGACGGGGTACCCCGTGCTGGTCAGCCTGTCCAACAAGGACTTCGTCGGGGAGTCCCTCGACAAGGCGGTCGGTGAGCGGCTGACTGGGACGCTCGCTGCCACCGCGATCGCCCGCTGGCACGGCGCGCGCGTCTTCCGTGCCCACGAGGTGCCGCAGACGCTCCAGGTGCTCGACATGGTGGCCGCCATCCTGGGCGAGGCACCCCCTCGCGTGGCCAGGCGCGGCCTTGCCTAGCCCTAGCGGCGCGCGGTCCTGGTTGCCTCGACCGTGCTGTCACGCCGGACATGATCAGGGCGGGTTGATGGTGCCTGGAGCATGATCAGGGCGCGTCTGTGGTGCCTGGAACATGATCAGAGCGGGTTTGTGGTGCCTGGAGCATGATCAGAGCGCCACAGGTGTCGTGGGTCGCTGCGTCAGAGCGCCGTAGGTGTCGCTGGGACGACACCTACGGCGCTCTGATCATCATGACCACCACCACCAGGGCGCGCTGATCAAGGGTCAGCAACCACCAGGGCGCGCTGATCAAGGGTGAGGCACCACACAGGCGCGCTGATCATGGCCGGAACGGGGCGAGCATGGCGGCGAGCCGCATCCGGGCGCCCGCGAGGCCGCGCGGCGTCCTACGAGCGGTAGAGCGCCGCCTCGTCGCGCTCCCGCCTCAGCGCGTCCGCTTCGGTGAGCACCCGCATCACATCGCGCACCTCGTCCGTGCAGGTGATGAGGTCCAGATCGACGGGGGCGATCTTCCGTTCGGCTGCCACCGTGTCGGCCAGCCAGCGCAGCAGTCCAGACCAGTAGTCGACGCCCACCAGCACGACGGGAAACTGGGTGACCTTGCCGGTCTGGGTCAGCGTGAGCGCCTCGAACATCTCGTCCATCGTGCCGAAGCCACCCGGGAAGACGACGAAGCCCTGCGAGTACTTCAGGAACATCGTCTTGCGCGCGAAGAAGTAGCGGAAGTTGATGCCGATGTCGACCCAGTCGTTGAGCCGCTGCTCGAACGGGAGCTCGATACCCAGCCCGACCGACACGCCGCCGTGCTCGACCGCGCCGCGGTTGGCGGCCTCCATGATCCCGGGGCCCCCACCGGTGATCACCGAGTAGCCGGCGCGGGCGAGCTGTCCGCCCAGGTCGTTGGCCAGCCGGTACATGCGGTCGGAGGTCGGCGTGCGGGCCGAGCCGAACACGCTGACCGCTCGTCCGAGCTCGGCCAGCAGGCCGAACCCCTCGACGAACTCCGCCTGGATGCGCATCACCCGCCAGGGGTCCTGGTGCACCCAGTCGGTGGGTCCGCGGCTGTCGAGCAGGCGCTGGTCGGTGGTGCTGACCGGCACCTGGTCGCGGCGAAGGTGGACCCGGCCCCGCCGGCGCTCTGGCGGTGGGAACGGCTGCGCTGCCAGCCCGGGGTCGTCCAGGAGGTCCTCGCCTGGGTCGCCGCCGTCGGTCCGGCCGTGATCGGTCACGACGTGGAGGCTAGTCCGGGTTCTGCAGCCATCTGGCGAGAACGGATTCGCACCGGCGGATCTGGGCAACCGGGACGTGCTCGTCGACGCGGTGGGCCAACTCGGGGTCACCCGGGCCGTAGTTGATGGCGGGGATGCCCAGGGCGGTGAAGCGCGCCACGTCCGTCCAGCCGTACTTGGGGCCGACCGACTCGTCCGCGGCCCGCATCAACGACCGGATCGCCGGATGATGCAGCCCGGGACGCGCCCCGGGTGAGCTGTCGGTGACGACGAGGTGGTAGCCGTCGAACACCTCGCGCAGGTGGGCCAGTGCGGCCGCTTCGTCCTTGTCGGGGGCGAAGCGGTAGTTGACGGTGACCAGGCAGCGGTCGGGGATGACGTTCCCGGCGATGCCACCGGCGATCCCCACGGCGTTGAGCCCCTCCCGGTAGACCAGCCCGTCCACGTCGACCTGCTGGGGCTGGTAGCGGACGAGCCGCCCGAGGACGTCGCTGGCGCGGTGGATCGCGTTGTCCCCGGTCCACGCCCGGGCGGAGTGGGCGGCCACCCCGGGGACCGTGACCTCCACGCGAATCGTCCCGTTGCAGCCCCCTTCGAGCCGGCCGCCGGTGGGCTCCAGCAGCACAGCCACGTCGCCGACGAGCCAGTCCGGCTGCTCCCGGACGAGGCGTCCGAGGCCGTTGCGGGTGGCCTCGACCTCCTCGGCGTCGTAGAAGACGAACGTCAGGTCGTGAGCAGGCTCGCGGAGAGCCCCGGCCAGGCGGAGCATGACCGCGATGCCACCCTTCATGTCGACGGTGCCGCGACCGTGCAGGATCCCGCACTGGTCGTCACCGACGGCTCGCACCGGCAGGTTGTCGCTGACCGGGACGGTGTCGAGGTGGCCGGCGAGCAGCACGCGCTCGGCCCGTCCCGCCGTGGTGCGTGCGACCACGGCGTCGCCCTGGCGGAGCACCTGAAGATGGCCGAGCTGGGCCAGGCAGGCCTCGACAGCGTCTGCCAGTGGGCCCTCCTCTCCGCTCACCGAGGGGATGTCGCACACCTGACGGGTCAGCGCGACGACATCGGTGGCGACGTCCAGCAGCGGCACCCTGCGACGCTACCGCGCACCGGTGGCAGGCTGAGGACATGACCGACACCGTCGACGCCTCCGCGACGCAGCCGGCCCACGCACGCACCGCATGGGCCGATGGCCTGGCCACCATCACTGCCGACGGCGCGGTGCTCGAGGCATGGTTCCCCCATCCGGCACTCGGGGAACCGCCGTCGAGGTCGGCCCCGAACCAGGAGCTGCTGCGACTTGAGGGCACCGATGCCGACCGCGGGGTCCAGCGCGCCTTCGTCCGGGTCGTCACCGCCCTGGACTCCCCGCCCGTGGACGTCGCCGACGCCTACCTGAGGCTCCACCTGCTCTCCCACCGGCTCGTCCAGCCGCACGGGCTGTCGCTGGATGGGCTGTTCGGCGTGCTGCCCACCGCGGTCTGGACGAGCGCCGGACCCTGCGCCGTCGAGGGGTTCGAGAAGGTGCGCGGACGGCTGGCCGCGCGCGGGCCCGTGACGGTGCTCGGCGTGGACAAGTTCCCGCGCATGGTCGACTACGTGATACCCGGCGGGGTGCGCATCGCCGACGCCGACCGGGTACGGCTCGGAGCCCATCTGGCCCCCGGCACGACCGTCATGCACGAGGGGTTCGTCAACTTCAACGCCGGGACGCTGGGTGCGTCCATGGTGGAGGGCCGGATCTCGGCCGGTGTGGTCGTCGGGGACGGATCCGACATCGGCGGCGGCGCGTCCATCATGGGCACTCTGTCAGGAGGCGGTAAAGAAGTGATCCGGATCGGCCAGGGGTGCCTGCTCGGGGCGAACTCCGGGCTGGGTATCTCCCTGGGCGATCGGTGCGTCGTGGAGGCCGGCCTGTACCTCACCGCCGGGACCAAGGTGAGCCTTCCAGACGAAGGGACCGTCGCCGCCCGCGACCTGTCCGGCGCCCACGACCTGGTGTTTCGCCGCAACTCGCTCACCGGAGCCGTCGAGGCGCTGCCTCGTACCGGCACCTGGGGTGGGCTCAACGCCGCGCTGCACGTCAACGGCTGAGCGCGCTCCCGAGACCTGACGCGGCCCCGGCGTCGCGGCTGCGCGGGGGCGGGTGCGCGCGGGTACCGTAGAACGACCATGTCGACGACCCTGCAGGGGCGACCCGCCGTTCCCTCGCCCCCGCCACGCCGAGGTCGACGCCTGCTGTCTTCTGTGCTCCTGCTCGCGCTCGGCACCGTGGGTCTGCTGGTGGGTGCGCAGTGGTTGCTCTCGGGTCGTCCCATCGTTCCGTTCGCCCAGCCGTGTGTGGCGGTCGCCGAGGGACGCTCGGTCGGGGTGACCCAGGAGCAGGCGATGAATGCCGCCACCATCGCGGCAGTCGCCGAGCAGCGCGGCCTGCCCGCTCGAGCTGTCACCATCGCGCTGGCCACGGCCTACCAGGAGTCGAAGCTGCGGAACCTGACCCACGGCGACCGGGACTCCCTCGGGCTGTTCCAGCAGCGGCCCTCGCAAGGGTGGGGAGCCCCGGAGCAGGTGCTCGACCCGGTCTATGCGTCCAGCCGGTTCTACGACGAGCTCGTCAGAATCCCCGGCTACACCGACATGCCGGTGACGCAGGCGGCCCAGGCGGTGCAGCGCAGCGCCTTCCCCGAGGCCTACGCCGACCACGAGAGCGACGCGCGGGTGCTGGCGTCGGCGCTGACTGGCTGGTCGAAGGGCTCGCTGGCGTGCAGCCTGCGCCACAGCGGCTACCCGCGGCAAACCATGGACGCCTCAGGGTTCACCCCGCGGGCGCAGGCCGTGGCAGCCGAGCTGCGCGTGTGGTTCGGGTCGGACACGCCGATCTCGACGTACCGGACGGCGGACGGCTCCTCCACCCACGACCGCGGCCTGGCGCTGGACGTGTTCTTCCCCATGCAGGACGGTGCCGGCGGTCGCGAGGGCTGGGCCGCCGCGCACTGGCTGGTGGCGCACGCAGACCGGCTCGGGATCGCAGTGGTGATCTACGACGACAAGATCTGGTCGGCCCGACGCGGTGCGGAGGGCTGGCGCGACTACCAGAGCCCCTCGGGCGACACGTCGGTGACCGACCGGCATCTGGACCACATCCACGTCGACGTGGTCGAAGGATCGTGATCAGGCCTGGACCCCGTGCTGCGGTCCTCTCCGTGGTGGCCCTTGCCCTGGCCGGCTGTGCGGCAACGTCCACCAGTCCGTCCGACGAGCCCAAGGCGGCCTCGCCCGAGGCAACCGAGCCTGAGACCGCCGAGCCGCACAGCAGCTCAGCGCCGTCCGCGGCGGTGGGACAACCTGCTGCAGTCGTCGGACCGGTGGGGCCCATGGCAGTGGAGATCGCCGACGATGCCGCCGAGCGCGCGCTCGGGCTGATGAACCGCCCCGAGGTGCCCGACGGCACCGGCATGGTGTTCCTCTACGACGAGCCGGTGCGCAGCGGCTTCTGGATGGCCGACGTCGAGGTCGCGTTGTCGATCGTCTGGGTCCTCGATGGGACGGTGGTCGGAGTGGGCGAGATGGAGCCCTGCCCCGCGGCGGACAGCACGTGCCCGCTCTACCTGCCGAATGACCCCGACGCGCTGTTCGACGTGGTGGTCGAGACCTCGGGAGGCACCTTCACCGAGGCCGGCGTCACGGTCGGCGACCCCGTCCAGCTGATCGACATCCCCCGGCCCAGCCCCCAATGATCACGTTTGGCACGCTCGCGTGGGGTTTGCATGGTGTCGACACCGCGCAAACCCCACGCAAACCATGCAAAGGGGCCCGTGCATCCCCGACTGTCATGCCGAGAGACGCTCGGCCGCAGCCTCGACCCCCTCGTCGGTGGCGGTGAGCGACACACGGACGTGACGTCCGCCGGCTGGACCGTAGAAATCCCCGGGCGCGACCAGGACGCCGCGCTCGGCGAGCCAACCCACGCTGTCCATCGCGGCCTCGCCGCGGGTTGCCCACAGGTAGAGCGAGCCCTCCGACCGATCGATCGTGAACCCCGCCTCAGCCAGCGCCACGCGAAGCAGCTCCCGTCGAGCCCGGTAGCGCCGCCGTTGCTCGACGACGTGGTCGTCGTCGTCCCAGGCCGCCACCATCGCCGCCTGCACCGGGCCTGGCACGACCATCCCGGCATGGCGCCGGATCTCGTGCAGCGCCGCCACCAACGTCGCGTCGCCGGCGATCGCCCCGGCGCGATAGCCGGCCATGTTCGACCGCTTGGACAGCGAGTGGACGGCCAGCAACCCCTCGTGCGACCCACCGCACACGTCCGGGTGCAGGATGCTGACCGGCCGGGCCTCCCAGCCGAACTCGAGGTAGCACTCGTCGGAGGCCACGACCACGCCACGCTCCCGCGCCCACCCCACCACCTTCGCGAGGTGCTCAGGTGGCAGGACGCGGCCGTCGGGGTTGGCCGGGGAGTTCAGCCACAGCAGCCGCACCGGGCGGGGCCCCAGCGAGGTCAGCGAGTCCGACGGAGCCGGCTGCGCCCCCGCGAGCAGGGCCCCGACCTCGTAGGTCGGGTAGGCCAGCTGCGGGAAGGCGACCACGTCGCCGGCTCCCAGGCCGAGCAGCGTGGGCAGCCACGCGACGAGCTCCTTGGTGCCGATGACCGGCAGGACGACGTCGTCTGATACCTCGACGTCCCAGCGTCGCCGCAGGTAGGCGGCGAACGCCGTCCGAACAGCGGGCGTCCCGCGGGTCAGCGGATACCCCGGTGACTGCGAGGCGGCGGTGAGTGCCCGCTCGACCACCGACGGCGTCGGGTCGACCGGCGCGCCGACGGACAGGTCGACGATCCCCTGCGGGTGCCCGCGGGCGCGTTCGGCCGCGGGACCAAGCCGATCCCACGGGAAGTCGGGCAGGCGCCCGAGGAGGGGGACGGCTCTCAGTGCTCTTGCGGCGGCAGCGCGGCGACCATCGGGTGGTCACGATCAATGACGCCGAGCTTGGCGGCACCGCCGGGCGAGCCGAGGTCGTCGAAGAACTCCGCGTTGGCCGCGGTGTAGCCGCGCCACTCCTCCGGGACGTCGTCCTCGTAGAAGATCGCCTCCACGGGGCACACCGGCTCGCAGGCGCCGCAGTCGACGCACTCGTCGGGGTGGATGTAGAGCATCCGCTCGCCCTCGTAGATGCAGTCGACCGGGCACTCCTCGATGCAGGCTCGGTCCTTGAGGTCGACGCAGGGCTGGGCTATCACGTAGGTCACGGTTGCATCCTCCGCTGGTGCTGGACGGTGCGCGTCAGCCTACGCAGGATGCTCTCAGCCGGTGCACACAACCTCCGGTGTCGGCAGGTACCGGGTGAAGATCTCCTCACGGTCCTGGACGGCCCCGCCTCGGCTCAGCGTCCGCGTCACGACGATGTCGAAGCCGTTGCTCCCGCTGGAGGGCACGCAGCCCTCGCCGGAGACCACCTGCCGCTGGTACGGGGTGGGGTTGAACCGGTTGCCCGTCTGCGAGTCCACCTCCCAGTACGGCGAGCCCCAGATGCGGACGGTCACCGAGCCGCTGGAGCCCGGCGAGCTGGGGTTGATGTAGGCCTGGATGACTGCGCCGTAGGGCGTGTTGTTGCCGAACCGCAGGTCCCAGGACCCCCACGCCACGGTCGCCTCGCGCCCGGGAGGGTAGCGGTCGATGAAGAACGAGTGGGGGTGGTGCTCGACGTCGGAGAACCCGGCGAAGTGGCCGGCGTTGAACAGGGTGGTGGCCAGCTGGGACACCCCGCCGCCGACACCCTCGGCGAACCTGCCGTTGTCGATGATGAAGCCCTCGACGAACCCTCTGTCGGCCCGCCGCTCCCCCACCGTGTCGTTCATCGAGAACACGTCCCCGGGCTTGAGGAACGTGTTGTTGACCAGCTCTGCGGCCCGTCCGATGTTGGTGTTGCGGTAGTCGGCATGCGGGTAGTTGGTGGTGAACTCGCCCACCACCTGGGTCACGCCGCTGCCGGCAGCGTCCTGCGTGGTGAACTCGGCGGGAGCGTCGATCAGCGGCAGGGTGACGACCCTGCCTTGCCCCGTCTGGGAGGCCGCAGCCAGCACGTCGTCGGCGTAGGTCGAGGTTTCGGCCTCGCGACCGGTCACGGACGGGACGACCACAGGGACGCCGCCCTGGAGGACGACGGAGGCGTCCTTGGGTGGGGTGCCGAGCGCGTCGAGCTGGTCCTGGGACAGCTCCAGGAGCGCGTCGGCGTCGATCTGCGGCGCCAGCACCCCTTCGTCGTCCACGGTCATGGACAGCACCGAGCTGAGCAGCTCGGTGTCGAGCAGGCCCGTGCCCAGCTCGGAGCGCAGCGGGATGGGCGCCGACATCGCGGGCTGGGCGAACTCGCTTACCGCCCGCTGCACCTCCGCGGCGCTCACCACGGTGGGCTCGGTCTCGACAGGCAGCGCGACGGGTGCCGCGACTGTCAGGTAGGAGTCGGCGACCTCCTCCACCGCCGCGGGACGGTCGACGGTCCGGCCTTCTTGGGGCAGCGTCGCCACGACCTGGCCCGCCTCGAAGGCGACCGCCCCCTCGACCGGCACCCGGTCGGCGTCGTCGGCGACCTCGTCGATGGTGGCTGCCAGGGCATCCTCGTCCGCGACGACAACCGGGTCGACCGGTCCGCCGCCTCGGGAGATGGTCTCCACCAGCCGAACCGGGTCGGAGGCACCGGCCCCCGCAGCCCGCACCGTGGCGGTGATGTCGACGTTGAGGCCTGACTCGGACGGCACGATCGGGTAGGTTTCCTGCCCCACCAGCAGGGTCATCGGCGCGTCTGCGATGGGAGGCAGTTCCTCGGCCAGCGTCGCCTCGGCCTCGTCCGCCGTCAGGCCACCGATGTCGACCCCGAGCACCGTCGTCCCGCGAGGGACGACGGTTCCGGCGTACAGATAGGCCGCCAGGTAGGCCCCGCCGAGCACGACGAGGGTCGCACCGACACCGACGATCCAGCGCCATCGCCGCTTCGGCGACGGCCTGTCCGGCTCGATCGAGGAGGTGACCGGGGGCAGCGGCTCGCCGCTGGGAGGTCCCGATCGGGAGGCGAGGGAGTCAGTCACGGCATCTCGGAGAGGGGACGGGGAGCAGCGGGTCCGGCGTCGGCGACGTCGGGTGCGTCCTCATCATGGTAGGCCGCGAACGGCACCACCAGCCCGGCGGTGATGACGAGGGCCGTGCCGCCGAGCAACGTCAGGCCGAAGGCGTCCTCGGCGACGACCAGGTCGCCCTCGAGTCGGAACTGGCTGAGCACCAGGACGGGCACCGCGAAGGCCGCTGCGACCAGCAGGACAGCCAGCCTCGACCCGCCCACCATCCGGGCCAGCAGCACCAGCCCCACCAGGGCCCCGATCCCGGCCAGCAACCCGACCGGGACGCCGATCCCGAGCACCTCCACCGTCGTGCGGTGCACGAAGGCCGCCACAGCTCCCGCAGCGAACGCCAGCAGAACGAGGACGGCCGTTCCCAGCCACCGCCACCACCGTCGCGGCTGCGAGGTCGGTGTCATGCCACTCCGGAGAACAGGTCGCTCTCCCAACCGGAGTCGTCGCGCGGCGGCGCCGACGTCCCCCTGGCGAGACGGTAGAACTCCAGCGACCACGCCTGCATGCCGATCTGGTTGGACAGGGCGAAGAACGGCCCGTCGACGGAGATCTGCGTGGCGTGCGCCCGCATGGCGCCCAGCTTCTGGTCGACGAAGTCCGTGCCGTCGACCCGCGCGGAGACGGCGTCGTCGGGCACGACGAAGGGCAGGTCGTCCACGGACTCGACACCGAAGAAGTCGCTGCCGGCCGCCTTCATCCGCTCGACACCCTCGGCGACGTAGGAGCGCGGCAAGGCGTTCCAGTACACCTTGGGCACGTCCCACGCCGGGCCGAGGTCGGGTCGGTAGGACGCCACCGCAGCGAGATCCATCGCGTAGGTGGCCACCCGGTGGGCCTGGATGTGGTCCGGGTGACCGTACCCGCCGTTCTCGTCGTAGGTCACCACGACCTGCGGGCGCACCTCGCGGATGATGGGCACCAGCAGGTCGGCGGCCTCACGCAGGTCGGCGCGCCAGAAGCACCCCGGACGGTCGTTGGCCGGGGTCCCCATCATCCCGGAGTCCCGGAACCGGCCCGGCCCGCCGAGCAGGCGGTGGTCGGTGACGCCGAGCGCGGCCATCGCGGCCGCGAGCTCGCTCTGCCGATGCTCGCCCAGCCTGTCCTCGGCGTCGGCGGCCAGGTGCGCCAGCCCCGGCACGAGCACTTCCCCCTCCTCGCCGAGGGTGCAGGTCACCAGGGTGACGTGGGCTCCTTCGGAGGCGTAGCGGGCCATCGTGGTGCCGTTGTTGATGGTCTCGTCGTCGGGGTGGGCATGCACGAGCAGCAGGCGACGACCGTCCGGGGCCGCGTCCAGGGGGGGCGTGCTCACCGGCGGCAGCCTATGGCAGCGTGCACGCCGTGAGCAGCACGAGCGACGCCCGTGGGCCCGGCATGCTCTCCTTCCCCCGCCTGTCGGCACGCACGATGCGCTTCACCCTCGGAATCCCCGGCCAGTTCGCGATCTGTCCGGACGGCTCGCACGTGCTGTTCCTGAGGTCCCGGTCCGGCACCGGGCGCGACGGCCTGCTGTGGCGCTACGACACCGCCAGCGGCCAGGAGGTGCTGCTGGCCGACCCGCACCGCCTGCTCACCCGTGACGAGGAGGAGGTCCCGGACGCCGAGCGCGCCCGACGCGAGCGGATGCGTCAGGGCAGCACCGGCATCACCGCGTTCTGCACCGACCAGGCAGCGGCGTCGGTGGCGTTCTCGCTCTCGGGCCGGGTGTTCGTCCTGCCCACCCGTGGCGACGGCGTCGTCGAGGTGCCGGTGCCCGGGCCGGCGGTCGACCCACGGCTCTCCCCCGACAGCCGCTGGGTCGCCTGGCACGGCGACGGCGGCCTGTACGTCGCCGCCAGCGACGGGACGCAGACCGCTCACGCTCTGGCGTTGCCCGACGGTGAGGCGGTCACCTGGGGCCTGTCCGACTTCGTGCACGCCGAGGAGTTCGACCGGCTCCGCTCGTTCTGGTGGGCGCCCGACTCAGCCGGTCTCCTGGTGACCCGGGTGGACGAGTCCCCGGTCCAGACGTGGCACATCGCCGACCCGGCACATCCCGAGCGCGTGCCGCTCGCCGTGCGTTACCCCGCCGCGGGCACCGCCAACCCGGTGACCTCGCTGTGGCACATCGGGCTGGACGGGGTGCGCACCCCGGTGCCGTGGGACGCCGAGACGTTCCCCTACCTCGTCGACGTCACGTGGTCGCAGGAACGACCGGCCCTCGTCACGGTCCTGGATCGCCACCAGCGGCGGATGCGGGTGGGCACCTGGGAGCCCGGCGGGCGGCTGCAGGTCGCCCGGGACATCACCGACGACGCCTGGGTCGACGTGGTGCCCGGGGTGCCGGCCTGGTGGGGCCAGCGGCTGCTGACCGTCGAGCGTGACGCCGACACCGACACCCGACGGCTGTGCGTCAACGGGGCGGCTCTCACTCCGCCGGGCGTGCAGGTGCGCTCGGTGCTCGATGTGGCCGAGGACGCCGTCCTGCTCGCGGCCAGCGAGGACGACAGGGATGTTCGCCTCGCTCGCCTCCTGGCCGATGGTCGCTGGGAATGGCTGTCCGAGGCCGGCGCCGTGAGCGCTGGCCGGTCCGCCGGGGGAACCGCCGTGGTCCGCACGGACACCCTCGACGACACGTTGCCCTCGGTCCGGGTGACGTCCAGCGGACGTCTCCCCCAGCGGCTGGACATCCTGGCAGTCCAGCCGCCGCTCCGGCCGACCCCGCGCTTCCTGACGCGGGAACGCCCTGACGACCCGCGGGTCGCCGTCCTGCTGCCGACCGGAAGGCCCGAGGGCCCGCTGCCGGTGCTGCTCGACCCCTACGGAGGCCCGCACGGCCAACGGGTGCTCGCCGCGTCCCGGGCGTATCTGGAGAGCCAGTGGTGGGCCGAGCAGGGGTACCTCGTCGTGGTGGCCGAGGGGCCCGGGAGCCCGGGCTCACCGGCCTGGGAGCGGGCGATGGCCGGGCAGTTCGCGGAGCCGGCGCTGCGGGCGCAGGTGCGGGCGCTGGAGATGGTCGCGGCGGAGCTCGGCGAGCAGGCGGACCTGTCGAGGGTGGGGATCCGCGGCTGGTCCTTCGGCGGCTACCTCGCTGCCCTGGCCGTGCTGGAGCGCCCCGACCTCGTGCATGCCGCAGTCGCGGGTGCCCCGGTGACGGACTGGGCCCGCTACGACACGGCCTACACCGAGCGGTACCTGGGCCTGCCGGCCGAGCATCCCGGACGGTACCCGGGCGAGTCGCTGCTCGATCGGGCCGCAGCGCTGCAGCGCCCCCTGCTGCTCATCCACGGGCTCGCCGACGACAACGTGGTCGCCGCGCACACGCTGGGCCTGTCCTCCGCGCTGCTGGCGGCCGGGCGTCCGCACGATGTGCTGCCGCTGTCGGGAGTGACGCACATGACGCCCCAGGAGGTGGTGGCCGAGAACCTGCTGCTGCTGCAACGGGACTTCTTGGCGACGAGTCTTCACCCGTAGCGGCGTCCCCGGCCTACGAGGGCGGAAGAGCGTCCCCGGGAGCCACGATCACCTTCTCGGGTTCGGCGAAGTGACAGGCCGCCGGATGCTCCACTCCCGGTCGGGGCACGAGGGCCGGCTCCTCTTGCGCGCAGAGGTCGGCGGCCTTCCAGCAGCGGGTCCGGAAGCGGCAGCCTGACGGTGGGTTGACCGGGCTCGGCGGGTCGCCAGTAAGCACGATGCGGTGGCGGTCCTCCCGGCCCAGCGGGTCGGCCACCGGGACAGCGGACAGCAGCGCCTGCGTGTACGGGTGAGCCGGCCGCTCGTAGATCTGCTCCTCGTTGCCGAACTCGACGATCTTGCCCAGGTACATGACGCCGACCCGGTCGGAGATGTGCCGGACGACCGAGAGGTCGTGCGCGATGAAGATGTAGGACAGGTTGAACTCGTCCTGCAGGCTGCCCAGCAGGTTGATCACCTGTGCCTGGACGGAGACATCAAGCGCGCTGACCGGCTCGTCGCAGATGATCACCGACGGCTTGAGTGCGAGTCCCCGGGCGATGCCGATGCGCTGGCGCTGGCCCCCGGAGAACTGGTGCGGGTAACGGTTGATGTGCTCCGGGTTGAGGCCGACGACGTCGAGCAGATCTTTGACTCGCTTGACCCGGTCACCCTTGGGCACCACCTCGGGGTGGATCTCGAAGGGCTCGCCGACGATGTCGCCGACGGTCATCCGGGGGTTGAGCGAGGTGTACGGGTCCTGGAAGACGATCTGGATCTCCCGGCGCATCGCCTTGAGCCCCTTGCCCTTCGCCGCGAAGAGGTCCTCGCCGTGCAGCTGGGCGTGGCCTGAGGTCGGTCGCTCGAGCACTGTGAGCAACTTGGCCAGGGTGGACTTGCCGCAGCCGGACTCGCCGACGATGCCCAGCGTCTGGCCGCGGTGCAGGTCGAAGGTGACCCCGTCGACGGCCTTGACCGCCCCGATCTGCTTCTTGAAGACGATCCCCTTGGTGAGCGGGTAGTGCTTGACGAGGTCCTGCACCGACAGGACGACGTCGCTACCGGGGGCCATGCAGCACCTCCTCGAAGAAGTGGCAGGCCACGGCGCGAGTGTCGGACAGCTGCTGCAACGCCGGTGGGGGGTCGGCTCGGCAGACATCCTGCGCGTAGGCGCATCGTGGGTTGAACGAGCAGCCGGGCGGGACCCTGATCAGGTTCGGCGGCAACCCCTTGATCGCGTACAGCTCCGTCCCCTTGGCGTCCACCCTCGGGATCGACTGCAGCAGCCCGGAGGTGTAGGGGTGGGAGGGGCGGTGGTAGATGTCGTAGACCGGTGCTTGCTCGACGATCCGGCCCGAATACATGACGGCGATCTTGTCGGCGACGTCGGCGACAACGCCCAGGTCGTGGGTGATGAGGATGAGGGCCATGTTCATCTCGCGCTGCAGGTCGGCCAGCAACTCCATGACCTGGGCCTGGACGGTGACGTCGAGCGCGGTGGTCGGCTCGTCCGCGATGAGCACCTCCGGCTTGAGCGCGATCGACATGGCGATCATGATGCGCTGGCGCATGCCGCCGGAGAACTGGTGCGGGTAGTCGTTGACCCGTTCCTTCGCCGCCGGAATACCCACCAACTCCATGAGTTCGACGGCCCTGGCCATGCCGTCCTTCTTGCTCATCCCACGGTGCACGCGGAACATCTCGGCGATCTGCCGTCCCAC
>CAYHHE010000005.1:27936-54224 GCA_964356295.1 uncultured Actinomycetes bacterium | reverse complement strand
GGGCTAGCCGAAGGGCTAGCCGGCGGGGTTGGGCCATGGGTTGGCCAGGCAGCCCTCCAACGACTTCGTCTGCTGGACCATCACCGGCGCCGGCAGTCCCGCGCTCGGGCAGCCCTCGTGCTGGTGCCCGAGGTAGTGCCCGACCTCGTGGGAGACCAGGTAGGTGCGGTAGGTGACGACGTCCTGGCCGTAGGTCTGCGCCCCGGCGAACCACCGCCGGGCGTTGAGGACGGCCGCGGACCCGTTGAAGCACGACAGCCAACCGCCGGTGCCCAGCGGCGCGCACAACTGGTCGGTCGTGTCGGGCGAGGCGATCACCACGTCCATGTCAGCCCCCGAGCCGTCCACGCCGCGAAAGCGCACTCCGTCCACCCCCTGCCAGCCCTGGGGCGCAGTGAGGACGGCGTGAACCGTGTCGGCGATCTGAAGGCCGTCGACCGGGGCGCCGGCCACGGTGAGGCCTTCCTCCACGAGCACCCGGTAGCTGACGACCCGACCGTCCTGGTCGGTCTCGGCGCGGGTGCCGGGGACGACGAGCAGTCGCCCGGTCCCGGCCTGGGCAACCTCCGACTCCGCGACGAGTGTCGTGGCGGTCGACGTCGCCGGCAGCGCGGCCTCGGGCGTCGGGTCCGGTGCGGCCTGTGGGACTCGCGGCCCGACGGGGGCCGGCTCGAGCGCGGAGTCGGCGCCTGCCACCGGCTGCGGGGCGCGGACCACGGGCGCATCCCGTCCGGCGACCCACCCGCCGACGACCAGCACCAGCACCACCGTCGCCGCCGTGGCAGCCAGGCGTGCGCGACTGGTCGGGCGCAGCGGCAGGGAGGTCGCTGGGAGCACCCGACCCAGGGTAGGACTGCGGGGTCACCGTCTAGCGTGGCGCGGGTGGCGGACGCGCAAACGAACGGGTCGCGCATCGCGGTCACCGTGCACGGGCGACGCCTGTCGCTGTCCAACCTGGACAAGGCTCTCTACCCCGACGGGACGACCAAGGGCGACGTGATCGCCTACTACAGCGCGGTGGCTCCGGTGCTGCTGCCGCACCTGGCCGGCCGGCCGCTCACCCTGCGGCGCTGGCCGGACGGCACCCACGCCCCGGGCTTCTTCGAGAAGAACGTCGCGCGCACGGCTCCGCCGTGGGTGCGTCGGGTCGAGCTTGCAGTCCCCGGCAGCAGCCGCAACCGACAGACCATCAGCTTCGTCGTGGTGGAGGACCTGGCGACGTTGGTCTGGGTGGCGAACCTCGCCGGGCTCGAGCTGCACGTCCCGCAGTGGCGGGTGGACGACTCCGGCCGGCCGGCGCCGCCCGACCGCCTGGTCATCGACCTCGATCCCGGGCCGCCGGCTGACATCCTCACCTGCTGCCAGGTCGCCCTGCTCGCGCGGGACGCGCTGGGTCCGGAAGGCCTTCACCCGCAGCCGACGACCAGCGGCAACAAGGGCATGCAGCTCTACGCGCCGCTGGACGGCTCGTTGGGCTGGCAGGAGGTCCGCTCGCTCGCGCAGGCCCTCGCCGAGCGGCTCGAGCGCACCCACCCGGCTCTGGTCGTCTCGCGGATGGACACCAGGGTCCGACGCGGCAAGGTGTTCCTCGACTGGAGCCAGAACCACGGCGGCAAGACGACGATCTCGCCGTACTCGTTGCGCGGCCGGGAGGAGCCGTCGGTGGCGACTCCGGTGACCTGGGACGAGGTCGAGCGGGCCTCGACCTCCTCAGGCCTGCGGTTCGGGCCCCACGACGTGCTCACCCGTGTCGCCGCCACGGGGGATCTGCTGCACCCGCTGCTGTGAGCGTCGGCTCACCGGCACCGGCAGGTCCGGAAGCAGGTCGACGACGTCCTGCTGGGTCAGTCCGGTCGCGTACAGCACGTCGGCCGCGACGGACCTGATCTGGCCGGCCACGCTCTGTGCCAGCAGGCCCGAGGTGTGTTCGACCGCGTCCGTGCCTGCCCTGGCGGCCCGCAGCGCAGCCGCGCGCGCAGCGGCGAGGTCGCCGCCGGAGTCCACCGAGTGCTGAAGCGCCCGCAGCGCCACGGCACACTCGTCGGTGGCGACGTCCAGGCCCGGCGGGATGGCGTCGCCGCCCTGGATGGCGGCCAGCGCTTGGCGTGCCAGCACCCGGGTGTCGCGCACCGCCGCGTCCACGTAAGGGATCGCCTCCACCAGGGTGTCCAGCGTCTCCCGAGCGCTCCAGCGGGCCGGGGCCAGCATGGCGAGCTCCTTGCTGGCGTCGAGGGTGGTCACGACCTGCTCGACGGTCACCTGCAACCCGTGCGCCTCGGCCAGTGCTGCACCGGCGAGGGTGGCGTCGCGCTCCCGCAACGCCCCGGACAGCTTGACCAGAGCCTCGGACAGCCCGCCCAGCAAGGGGCTGGCGACGCGGACGACCTCTCGCAGCGGGTTGGCCGGAAGCAGCACGGTGATCGCCAGGCCGACGGCGCCGCCGATGAGTGCCTCGACGAAGCGACCGATCGCGAACGGGGCATCCCCCTCCGGCGGCAGGATCGTCGCGATCACGACAGCCGTCGACGACGCCTGCAGCACAAGGATGGGCCCGCCCCGGACGAGGACGGACGCCGTCATGGCCAGGGCCACCACCAGACCGATCTGCCAGGTCCCAGGGCCGGCCCAGGCGATGAACAGGTCGCCCACCAGGATGCCCACCGCGACCCCGAGCACCATCTCGATCGAGGTGCGAAGCCGCCGTTCCAGCGACACCCCGATGGCGCTCATGGCCACCAATGGCGCGAAGACCGGCTGTGGCTGGTCCAGCACGAACCGCGCCACCGACCAGGCGACCATGGCGGCCAACGACGCCTGCGCGATGGTCAGCCCGGCGGCCCGCAGGCGACGTGACGGCGCGTCCCAGAGGGATCGCGTCGAGGCCACGTGAGCGATGCTAGGACGAGGCGTCCCGACGCGGCTCCACCTCCAGCGGCAACCCGCCTCTGGGGCGCAGAGTCACCAGGGCGCGCACGCCCGGCGGCGGCCGGCCCTCGGGCTGCCGGACGGTCAGGTGCTGGGCCAGCGTCGCCAGCATCAGCGCGCCCTCGACCAGCGCGAAGTCCTTGCCGATGCACTGGCGTGGCCCGGCGCCGAACGGGACGTAGGACCATCGTGGCCCCAGACCGCCGCCGTCGGGAAGCCACCGCTGCGGGCCGAAGTCGTCCGGGTCGGGCCACAGCGCCGGGTCCCGGTGCAGCGCGTAGGTGCTGATCAGTACCAGCGTCCCGGGCGGCACGACGTAGCCGGCGAGGGTGTCCGCCTGGGCCGAGCGCCGAGTGATCACCCAGGCGGGCGGGTACAGCCGAAGCGCCTCGTCCAGCACGGCCCGGGTCCAGGGCAGCCGGGCCAGGTCCCCCAGGGTGGCGGGACGGCCGTCGAGGACCGCGTCCACCTCCTCCAGCAGCCGGTCATATGCGCCGGGGTGCCCACTGAGCAGGTGCCACGTCCAGGTCAGGGCGCTGGCGACGGTCTCGTGCCCGGCGATGAGCAGGGTGACCATCTCGTCGCGGATGGCCGCCGTGCCCACCGGGTCGTCGGCGTCGACCGCGCGTAGCAGCAGCCCGAGCACGTCGCTGCCCGGCTCACCCTCGGCGCGGCGCGTGGCGACCATCGCGGACACACTCGCGTCGATCGTGCTCAGCGCCCGGCGCAGCCGTAGGTTGCCTGGAGTGGGCACCGCCAGCGGGGGGAGCCAGGGGGACCTGGCCCGGACCACGACCCGGTCCAGCGCAGTCAGCACGGCCGGGACCAGCGTGGCAGCCTCGCCGGACAGGTCGGTGGAGAACAGGGCCGTGCCGACCACCTGCAGGGCGGCCCGCATCATCGCCTCGTCCATGTCGACCGGCCCGGCGGCCGTCAGCAGCGCCTCGGCCTGCGCGGTCGCCGCCGCGACGGTGTGGTCGGCGACTGCCTCCAGCGAGTCCCGGTGGAACCCGGGCTGCATCATGCGACGGCGTGCGGTCCACAGCGGCGGGTCCGACACCAGCAGGCCTTCGCCCGTCACCGAGGCGAGCGTGTCGTACTGCACCGTGCGCTTGGTGTAGGCACGATGGTTGGCCACCAGGACGTGGTGCACGTCGTCGGGCTCGCTGACCAGCACAGCCGGTGGGTCGGAGACCGCGAAGCCCGTCAGCGGGCCGTAGGTGTCTCGCGCGCTGGACAGGTACCCCAGCGGGTCGGCGATCATCCGGCGCGCGGAACGGATCAGGTCACCGCGGCCCGGTCCGGGAGCCTCGCGCACCGGGCGTGCCGTCGACAGCGAGGTCACAGGTACAGCCCCGGCTGCCCGTCCCCGAGCCGCTCAGCGGCAACCGCGTGGACGTCGCGCTCGCGCAGCAGGATGAAGCTCTCCCCTCGCAGCTCGACCTCCGCCTTGTCCGCGGGATCGTAGAGCACGCGGTCGTTCTCCTGCACGAGTCGGACGTTCGACCCGACCGCGACGACCCGGGCCCAGGCCAACCGACGCCCGACCTCCGCCGTGGCAGGGATGACGATCCCCCCCGACGAGCGACGCTCGCCGGAGTCGACGTCGGTGGACACCAGCACGCGGTCGTGCAGCATCCGCACCGGCACCTTGTCCGATCCGAAGGGTCCGTTCACCGGTTCACCACCCGGCCGTCCCAGGACCGCCCTTGAACGGGCCACGCACCCGAGAGGTGATCCACCCGCCGTAGAAGTCCCCCGGCTGGGCTGCCACGACCTCGTCGTCGACCAGGCAGCGGTCGACCCGGCCGGGGTAGAACGCCACGTGGTCGACCAGCACCCGGTACCCCGGCGACGGGCGGGGGTAGGACCAGGCCACGTCGGGTACCCGACGGTCCCCGACGGTCAGGTCCCAGTAGTGCGCCTCGCCCTTGAACTCGCAGATGGACCGTCGAGCCGAGCGTGCCGGTTCGAGCACCCCGTCGGCGATGTCGGAGCGGGGCACGTAGTAGGTGGGCGGATGGCTGGTCTCCAGCACCCGCAGCGCCCGCCGGGTGTCGAGGACCCGATGACCGGCGTGCTCGACCACGACGTGCTCGTCGGTCGGCTCGACCCGCGGAGGACGCGGGTAGTCCCAGACGGACTCGGTCACGTCGGCGGGCTCAGACGCGCTGGACGGCGATCCCGCGGGGCACCTTGCCCCCGGTGGCCCGTACCAGGATCTCGTCGATCGTCGTGGAGTCGTTGGGCAGCACGAGCTTGTAGGAGACCGACTGCCGGCGCGAGCGGATGAGCAGGATGAGGATGGCCAGTCCTGCGCCCGCGAGCGCGCCGATGACCTCGGGCCGGATCCCGCTGGACCCGTCCGGCGCCGGCTGGAGTCCCAGGGCCACCTTCACCCGGGACTTCCCGTCCTCGGCGGCCGCGAACGCCACCTCCGAGACGTCCTTGCCGAGCTGATCGGGCTGCATGCGCACGGACAGCTCGTCGAGGGTCGAGGTCAGCCGCCGACGGGTGGCATCGATCTCGTTCTCGATCTCCGCGGCCGACCGCTGCTCCGGCTTCTGCTCCGGCTTCTTCCCCGGCTTCTTCTCCGGCGTCGAGGGCAGGCTGGACGTCACGGCCCGCACCCTACCGGCTGCCTCAGCCGGCTAGTGCCGGGCCACCAGCGGGGCGGTCGCGGGGTCGAAGCCGAACGGGAGCTCCAGCCGGTGCTGGGCAAGCAGGTCGGCGTCCAGGAGCAGGTCGCGGGTCGGTGCGTCGGCCACGATGACCCCCTCGGACAGCACCACCGACCGCGGGCACAGCTCGAGGGCGTAGGGCAGGTCGTGGGTGACCATGAGGATGGTGACGTCCAGGGACAGCAGCACCTCGGCCAGCTCGCGGCGCGCGGCCGGGTCGAGGTTGCTGGACGGCTCGTCGAGCACGAGGACCTCCGGGCCCATGGCCAGCACGGTCGCGACGGCGACCCTTCGACGCTGGCCGTAGGACAGATGGTGCGGCGGACGGTCGGCGTACGTCTCCATCCCGACCTGGGCCAACGCGAGGTGCACGCGGTCCTCCAGCTCGCTTCCGGTCAGGCCGAGGTTCGCCGGGCCGAAGGCGACGTCGTCACGCACGGTGGGCATGAACAGCTGGTCGTCCGGGTCCTGGAAGACGATGCCGACCCGTCGGCGGATCTCCAGCAGGTTCTCCTTGCCTACCGGGAGTCCGGCCACCCGGACCGATCCCGCACCGGCGCGGAGGATCCCGTTCAGGTGGAGCACCAGCGTCGTCTTGCCGGCACCATTGGGCCCGAGAAGCGCGACCCTTTCTCCGCGGTCGATGGCCAGCGTGACCCCGAACAGGGCCTGGTGGCCGTCCGGGTAGGCGAAGGCCAGGCCGTTGACCTCGAGCGACGGTACGGTCACAGGGTCATCCAAGCAGCCACCAGGACCCCCAGCGCGGTCAGCGGCAGCAGGGCTGCTCCTGCCCACTGTGCCGCTGCAGCCTGCTGCACCTCGATGACCGGAAGGCGTCCGGCGTAGCCACGCGACAGCATGGCGAGGTGGACGCGCTCGCCCCGTTCGTAGGAGCGGATGAACAGCGCGCCGGCTGAGGTGGCGAGGACCCCGAACTGCCGGCGCCGACCTCCGGTGAACCCGCGTGACTCGCGGGCGATCTTCATCCGGCGCATCTCGGCGGTGATGACGTCGGCGTAGCGCACCATGAACGAGGTGATCTCGACCAGCACCGGCGGGACCCGCAGGCGCTGCATGGCCAGCAGGAGGGACCGGGCATCGGTCGTTGCCGCGAGCAGGATGGACGCCACCACCCCGAGCGTGCCCTTGGCCAGGATGTTCCAGCCGGCCAGCAGGCCCTCCTCGGACAGGCTCAGTCCGAGCACCTCGACCGTCGGGCCGGTAGCGATGAGCGGGAGCAGGAGGGCGAAGACGACGAACGGGATCTCCACCACCAGCCGCCGCAGGATGAACAGTGCCGGCACCCGTGCCGCCACGGCCACCCCGGCCAGCAGGGCGGCGTAGACCCCGAAGGCCCAGAAGGCCTCCCGCGGGGTGGCCACCACGACGACGACGAACGCCACCAGTGTCACCAGCTTGACGTGCGCCGGCAGCCGGTGCACGACGCTGTGGCCATGCCGGTAGAGGCGATGGACGTGACCTGCTCCCACGAATGGCTCCTGCGCGCTGGCTCGCGGTCTCCCGGTCCGACCGACCCCTACAGACTAGATGCGACCCAGTCGCGTCTGCACCCTGACGACACCCTGGGTACCCTGGCCGGGGAGGCGGGAGTGGCGTAACTGGCAGCCGCGCTGGACTTAGGATCCAGTGCCCTCGGGCGTGCGGGTTCGAGTCCCGCCTCCCGCACCAAGCACCTCCGCGATGCCCCGGAACGCCTTCCCCCGGTGGCTGATCGCGTCCTTCTCCTGCGGCGTCATCTGCGCGGTGGTCCGCGTGTGTCCCTCGGGCACGAAGATCGGGTCGTACCCGAAGCCGCCGCTGCCCCGCGGCGCCGTGAGCAGGTGCCCGGTGACACGCCCCTCGACGACGTGCACCCTGCCGTCGGGCTCGGCCAGTGCGGCGACGCAGACGAAGGCGGCCCCGCGGCGGTCCTGCGGGACGTCGGCGGTCTGCTCCAGGACGAGCCGAAGGTTGGACGCGTCGTCCGCCCCCGCACCGCTCCACCGGGCCGAGAGGACTCCGGGCATGCCGTTGAGCGCGTCGACGACCAGACCGGAGTCGTCAGCGACCGCCGGCAACCCGCTGGCGGCAGCGGTGGCCACGGCCTTGCGCACGGCGTTCTCGGCGAACGTCGCGCCTGACTCGACGACCTCGGGCACGTCCACGTCGTCCAAGGTCAGCAGCCGCGCACAGACACCCGCGGCGCTCAGGATCCGGTCGAGCTCGGCGAGCTTCTTGCGGTTGCGGGTGGCCAGCACCAACGCGGCGGTCATGGCCCGGACAGTGCTTCGGCCTGCTGCGCGGTGAGCGTGGCACAGCCGCTGGTGGCCAGGTCCAGCATGCCCTCGAGCAGCGCGCGATCGAAGGCCTCGCCCTCCGCCGTGCCCTGGACCTCGACGAAGCGACCGTCTCCGGTCATCACGACGTTCATGTCGGTCTCTGCCGTCACGTCCTCGAGGTAGGCAAGGTCGAGCACCGGCTCCGCGCCGACGACCCCCACCGAGACGGCTGCGACGGAGGCCACCAGGGGCTCGGCCGTCAGTCCCCCCTGGCCGCGCAGCCAGGAGATGGCGTCCACCAGCGCCACGTACCCGCCGGTGATCGCCGCAGTGCGGGTTCCCCCGTCGGCCTGCAGGACGTCGCAGTCGATGACGATGGTGTTCTCCCCCAACGCGGCCAGGTCGAGCGCGGCGCGCAGGGATCGGCCGACGAGCCGCGAGATCTCCTGGGTCCGGCCACCGGGACGGCCCTTGACCGACTCACGGTCCGAGCGCGTGGTGGTGGCACGAGGCAGCATGGCGTACTCCGCGGTGACCCAGCCCCGGCCGGAGCCCGCCCGCCAACGCGGGACCCCTCTGGTGACCGACGCCGTGCACAGCACCTTGGTCTCGCCGAAGGCGACCAGCACCGACCCCTCCGCATGCATGGACCAGTGCCGCTGGAACGACACGGGTCGCAGCTGGTCGGGCTGGCGTCCGTCGGGTCGGGTCACATCGCCGAAGGCTACGCGGGCATCCTCAGACCTCGACGGTCATCCCCGGGGCGGCAAGCTCGAGCGGGCCGGCATAGGTCTCCTTGGCCTCGGCCAGGGCCCGTGCCGCGTCCCCCCACGGGGGGACGTGGGTGACGATCAGGCTCTTGGCTCCGGCCGCAGTCGCGGCCTCGCCCGCCTCCTTGCCGGTCAGGTGCAGACCCTCGGGGTTGACCCCGCCCTCGAGGAACGCGGCCTCGCAGACGAACAGGTCGGCACCGGCGGCCAGCTTGGGCAGGTTGGGAGTGGGGGCGGTGTCGCCGCTGTAGACGATGCTGCGGCCAGCGTGCTCGAGCCGCATGGCGTAGGACTCCACCGGGTGGATCACCGGCACGACGCTGACCGTGAAGGGTCCGACCTGCAACGGCTCGGTGCCGAACGTGCGGAAGTCGAACTCGTGCGTCATCCCAGGGTTGTAGGGGAGGTCGTAGGCCCGGGCCATCCGGTGCGAGCTGCCGTGCGGACCGTAGACCGGCAGCGGCCCCATCGGCCCGTCGGGGTGGTAGCGCCGCACGACGTAGTACGAGGTGAGATCGATGACGTGGTCGGCGTGCAGATGGCTGAGCAGCACCGCGCCCGGGCGGTCGAGGCTGGTGTAGCGCTGCAGCTGGCCGAGGGAGCCGTTGCCGAGGTCCAGCACGACCTGGAACCCGTCGGCCTCGACCAGGTAGCACGAGGCGGCCGAGTCCGGCCCAGGGAACGAGCCGGAGCAGCCGACGACAGTCAGCCTCATCCGGCCACCACCGCGGCCATCGCCGCCCCCGACGGGCTCACGCCCTCCACCAAGCGCACCTCCGGTCCCAGGAACCGGCGCCCGAGCGTCGCGAATGCCTGCGGGTCACCGGTGGCCAGGAACTGGTGGGTCGGCGGTGGTAGGTCGTCGCGGCGCAGCAGGTCGTGCTCGCGCAACGCTCGGAAGACCTCGCGCGCGGTCTCGTCCGCGCTGGACACCAGGGCCACGTCCTCGCCCATCACGTATGAGATCACGCCGGCGAGCAGCGGGTAGTGCGTGCAGCCGAGGATCAGGGTGTCGACCTGCTGCTCCCGCAGCGGCGCCAGGTACGCCTGCGCGGCGGACTCGAGCTCGGGGCCGTGCGTGACGCCGGCTTCGACGAACTCCACGAAGGCGGGGCAGGCGGCCGAGGTCACCTGCAGGTGGGGGGCCGCGGCGAAGGAGTCCTCGTAGGCCCGGCTGCTGATGGTCGCCTCGGTGCCGATCACGCCGATGCGGCCTGCGCGGGTGGTGGCCACCGACCGCCGGACGGCGGGTGCGATGACCTCGACGACCGGGACGCCACGCTCGCGGGTGTAGCGCTCCCGGGCGTCCCGGAGCATCGCGCTGCTGGCCGAGTTGCAGGCGATGACCAGCATCTTCACCCCGCGCTCGACGAGCAGGTCCATGACCTCGAGGGCGTAGCCACGCACGGTCGCGATCGGCAGCGGGCCGTAGGGGCCGCGAGCGGTGTCTCCGAGGTACAGCAACGGCTCGTGTGGCAGCAGGTCGAGGACGGCGCGTGCCACGGTCAGGCCGCCGACGCCGCTGTCGACGATGCCGATGGGCGCATCCGCCACGGCCGCGACCCTAGGCGGACGCCGCGGCCTAGGAGAAGGCCCTGGCGACGTGTCCGCGGTCACTACGCCCACAGCTGTCCGTCCAGGGCGTCCTCCGCATCGTCCAGCGAGCCGGTGTAGACGCCGGTGGACAGGTACTTCCACCCTCCGTCGCAGACGATGAAGGCGATGTCGGCGGACTGGCCGTCACGGACGGCCCTGGCTGCCAGCCCGAGCGCAGCGTGCAGGATCGCGCCGGTCGAGATACCCGCGAAGATGCCCTCGCTGTCCAGCAGCTGGCGGACCCGGCGGACGGCGTCGCGCGGACCGACGGAGAAGCGGCTGGTCAGGACGTCAGGGTCGTAGAGCTCGGGGACGAATCCCTCGTCGAGGTTGCGCAGGCCGTAGACCAGCTCGCCGTAGCGGGGCTCGGCTGCGACCACCTGCACGCCCGGCACCTTCTCGCGCAGGAACCGGCCTGCGCCCATCAGCGTGCCGGTGGTCCCGAGCCCGGCCACGAAGTGGGTGACGGTGGGCAGGTCAGCCAGGATCTCGGGGCCGGTGGTGAGGTAGTGGGCCTGTGCGTTCGCGGGGTTGCCGTACTGGTAGAGCATGACCCAGTCCGGATTGGCCTGCGCCATCCGCTGGGCGACCCGCACCGCCTCGTTCGACCCTCCAGCCGCCGGGGACAGCACGATCTCCGCGCCGTACATCGTGAGCAGCTGGCGCCGTTCGACCGAGGTGTTCTCCGGCATCACGCACACCAGGTGGTACCCCAGCACGCGGGACGCCATCGCCAACGAGATGCCGGTGTTCCCGCTCGTCGGCTCGAGGATGGTCGCCCCGGGGCGCAGCCGACCGTCGCTCTCGGCGGCGCGGATCATCGCGATGGCCGGTCGGTCCTTCACCGATCCGGTGGGGTTGCGGTCCTCCAGCTTGGCCCACAGCCGCACCGCAGGCGTCGGGGAGAGCCGTGGCAGCCCGACGAGCGGCGTAGCGCCGACGGAGTCGAGGAACGAGTCGTAGCGCATGCGCCCGGCGGCGTCGTCCTCAGCCGCCGGCGACCGCGGGCAGCACCGTCACGCAGTCACCGTCGGACACGGCTGCGGCCAGCCCACCCAGGAACCTCACGTCCTCGTCGTTGACGTAGATGTTGACGAACCGCCGCAGCGACCCGTCGTCCACCAGGCGGTCCTTCAGCCCGACGTGGCTCGACTCGAGGCTGTCGATCACCTCGGCCAGCGTGGTGCCGTCGACCTGCACGGTCTTCGCGCCGTCGGTGTAGGTGCGCAGGATGGTGGGGATTCGGACCTCGACCGGCATGGTGTCGGGAACGACGCCGACTCACCCGGCATTCCCGAGCGCTGGACTACTCGAGCACCTGCACCGGCTCCTCGCTGACCTCGGCGTCGACGATCCGGAAGGACCGGACCTCCACGACGACCGGGTCGCGGGTGGAGATCAGTACGTAGTGCGCGTCCGGGTCGGTCGCGAGGGCGATGTCGGTGCGCGACGGGTACGGCTCGGTCGCGGTGTGCGAGTGGTAGATCACGACCGGACGCTCGTCGCGATCGTCCATGTCCCGCCAGACGCGCAGCTGCTCGGTCGAGTCGAACCGGTAGAAGGTCGGCGAGCGCTCGGCGTTGGTCATCGGCACGTGCCGGACAGGGTCGTCACCCTCGACCGGTCCCGCCACGATCCCGCACGCCTCGTCCGGGTGGTCCGCGCGCGCATGCGCCACCATCGCGTCCAGCACCGGCTTGCTGATCACCAGCACCTCGCCAGGGTACTTGCGGGGTCTCACGATGCGTCGTCGATGACCACCGATGGTGGTGCCGCTCCCTCGGTGCAGGTGTGGTCCATCGTGCGCAGCCCCGGAACCCGTGACGACCAGGGTCGTCCGCCACCTCGCTGAGCCGCCCCCGGGGTCAGCAGCCTGGGGCCAGCCGGCAGTGCACCGAACCCACCGTCCACCGGGCCCACCGAGCACCATCCCCGCCGTGTCGCGCCACGATCGATTCAGACGTTGTTCAGATTGCCCCGGCTCCGGGAGAGGGTGACAGTCGCTCTTGACATTCAACGATCGGAGGTACGTCATGACTGGGGTCGAAGAGCTGACGCAGGGTCAGTTCGAGACGGTCTACAACTTCTTCTCCTTCGCCATCGCATCGATGCTGTTCGCGGCCGTCTTCCTGCTGGTCTCGCAAGCCAGGGTGCTCCCGCGGTACCGCACGGCGCTGGTGGTCTCGGCCACGGTGTTGGGTATCGCGACCTACCACTACTTCCGCATCATCGAGAGCTTCGACGCGGCGTACGTCACCGACGCCGTCGGTGGCGCGGGCACCTACACGCTGACCGAGGGCGCAGGGTTCAACGAGGCCTATCGATACGTCGACTGGCTGCTGACCGTTCCGCTGCTGCTGGTCGAGGCGGTCGCCGTGCTGGCGCTCGCGCGCAGCGAGAGCCGGCGGTTGCTGATTCGGCTCGTCCCCGCCTCGGCGCTCATGATCGCGCTGGGGTATCCGGGCGAGGTGGCGATGGACAACGGGACGCGAGCGCTGTGGGGCGCGCTGTCCACCATCCCGTTCATCTTCATCCTCTACGTGCTGTTCGTCGAGCTCACCAAGTCGATCGACCGGCAGCCGGTCGAGGTCCAGGCCTCCATCAAGAACCTTCGCTGGCTGCTGCTGGCCTCGTGGGGCTTCTACCCGATCGCCTACATGTTCCCGATGTTCGGCTTCGAGGGCGCGGATGCGTTCGTGCTGCGCCAAGTCGGCTACACCATCGCGGACGTGGTCGCCAAGGCGGTCTTCGCCCTGGTCGTCTACAAGATCGCCCGGCTGAAGTCCTTCCACGACGACCCGGTGTTCGCGATGGCGGAGCTCGGCAAGGCCGACCATCCAGGAGCGGCGGCGACGAACAAGCAGGTGGCCCCCGCGGACGCGTAACGGCCTCACCGCCCGATCGCCATCGGCGAGCTGTCGGCCAAGCACCGGCAGGAGCGGCAGAGGACCAGGCGCGCGTCGTCATGGTTGGACCCAGGGCCCGGCAGCGGCAGACAGAGGGGCCGGCCGGGGCGCAGGGACCAGCCCTCAGCGCATCACGGCCCGGACGAGGGTGTCCTGGAGCCACCCCAGCCACTCGTACACGCCGTAGACGTAGCGGCGCGGGTCGTCGCCTGCTCCGTGCAGCCACTCCGGCTCCACGTCCTGCTCGAGACCGAGCCGGGTGCCTAGGGCCAGCCGCAGGTCGGTCAGCGATCGCATCCACGCCTCGCCGTCGCGCGCGTCCACCCGGACGACCCGGCGGTCGTCGGGCTCGCGTCCGGCAGGCTCGGCTCGGTCCAAGTCGGTCAGGACCACCAGAGCGTTGCGCCGCTTGGTCTCCCGAATGCCCCGCTCGGTGTAGCGACGGAAGTCGGAGGCGGCCGCCTCGTCGGAGTAGGCGTCGGGGAACAGCCTTCTCAGCACCGGGTCGGACGGGGGCTCCGGCGAGGCCAGGTCGAGGACCTGCTCCAACGGGTCGCCGACGGAGGTCACCTGCGGCTCCCCGTCGGCGAGCAGCTCGAGCAGCTGGCCGGTCAGGCTGCGCAGCAGGTCGATCTCGGCTGGGTGCAGGGTGGCGGTGAGGGTGCCGTCTCGTCGTCGGCGGAAGGCGGTGCCCATCTGCTCAGTCGCCAGACCGGCGAAGCGTGGCCCACAGCCCGTAGGAGTGCATCGCCTCGACGTCGCGCTCCATCTCCTCTCGGCTGCCGCTGGACACGACCGCCTTCCCCTTGTGGTGGACGTCGAGCATGAGCTTCTCCGCCTTCGGCTTGGGGTAGCCGAAATAGCTCTGGAAGACGTAGCTGACGTAGGACATCAGGTTGATCGGATCGTTCCACACGATCGTCACCCACGGTGACTTCGTCTCGGTGACCTCGTGGAGGTCGGGTTCCTCCAGCTCGACGGGTGCGGTCACGGGTCCATCGTGACACGTGCGGCCAGCACTACGCTCCTGACGGTGTGAGCCTCCCGCAGCCCCCGGCCGACAGGTTCGACCCGATGGCGCCCAGCGGGTCGAGTGCGCTGCTCACCGACCACTACGAGCTCACCATGGTCCAGGCCGCGCTGGCGCACGGCATCGCGGGCCGCCGGAGCACCTTCGAGGTGTTCGCCCGCAGCCTGCCGCACGGCCGTCGCTACGGGGTCGTTGCCGGGGTCGGACGGGTCCTGGACGCGATCGAGGCGTTCACGTTCACCGACGACCAGCTCGAGTGGCTGGCTGCTGCCGACGTGGTGGACGCGCCGACGCTGGACTGGCTTGCCGGGTTCTCCTTCCGCGGTGACGTCCGCGGGTACGCCGAAGGCGAGTGCTACCTGCCGTTCTCCCCGTTGATCTCGGTCGAGGGGACGTTCGCCGAGGCGGTCGTGCTGGAGACGATCGTGCTCTCGATCCTCAACCACGACTGCGCGGTGGCGTCGGCCGCCTCCCGCATCACCACAGCAGCCGGGTCACGTCCCTGCATCGAGATGGGGTCGCGGCGCACCCACGAGGCCGCCGCTGTCGCCGCGGCACGCGCGGCCTACGTGGCCGGGTTCGCCAGCACCAGCAACCTCGCGGCGGGACACCGCTACGGCATCCCCACCAGGGGGACGAGTGCCCACGCCTTCACTCTTCTTCATGACTCCGAGCCGGAAGCGTTTCGGGCGCAGGTCGACGCGCTCGGAGCGTCGACCACGCTGCTCGTGGACACCTTCGACGTCGAGACCGCCGTCCAGACCGCGGTACGGGTCGCCGGGACCGGGCTGGGAGGCGTCCGGCTGGACTCCGGCGACCTCATCGCGCTGACCCTCCGGGTGCGGCGCCAGCTCGACCAGCTGGGGGCGACGGACACCCGCATCGTGGTGACCAGCGACCTGGACGAGTTCGCCATCGCGGCATTGGCAGCGGCCCCGGCCGACTCCTACGGGGTCGGCACGCAGCTGGTGACCGGGTCCGGCGCTCCGACGGCCAGGCTGGTCTACAAGATGGTCGCCAGGCAGGACGCGCACGGACAGATGCAGGCCGTGGAGAAGCACAGCCTGGGCAAGGCCGGTCGGGGCGGACGCAAGACCGCGCTGCGGCGCCGCGTGGACGGTGTCGCCACCGCCGAGGTGCTCACGCTCGCCGGCGCCGAGTCCGCCGGTGCGCAGGACCGCCCGCTGCAGGTCGACCTCATCCGCGACGGCGAGGTCGTCGGGCGCGAGCCGCTCGAGGCCGCCCGCGAGCGGCACCGGCGCTGCCTGGACGAGCTCCCCGACCACGCCCGCAAGCTGTCCCGAGGAGAACCGGCACTACCCACGATCATGGAAGGAGAGCCGCTGTGACCTGCGCGCTGATCGTTGTCGACGTCCAGAACGACTTCTGCGAGGGTGGCTCGCTGCCGGTGAGCGGCGGCGCCGAGGTGGCGCTGCTCATCGGTGAGACGCTGCACCGGCTGTCGCAGGCCGACCCGGGCTCGCGCGAGTACGACTACGTCCTGGCCACCCGCGACCATCACATCGACCCCGGTGAGCACTTCTCCGACCATCCCGACTTCGTCGACTCGTGGCCGGCGCACTGCGTGGCCGGCACCGACGGCGCGGCCTTCCACGCCAACCTGGACCCGCAGCCGTTCGACGCGGTCTTCGACAAGGGGTCCTACGCGGCCGCATACTCGGGGTTCGAGGGCCACGACCGCGACGGTCGGAGTCTGGCCGAGTGGCTGTCCGAGCACGAGGTCAGCGAGGTCGACATCGTCGGGCTGGCCACCGACCACTGCGTCCGGGCGACCGCGCTCGACGCGCGACGCGCCGGCCTGCGCACCCGGGTGCTGCTCGACCTGACCGCAGGCGTCGCAGCACCCACGACCGCGGCGGCGATCGAGGAGATGGAGCAGTCCGGGGTGGTCCTGACCGGACACCCGAGGGGAGCGACGTGATCGACCTCCCGCCCCGCAACGCTTCCCTGCCCGAGCCTGCGCTCCTGAGCCGAATCCGCGAGTCGGTCATCGGGGACGACCAGGTGATGCCCGGCCCCTACGGTCCGCGCCGGGTCACCTACGCCGACTACACCGCCAGTGGTCGCGCGTTGTCGTTCATCGAGCGCTTCATCCTCGAGGAGGTACTGCCCCGCTACGCCAACACGCACACCGAGTCCAGCGGCACCGGCCTGCAGACCACTCGCCTGCGGGAGGACGCACGCGCGGTCATCCACGCCGCTGTCAACGGGGACGACTCGACAGCGGTGATCTTCGCCGGGTCGGGGTCGACGGGCGCCATCGACCGGCTGATCGGGATCCTGGGGCTGCGCATCCCGTCCGCCCTGGATGACCGGCACCACCTCAGCGACGCCATCGCCGCGCAGGACCGCCCGGCGGTGTTCGTGGGACCCTTCGAGCACCACTCGAACGAGCTGCCCTGGCGCGAGTCCATCGCCGACGTCGTGCGGATCCCTGAGGACAGCGACGGGCACATCTGCCAGGCCACCCTGCTCCGCGAGCTGGTCGCCCACGCCGATCGGCCGCTGCGCATCGGGGCGTTCTCCGCGGCCAGCAACGTCACCGGGATCATCTCCGACACGACCGGCATCTCCGTCCTGCTCCACGAGCACGGCGCGCTGGCGCTGTGGGACTTCGCGGCCGCCGGGCCGTACGTCGACATCGACATGCAGGTGCCCGGGAACCCGCCGGCCTACAAGGACGCGGTGTTCCTCTCCCCGCACAAGTTCATCGGCGGTCCCGGCACGCCGGGGGTGCTCGTGGTGCGGCGCGAGCTGCTCACGAACCGGGTACCCGACGTCGTCGGCGGGGGGACCGTCGCCTACGTCAACCCCGCCGAGCACGTCTACCTCGACGACCCGGTGCACCGCGAGGAGGGCGGTACCCCGGCGATCGTGGAATCCATCCGGGCCGGCATGGTCTTCGGGCTCAAGCAGGCCGTCGGCACCGACGTGATCCGCGCCCACGAGGACGACTTCCTTCGGCGCGCCGTGCAGGCCTGGTCTGCCGAGCCAGGCATCGAGATCCTCGGCAACCCCCAGGCCGAACGACTGTCCATCGTGTCGTTCGTCGTGCGTCGACCGGACGGGCGGTACCTGCACCACAACGCCGTGGTCGCCCTGCTCAACGACCTCTTCGGCATCCAGGCACGTGGCGGGTGCTCATGCGCCGGGCCCTACGGTCACGCCCTGCTGGGCATCGACATCGAGCAGTCGCACGCCTACGAGCGCGAGATCGCGCACGGCTGCGAAGGGATCAAGCCGGGCTGGGTGCGGGTCAACTTCAACTACTTCATCGCCGAGGAGGTCTTCGAGTTCATCGTGGCTGCCGTCGCCTTCGTCGCCCGCCACGGCCACCTGTTCCTGCCCGACTACGCCTTCGACCCCACCTCAGGCATCTGGCGTCACCGCGCTGGGCCGGTGGAGCCGCCGCTGCGCCTGACCGACGTGGGCTACGACGAGCAGGGACGGCTGCGCTACCCGCGCCATGACGACCGGGCACCGGTGAGTGCCCTCGGGGAGTACCTGGAGTTCGCCCACAGCCTCGCCCGGGAGCGCGCCGAGGACCCTGCTGATGAGGATGGCCTGCTCAGCGAGGACTTCGAGGCGCTGCGCTGGTTCGCGCTACCGAAGGCCTCGGTGCCCCTGCGGTAGCGGCGCGCATCGCTGGCGGCGTGCCCTCGGGTTCAATGGGACCGACATGTCCCCGCCTGCCCCGCGACCCGGCCCCAGCCGCACCCCGGTGCTGCTGGCGCTGCTCGCGGCCGCAGTGATCGGCTTCCTCGGCGGCGCCCTGGCGGCGGTGCTGGGCAGGGACGGTGGGGCCGAACCGTCCGCAGGACCCACATCCAGCGCACCCGCCACCGTCCCGGCGACCCCGACCCCCGCGCCGGAGTCGTCGGCGCAGGCCTCGCTCACCCTCACCGCCGACCGGTCGCAGGCGGCCGTCGAGGAGCTGATCCGGCTCGAGGGGGTGCTGACCCCCGCGGCGGGCGAGGTCGTGCTGCAGGTTCAGCAGTCGGTCGATGGGCTCGACTTCGTCGACTTCCCGGTGACGGCCCAGACCCGCGGCGACGGCTCCTACGGGGTGTGGGTGCGCACCGGCCGGGTCGGGCAGAACCAGTTCCGTACCGTGACCGAGGTGGCCGGACGGCAGGTGGTCTCACCCGCGGTCGTCATCACCGTCACCTGACTGCCGCTGCGGCGGCTCCCAACGCAGCGACGTCCCGGGGTCGAGCACCCGCACGTCCAGGAGCGGGGCGATCCGGGCGGCCTCCTCGGCGAAGTGGCGGCCGGGGGTGAGGAAGGCGGGGTGCCGGTGAGCACGCAGCCCGGTCGGCCACATCGTCCCGTAGTGGACCGGTACCGCGACCCGTGCGTGCACCCGTCGGGCCACCTCGGCTGCCTGCCTGGGGTCGAGGTGCTGGCCGTGCGTGCCCGCCCGCGACACCGGGCCCCATCCGCCGACAGGCAGCAGCGCCAGGTCGACCGAGCCGGCGTCCCGGCCCAGCAGGTCGGCTGGTCCGGTGTCTCCGGCGAACCAGGTGCGGGCGGCTCCCGCGACGACGAAGCCCAGGGCGGGTCCACGCCACGACGACCCGGGGTGCCGCCGACCGTCGTGGACGGCGTGCACCACCTCGACCTGCACCCCCGACACGCCGACCCGGTCCCCTGCGACGACCTCGTGGAGGTCCAGGGGCAGGGTGCGCAGCAGTCCCCCGCCACCGCGCGGCAGCACGACCAGGGTTCCCTGCGGCAGCCGTCGCAGCGACGGCAGGTGGCAGTGGTCGTGGTGCAGGTGGGAGACCAGGACCGCGTCGATGCCGCTCAGGTCCTCCGGGGCGGTCCCGCGTCGGCGGGTGAGGTGCGCCACCCGGTCGGTGAGCAGAGGGTCGGTGAGCAGGTGGGCGTCACCGTCGCGCACCGAGACGGTGGAGTGGCCCCACCAGGTGACCTGGAGGACGCTCAGCGTCCCGCGGCGCGCAGCTGCTCGTCGTACTGGCTGCGGACGGTGTCCATGTCAAGCTCCCGGACCTGGGAGATCAGGTCCTCCAGGACGTTGGCGGGCACGGCTCCGGGCTGCCCGAACACCGGGATCCCGTCGCGGTAGATGACCAGCGTCGGGATCGATCGGATGCCGTACCGTCCAGCGAGCTCGCGCTCCTGCTCGGTGTCGACCTTGGCGAAGGTGATGTCGGTGTGCTGGTCCGACGCCTGCTCGTAGACCGGCGCGAACATCCGGCACGGGCCGCACCACTGCGCCCAGAAGTCGATGAGGACGATGCCGTCCTTGATCGTCTCGTCGTGGTTGTCGGTGGTCAGCGTGAGGGTGGCCATGCGCCGACAACGCCGGCGCCGGCGTCGCGGATTCCCGCTGGTCCCCGCGCGGTGGTCAGTCCCGCCACTTGATCGAGCAGCCCATGCTGGGTCGGTGCGGTTCGGTGACGGGCTGGCCGGCCAGGACCGCAGTGATGGCGTCGGCGAGCAGCGCACCGGTCACCGGCTGGTCGTTGCCCGGTGTCGAGGTGTCGAACGCACCCCGGTAGGCCAACCGCCGGTCGGCGTCGTAGAGGAAGAAGTCCGGCGTGCATGCGGCCTGGAACTCTCGCCCCACATCCTGGGAGGCGTCCACCAGGTAGGGGAAGGCCCAGCCTGCCCTCTCGGCCTGCTCGGCCAGCCGGTCGGGGGCATCGTCGGGGTAGGCCGCGGCGTCGTTGGTGCAGATCCCCACCACCGGCAGGTCCGGGAAGCCGGCCAGCACCCGCCCCAAGGCGCTCTCGATGTGTCTGACGTAGGGGCAGTGGTTGCACAGGAAGGCGACCAGGAGCGCCGGGCCGGTGATGTCCGCGCTGCTGTGCAGCCGTCCCGAGGTGTCGGGCAGCGCGAAGTCCGGTGCAGGCGTGCCCAGCGGCACCATCGCGGAGGGGACGGCCATCAGCGGTCCTCGCCCGGCTCCCGACCTTTCGGCAGCTTCTCCCAGATCTCCTTGCACGTCGGGCACACGGGGTACTTCTGCGGGTCGCGGCTGGGCACCCAGACCTTGCCGCACAGGGCGCGCACCGGCGTTCCCGTCACGATGGCCTCGGTGAGCGTCTTCTTCGGGACGAAGTGCGAGAACCGCTCGTGGTCCCCGTCGTCGGTGACGGGCCTGGTCCGTTCGTCGACGACGGTCTCGGTGCCGGGACCTAGCTCGGTAGCCATCCGGGGATTCTAGGCCCTCAGTTCCAGGCGGGGTCCTGCGGGAACGAGGCGATCAGCGAGAGCGGGTGCGGCTGGCGTCGCAGCACCCGACGCCACAGCTGCGCAGGGTCAGCGCTGAAGGCGTCGTCGGGCAGGGCGTCCACGGTGAACCAGGCGCCCTCCCCGATCTCCCCGTCGAGCTGGCCGCCACCCCAGCCGGCATACCCGGCGAACACCCGCATACCCACCAGCGCGTCAGAGACCAGCTCGGACGGGGTGTCGAGGTCGACCAGGGCAACACCGCCGCGCAGCGGACGCACGCCGATGATCTCCTCGTCGTGGGCGATGCGCACCAGCCCGAGCGCGCTGTCGGTGGACACCGGCCCGCCCTGGAAGATGACCGGGGGCACGGTCGCCAGGTCAGCCCAGGACGGCAGGATCTCGGTCACCTCGAGCGTGGAGGGCCGGTTGAGCACCACGCCCAGGGCGCCGTCGTCGGAGTGCTCGAGCATGAGTACCACGGTGCGCTCGAAGTTGGGGTCGCCGAGCAGCGGGGTCGCGACCAGCAGTCGGCCGGCAAGGCTGTCCACGACGGCTAGCCGGAACCGTCGGCCCGGACGACCCTGATGTTGAACATCGGGGACCCGACCGCCCCGAGCAGGCGCACCCAGAGCAGCAGATAGGCCTCGGTCCCCCGGGCAGCCTGGATCTCGCCGAGGTCGAGCACCGCCTCGCTTGGCCACCCGAGGTCGCCCAGGAGCCCGACCACCGTGGCCTTGGCCTGCGGATCGTTCCCGGCGATGGGCAGGTGGTGCACCTGCGGCAGCTGTCCCGGCGCCACCATGACCGCAGCGGTGACGGTGTTGAGAGCCTTGACGACCCGGGCCCGAGGCAGCGCCTGCTGGATCTGCTCGGCCAGGCTGTCGGTGTTGCCCACCGTCAGCGACGGCGGGAACCCGGCGGAGAAGTCCAGCGGGTTGGCCACGTCGACCACGACGGTCCCGTCCAGGGAGTGGGCCACCGAGGTGAGCAGCGCCACGGAAGCCACCCCCGCGGTGGCGTTGACGACCACCTCGCCATGCTCGGCCGCCGAGGCGAAGGACTGCACTGGGACGCCGGTCTGCTCGGACCACGCCGTGGTCTCGGCCCGGTCGGGGTGACCGGTACCGAGGACGACATCGTGCCCGGCGCCGGCGAAGGCCGCCGCCAGCGTGGTGCCTACCGTCCCGCTTCCCAGCACTCCCAGCCTCATCCGGCCACCCTACGTGCCACGATGGGCACGGCGGCAGCGGATTCTAGGCAAGGACGGGCAGAGATGACCGACGAGACGAGCAGCATCCAGGACCGCGAACCTGCGACGGTGCCGGTGAGCGCCGGGTGGCCGGACACCGACGACGCGGCGTTGAGGGTGAGCGTGGGGGCGTGCCGGCTGACCATCCGTCCAGGCGACCCCGCGACGATGGTGAGTGGGACCTACCAGGACCCCACGGCCGCGTTGCCCCTCACAGTCACCCAGGACTACGGGACGGTGCGGGTGGCCCAGCACACCCGGCTCACCGACGTGCGCGGGTTCAGGGCCGCCGTCCCGACGCTGGACCTCGCAGTGGGCCGGGGACGGCCGGTGTCGCTTCACGTGGCGACCGGCGCGTCCGACGTGACCCTCCGGCTCGGTGGCCTCACGCTGCGCCGGGTGTCGGTGCGCCTCGGCGCCGGCACCGCGGCGATCTCCTTCGACGCCCCGGTGGGTGACCTCGATCGGCTCGACTGCGAGGCGGGGGCGGCCAGCGTGTCCATCTCCGGGCTCGGGCACGCCAGTCCCGAGCAGGCGACGATCGTCGGGGGCGCGGCCAGCTACGACATCGGTTTCGAGGGGACGCTGCGGCGGGACGTGAACGCCAGGGTCACCACGGCCGGTGCAGCGGTGGTGCTGCGCATTCCCGAGACCACGGCGGCACGCATCGGCGTGGTGTCGGTGCTCGCCGGTCTGACCGTTCGCGACGGGTTCCAGACCTGGGAGGACTCGTACTGGACGCAGGCCGGTGTGGACGGTCGGCACCCCCTGCTGTCGGTGGACACCAGCATCACTCTCGGTGGCCTGGAGCTGGTCGCCACGCCTGTGGTGGAGCCGCCGGGAATCGAACCCGGGTCCCGCTGAGCCGTCACCGGTCTTCTCCGTGCGCAGTCACGCTGTCGTGGTCTCAGCTACCTCGCGTCGTGTGACACAACGAGGAACACAGCCCAGCCGCTGTGAGGTGTTCCACCCGTCCCCGCGGCCGGGACGGGTGGTGAGTCCCCTGGATGACGCCAGGCACCGGGTCGGGGACGCCCCGGGCTGACGGAGTTCTGGCCTCGCTCAGGCGGCGAGGGTGAACTCTTCTGCGGGTTTTTCGGCAGATATTGGTTCCGCGGCATGGTTAACGAGGTCAGCCACGGATCCTCGGCACGCTTCACCGGATCCGACACCAGTGGTCGAAACCGTTCGGCCCCTGTGGAGTTGTCAACCTGAGGAGTCTACTCCCTGCAGCGACCCGGTGCCGGCGGGCAGCAGGGCCAGGTAGGTCCGTCCAGGCGGCACGGGCAGGTTCTGCCCGTCGGCAGTGCGGAACGACCACGGGCTCGCCGCGGTGGGCTTGGACCACTCGATGTCGACGACCGACCCCGACGAGGCCATCCAGCCCTGGCCGGTGCCCTCAGTGATGGTGATCGGGACGGGGTTCCCTCCTGGGTCGAGGTACCCGGCGACCTGCTGCTGCACGAGCAGCGCGATGACCGTGGTCGCGGTGAACCCGTCCGGGGTGTCCAGGGTGCGAGTCCACGAGGTGCCGTCGAAGGCCAGCGCGGTGGACTGCGCCGGGGAGAAGCGAAGCACGACACTCTGGGCGGGCGTCCCGGCGGGGAAGACGTCACCGGGCGAGGCCCAGGTGAAGTACGGCGGCGGCGCTGCGGACTCGGTGAGAGCGGCACGGGCCTGCACCACGTCGACGAACAGGTTGTACGGAGCCCGTCGGCTGGGGTCGCGGAAGAACCCCTCGGTGCCCTCGAACCTCGTCTCGATGCCGGCGGCCTCGATGTCGGCCACCGGTGGGGCCGCCCCTCCGGAGGCCAGCAGCACGGCATCGGCCGGGGCCACCACGCCGATGTCGCTGCTGCGGACCGAGCGGACCGGCCCGGTCACCCCTTCGCCGCCGGAGGGCAGCGCGGAGTGCATGAGCACGGCCAGCCGGGTCACCCCACCCTCCACCGGCTCCTCCACCACGATGTCGGCGAGGTCGAGACCGCGCTGGGGGAAGGCGTTGGCCGTGTTGTCGACCTTGACCGCGACCACCGGTCCGACCACCTCCTCGTCGGTGGGCAGCCCGCTCAGCGGCCACTGGGCCAAGGGTTGCGGGGTGGGGCTGGGGCTGGTCGTGGGAGTCGGGGTGGCCGTGTCGTCCCCGTCCTGGCCCCGCAGCAGCAGGAACGCCACCACCCCCGCCAGGGCGGCCGCGACCACGAGGCCGATGATCGTCGCCCGCCGCACGGGGCAGAGTCTGCCCTACGCCAACGGCGTGGTCACCGACACCAGCAGGGCCAGCGGCAGCGCCTGGCTCAGCGCCCCGGCCAGCGGCGAGCCGGTGAGGCGCGCCACGCGCACTGCGTACGCGCCGAGCCACGGCAGCACCACGAGCATCACCAGGGCGAGGACGACGAGGAAGCCGGGGGCGAGGCCGGTCACGCTCAGCACGAGCAGGACGCCTGTCAGCAGGAGCCGGCCGATGACGACCCGGGCGTACCCGACCGTGCCGTCCGGGCGCCACGCCAGCAGCAGCTCCCCCCAGCCGTAGGCCACTCCCGCGACGACCAGCAGCGCCAGGCCGAGCGCACGCGGGCCGGCGAGGCTGATCTGGGCCCACGCCAGACCGGCCGGGACCGCCGTCGTCACCGCGGCGTAGGTCCCCATCAGCACTCCGGGCAGCACCGCTGCCGCGACGGGCTGCTCCCACCGACGCGACAGCGCCCACTGCGCCACACCGGTGAGGGCGACGAAGGCGGCGAGGTATCCGCCGACCACCAGCGGCACCACCTCGCCCAGCCGGGGCACGGCCGCGAGCATCGCCCCGGCCGCCGCCCCCGACACCGCGACGCCCAGGGTGGCCGGCAGGAGCGGCCGGCGCCCCCGCACGGTGTCCACGCGAGACCGGACGATCACCGCGCTCAGCGGCCAGAACAGCACGGCAGCGCCGAGGTAGACCGCGCCCACGGCGAGCATCCGCCGGTCGGGCTGGACGGTGCCCGGCGGGCGTCCGACGGCCTGGTCCAGCCAGGTCACCGATCGCTGCAGGGTCTCGGTGCGGAACAGGATGCTGATGTGGGTGGCTCCGGGGATCTCCGCGGTCTGGTAGCCCATCGCCGCCGCCTCCCGCGCGGCGGTGGCGAACGGGTCGCCCTCGGCACCACCGACGAGCAGCAGCAGCGAGCGCACCCCCTCGCTCAGCTCGTCCGCGCTCGGCAGGGACAGCGCCACGGTCGCGGGGATGTCGGGGTCCTCGGCGGCTGCGCGGGTGACCGCACCTGCTCCCATGGAGTGTCCCAGCGTGGCGGCCGGACCGTCCACGTCATCGCGGCGGGCCAGCCAGTCTCCCACGGCAGCGACCTCGTCCTGCAGTGCCGGGTCGGTGCCGAGCGGGTCCAGGTTGGACCCGTGCCCGGTGAAGTCGGGCATGGCCGCGACCCAGCCGTCGTCGGCAAGCGCGATGCCGATGCCGTCCATGAGCCGTCCGCTGGCGTTGAACCCGTGGGCGACGACGATGCCGGGGAAGGGACCCTCTCCCGGTGGCCGGATCACCGAGACGGGCACCCCTGCGACGGTGGTGTGCTCGCGCACCAGGCCGTCGTCGGCCCGCACGATGACGAGCATGCCGGCCAGCACCAGGACGGCGCCAACCAGTCCGAGCAACCTCAACGGCGCGTCCGCACGGCCCGCTCGGCCTCTCGGCGGGCGTCCCGCTCGGCCAGGGTCTGCCGCTTGTCGTACTGCCTCTTGCCGCGACCGACGCCGATCTCGACCTTGGCGTAGCCGTCCTGGAAGTACAGCGAGAGCGGCACCAGCGCCATCCCACGCTCCTGCCCGGCCTTGCTCAGCTCGCGGATCTCCCGACGGTGCAGCAGCAGCTTGCGCGGGCGGCGCGGTTCGTGGTTGGTCCACGTCCCCGGCTCGTACTCGGGGATGTGGACGTTGTGCAGCCACGCCTCACCGTCGCGGACGACGGCGTACCCGTCGGTGAGGGTGGCGCGGCCGGCGCGCAGCGACTTGACCTCGGTCCCGGTCAGGACCAGGCCCGCCTCGTAGGTGTCAGCGATGGCGTAGTCGTGGCGGGCCCGTCGGTTGCGTGCGACGAGCTGGCGCCCGGAGTCCCTGGGCATCACAGCCAGGTTACGGGGTTGACGGTGGCACCGTCGCGGTACACCATCCAGTGCAGGTGGCAACCGGTCGAGTACCCGGTGCTCCCGACGTATCCGATGCGCTGGCCACGCTGCACCGACTGGCCGGCCGACACCGAGAAGCTCGACAGGTGGCTGTAGGACGTGGCGAGCGGAGCGCCGTCGTACCACCCGTGGTTGACCAGCACCTGGTTGCCGTACCCGCCCCGGTAGCTCGCCCAGACGGCCGTCCCGGAGGCCGAGGCGTAGATGGGCGTGCCGCAGCCGCTGCCGAAGTCCGTGCCGTCGTGCAGCTTGCGGTACCCGAGGACCGGGTGCAGCCGCATCCCGTACGGGGAGGTGATCGCCCCGGACACCGGCCGTAGGAGCGCCCCGGACGACACCGCCGGGGCCGGGGGGACCGAGACGGGGGCCGGCGCTGGTGCCGGCGCGGGCACGCTGGATCCAGAGCCTGCGGCCTGTCGAGCCGCGGCTTCCTCGGCGCGGCGACGCTCCTCCTC
>CAYHHE010000005.1:0-27836 GCA_964356295.1 uncultured Actinomycetes bacterium | reverse complement strand
CTTCCTGCTGACGGACCTCGGCGGCCAGCGCCGCCACCTCGCTCTGGATGACGTCCCGCTCGACCTGGAGCGCCTGGTAAGCCGAGACGTCGGCGTCCTTGGCCGCCTCGGCTGCCACGCGCGCCTGGTCCCGCTGCCCGACCAGGGCCTGCACGCTCGCCGCAGCGGCGGAGGTCTGCTCCTGCTTGCCCTGGGCCTGCGCCGCCGCAGCCCCGGCCGCCGCCTCGAGCTCCTGGGCGCGAGCCAGCGCAGCGACCGCCGCCTCGCGCGCGACGAGGGCCGCCTGCCTGGCGGCCTCGGCGCGCTCCTCGGCCTCCTCGAGCAGGACGCGCGCGTTCGCCTCGGCCGCACGGTCGTCCTGCAGGTCGGCTACCGCCGATCCCTCGGCGTTGATGGCGGACTGGACGTAGGTCACCCGAGCGTTGAAGTCCTCGATGCCGTCCGAGCCGAGGACGACCGACAGCCACTCCAGGTCGCCGAGCGATCCCCGCTGCCAGGCCTTCGCCGCCACCTGGCCGATCGAGGCCTGCTTGGTCTCGATCCGGGTGCCGATGAGGGCCACCCGCTCCTTCGCCGCGACGACCTGCTCCTCGGCCAACCTCAGCTCCTCGACGGCGGCTGCCTCCTCAGCCTGGGCCTGCACCAGGTCACCGGCGGCGCGCGCCGAGCTCGCCTGGGCGGCAGCCAGCACCGACCGTGCCTGGTCGAGCTCCTGCTGCGCGGCGGCCAGGGCCGACTCGGCGCCAGGGATCTGCGCCTCGGCCTCCTGGAAGGCCCGCGTGGCCCGGTCGAGCTCAGCGGTTGACTGGCTGAGCTCCTGCTCGGCACCGGACAGGCGCCCCTGCGTCCCGGACAGCTGGTCCTGGGTGCCAGACAGCTGGCTCTCCAGCTGCTGACGGCGCCGCTCGATGCTGTCGAGGGTGCCGGCAGGGGCGAGCAGCGCTGAGACGACGACGAGCGCGATCGACCCGGCGAGTACCGATCCGGCTCGGCGGATCACGGTTGTCACAGGAGTCTCCTGTCGTCACCTCCGTCACACAACGACGCGACCGTACCGGATCGTCACCGAATTGGCGAACGGCCCGGGACCCCGGGCCTCAGACGCGCAGGTAGCGGCGCAGCGTGACGAACGAGGCGATCGCGGCGATACCGGTGCCGGTGAGCAGCAGGATCGGCACGATCTGCCACACGTCCGGCCATCCCACCCACGCGGTGAACCGGAACGCGGGCACCAGGATGTCCTCGACGAAGAAGGCCTGGAAGCCCAGCAGCACCAGCGAGGCGAGGATGCCGCCGATGAGCCCGGCGATGGCGGCCTCGAGGATGAAGGGAAGCTGGATGGACCAGTTCGAGGCGCCGACCAGCCGCATGATCCCGGTCTCGCGTCGACGGCTGAACGCCGCCACCCGGATCGTGTTCGAGATCAGCAGCACGGCCGCAAGCACCTGGACGGCGGCGATGGCCAGCGCGGCGACCTGGAAGCCGTTGAGCAGCCGGAAGAACCGGTCGAGCAGGGCCCGCTGGTCGACGACCTGCGCGACCCCGGGCAGACCGGACACCGAGGACACCACCCCTTCGTACTCCTCGGGGTTGACCAGCTTGACCCGGTAGGACTCCTGGAGCTGCTCCGGGGTGATGTTGTCGGCGATGGAGTCCTCGAAGCGGTCCCTGAACAGCTCGTAGGCCTCCTCCTGGGACTCGAAGAAGACCGACTCGACCTCGGGGTTGTCCTCCAGCGTCGCCAGGATGACGTCCTTCTGGTCGTCACTGACCGCACCGGAGGCACACGTGGCGCCGGTGTCGAACTCGTTGCACAGGAACACCGAGATCTCGATCCGGTCGTACCAGAAGTCCTTCATGGTCTCGGCCTGGGCCCGGATCAGCAGCCCGGCGCCGAACAGGGCCAGGGAGATGGCCACGGTCATGACCACGGCGATCGTCATGGTCACGTTGCGCCGCAGCCCGGTGCCGATCTCGCTGGCCAGGTACTGCACGTGCATCCGGTGTCGCTCCCTACCGCACGTAGCCGTAGACGCCGCGGGACTGGTCGCGCACCAGCTCACCGCCGGACAGCTCGACGACCCTCTTGCGCATCTGGTCCACGATGGACTGGTCGTGGGTGGCCATCACCACCGTCGTCCCGGTGCGGTTGATGCGGTCCAGCAGCTTCATGATGCCCACACTGGTCGCCGGGTCGAGGTTCCCGGTGGGCTCGTCGGCGAGCAGGATCAGCGGCTTGTTCACGAACGCCCGGGCGATGGCCACCCGCTGCTGCTCACCACCGGAGAGCTGGTGCGGCATCCGGTCCTCCTTGCCGTCCAACCCCACCAGGTCGAGCACCTCGGGGACGTCCTCGCGGATCTCCTTGCGCGACTTGCCGATCACCTGCAGGGCGAAGGCGATGTTCTCCGCGACGGTCTTGTTCGGAAGCAGCCGGAAGTCCTGGAACACGGTCCCGATCTGGCGACGCAGCTGGGGAACCTTCCACTGCGCCAGCCGCGAGAGGTCCTTGCCCGCGACCTGGATGTAGCCGGACGAGGGCCGCTCCTCCCGCAGGACCAGTCGCAGGAACGTGGACTTGCCCGACCCGGACTCCCCCACCAGGAAGACGAACTCGCCCTTCTCCACCTCCACGGTCACCTCCGACAGCGCCGCGCGCGAGGTCTTCGGGTAGACCTTCGAGACGTTGTCGAAGCGGATCACGCGACCACTGTACGGGCAGAACCGCGGCGCCAGCGGATCGCTGACTCCAGGAAGTCGTCGATGTCACCGTCGAAGACCGCCGAGGTGTTGCCCACCTCGTGCTCGGTGCGCAGGTCCTTGACCATCTGGTACGGGTGCAGGACGTAGGACCGCATCTGGTTGCCCCAGGAGCCGCCGGAGTCACTCTTGAGCGCGTCGAGCCGGGCCTGCTCCTCCGAGCGCTTGCGCTCGAGCAGCTTGGCCCGGAGCACCTCCATGGCCCGGGCCCGGTTCTGCAGCTGCGACCGCTCGTTCTGGCAGGTCACGACGATGCCGGTCGGCAGGTGCGTGATCCGCACCGCCGAGTCGGTCGTGTTGACCCCCTGCCCTCCCGGGCCGGAGGAGCGGTACACGTCCACCCGGATCTCGTCGTCGGGGATCTCGATGTGGTCGGTCTTGTCCACCACCGGGAGTACCTCGACCTCGGCGAAGGAGGTCTGGCGGCGCGCCTGGTTGTCGAAGGGGCTGATGCGGACCAGCCGATGGGTGCCGTGCTCGACGCTGAGCGTCCCGTAGGCGTAGGGGGCATGGACGACGAAGGTTGCCGACTTGATCCCGGCCTCCTCGGCGTAGGAGGTGTCGTAGACGTCGACCGGGTATCCGTGACGCTCGGCCCACCGCAGGTACATGCGCAGCAGCATGTCGGTGAAGTCGGCCGCGTCGACGCCACCGGCGCCGGCCCGCAGGTTGATCAGGGCCTCACGTGCGTCGTACTCGCCCGAGAGCAGCGTGCGGACCTCGAGGTCGTTGATCGACGCGGTGAGGGAGTCGAGGTCGCGGTTGATCTCTGCCACCGTCTGGGCGGCCTCGACCTCGTCGGCCTCCCCGGCCAGCTCCAGCATCACCGGGAGGTCGTCCAGTCGCTGGCGCAGATCCTCCAGGCGGCGCAGGTCGGCCTGCGTCGCCGACAGCCGGCTGGTGACCTGCTGGGCGTGCGCGGGGTCGTTCCACAGGTCCGGGTCGGAGGCCTGCTTCTCCAGGTCGGCGACCTCGGCGCGCATCCGGTCGAGGTCGAGGACCCCCTCGATGCCGCCGAGAGTCTGCGACAGCGCGGCGATCTCGGTGGACAGGTCACGCTCGGCCATGGTCGCAGGGTACGTGCTCGCGGCGTCAGCCGATCGGTGAGCGGGCGCTGGCACTGGCCACCACCTGCGTCCCGTCGAAGGCCGCGGTGACGCTGCCGACCAGGGGCAGGTCTGCCCGGGCGGACAGCACGACGCTCACGCGCTGGGTGCGCGGGTCCACCCGCACCTGCTGAAGCTGGAAACCGTCGTGGCGCGCGGCACCGGCGCGCTGCAGGTATCCGGCGGCTGCTCGGTGGGCCTGCGCCGGGTCCAGGGGGACGACCTCGCCCACCTCGCCCCGGTAGAGGGGTTCCTCGGCCAGGCTCTGCGCGGCGGCGAGGGCAGCGCCGTCGGCCAAGGAGGACAGCGACCGACGCAGCAGGACGACCTCGGAGGCGTCCACCACGACCGCCACCAGGCCGAGCAGGATGACGGCGAACCCGATCACCAGCACGGTGATCTGCCCGGACTCGGGACGGGCTCTCATCCGCGGTAGCGGTCCAGTGGCGCGGTGTGCTGCGCCGTGACCGGTATGGCGGCGCGGACGGAGTCGGCGAGCACGTCGGGCAGGAAAGGCAGACGCACCGCTGTGGACACCACGACGGTGATCTCACCTCCCGGTCCCTGGCAGCCGGAGCAGGCGAAGGTCACCGAGGCCTGCGACGGGTCGACACCCTGGTCCTGCAGCGACACCGAGGCGGCGTAGCGGGCGGCCGCCTCGTCTGAGAGGGCGGCCGCGACCCGGCCGGCCTCCCGGGCCGCCTGGGTGGCCCCGAAGACGGTTCGCTGCACGTCCAGCGCCGCCAGCAGCACGTACGCCAGCGGGACCAGCAGCAGGATCGCCAGGACCTGGAACTCCACCAGGGCGCTTCCCCGCTGCGCGCTGCTCACCGCGCCTCCTCGACGGCGCGGGCGCTGACCCGAAGCGAGCGGCTGGGCCCGGCCATGCCGAGCAGCGGCAGGGTGGTGGTGACCTCGATCCGGACGTCCGGCCCGGCGGGGCCCGCCAGCTGGGCTCCTGCGACGTCTCCGGCCATCGACGGCGCCAGCGCGGTGGCGATCAGCCGTCGGGTGTGGACGACGCCATCGGCGACGTCCCGGTCGGCGTTGGCGGCCAGACGAGCCCCCTCGGCGGCGCAGGCGACCAGGGTATTGCGCACGTGGATGGCCAGACCCAGCTGGGCGATGCCCAGCACGAGGGAGACCAGCAGGACGCTGACCAGGGTGAACTCGACGACGGCGGAGCCGCGCTCGCTCACCGCCCGACGGTGGAGTCCAGCGAGCTCGCCAGCACGTCGCGCAGGTAGGGCTCGGCGAACTGCCACAGCACGGCGACGATGCCGGCCGTCATGATGGTGATGAGCACCCATCCGGGCACGTCACCTCGCTGGCCGGCCAGCCGGGACTGCAGGCGTGCCAGCACGGACACGGGTCGGTAGGTCATGGGCAATTCCCCTCTCGGATCGTCGTGGGCAGCGGTAGGACGGACGGCGTGGATCACGGGGCGATCACCTGGAAGTGAGCGATTCCCGGGTAGAGCGCGAACAGGACGGTGACGGGCAGCACGAGGAACACCACGGGGATCAGCATGAGGATCTCCTTGCGTCCGCCGATCTCCATGAGGGTGCGCTTGCGCACCTCGCGGGCGTCGGCGGCCTGGGAGCGCAGCACCTGCGCCAGCGGCGTCCCGCGTTCGACGGCCACCGCGATGCCGTCGACGAAACGCGAGACGGCAGGGACCGACACCCGGCGGCTCATCGCGTCCAGGGCCTCGAGCAGTCCGGACCCGGCACGCACGTCGTTCAGCGCCAGGGTGAGCTCCCGACCGAGCTCGCCACGGGTGATCCGCGCGACCCGCTCGAGGGCGGCCGACGGCGACTCACCGGCAGCCACACTGACCGCGAGCAGGTCGGCGACCGTCGGCAGCTCGGACAGCATCCGAGCCTCCCGGGCGCGCAACTGGTGGGACAGCGCCTGGTCACGGGCGAGCACGCCGGCTGCAGCCATCCCAGCGCTGAACACGACGAGCAGGCCGGGTGAGTGCGCCGAGCCGGCCGCGAGCATGGCCAGGCTCACGGCGAGGGCGCCGCCGAAGAAACCCGCCCCCCACAGCACCTGCTGCACCCGGAACTCCTGCAGGTCGATGTGACCCCCTGCTCGCAGCAGCCGGCGCTGAACGGACGACGCGCCGCCGACGATGCGCTCGAGGTGGACGGCCGCGCGCACCACGGTGGGCCGCAGCAGGCCCTCGACCGTGGCGCTGACCGACCCGTCGAGCAGCGGGTCCCCGGTCGACCGGCGCCCGAGGTGCAGCGCGAGCCGCTCGGCCAGCCGCGGTGGCCCGAGCACGGCCACCCGGGACACCGTCAGCCACACCCCGACCGCACCCACCGTCCCGACCAGCGCTCCGAGGCTCACCGCAGCACCCGCTGGTCCTCGGGAAGCCGACCCAGGCGCACCATCACCCGGTAGGCCAGGGCCGACACCGCTGCTCCGACGATGAGCACGGCGATTCCGGGGAGTTCCTGGTAGGCCTGGATCGAGGTGGTGCGCAGGGAGAGCAGGGCCAGCAAGATCCACGGCCCGGCGACGGCGAGTCGGGCGGCATTGGTCACCCACCCCTGCCGGGTCTCCAGCTCCGCCCGCACCCGCAGCTCGTCGCGGAGGAAGCCGGACAAGGTGCGCAGCAGCCGACCCAGGTCGCTCCCACCGACCTCCCGCGCGATGCGCAGCGACTCCACGATGCGGTCACCCGTGGGGTCGGCCAGCCGCTCCTTGAGGGCGTCCAGGCTCTCGGTGAACCGTCCGCTGCTGCGGTAGTCCTCGGAGAAGCGCATGAACGGGCGACGAACCGGCTCGGGACCGCGCACCCCGAGCTGCCCGAGGGCGTCCGGAAGGGACATGCCGGCGCGGACCGCGGAGGCGAGGTTGTCCACGACGTCGGGCCACAGCTCGCGGAGCTCGGCACGCCGCTTGAGGGCCCGCTGACGCACCAGGACGAACGGCAGGCCCGCGGCGATGACACCGAAGGCCGCCGACACCGGCCAGGTGGCGGTGAGCACGTGGAAGCTGGCCCCGACGAGCAGCCCGAGGCCCACCGCGGTCAGCACCACCCCACGCGGGCTCACGCCCTCGAGCCCGGCCTCGGCGATCCGTTCGGCCAGCCGTCCCGCCGAGCGAGGCGCCCTGCGCTGTGCCGGCTGGCTGGTGAGCGCGAGCATCAGCAGCACGCACCCGGCGCCGAAGGCGAGGCCCACCAGCAGCCCCATCAGGCGGCCGTGTCCTGCGAACCGTCCAGCACCCGGGCGACGTCGACCCCGATCGCCTCGAACCTCTCCGCGTGCGGCGGGAAACCGTCCGCGCGGACCAACCGCCCGTGCCGCGCGACGAAGACCGGCTCGAGCACGACCACGTGCCCCTCGACCCGGCCCGGCACGGCGACGATCTCCCGAACCCGCCGGTTGCCCTCCAGGTCGGTGGCGATGTGTACGACGAGGTCGATCGACCCCGCGACAGTGGGCACTACGAACCCCGACCCGATGTTCTCCCCGGCCAGCAGCGGCAGGGTGCAGACCTTGGTGATGGCCTCGCGTGCGGAGTTGGCGTGGATGGTCCCCATGCCCGGGACCCCGGAGTTCAGCGCGATGAGCAGGTCGAGCGCCTCCTCCCTGCGAACCTCGCCGACGACGATGCGGTTGGGCCGCATCCGCAGCGCTTCGGTGACCAGATGGCGAAGGGTGATCTGGCCGGTGCCCTCCAGCCCTGCCTGACGTGTCTGCATGGCCACAAGGTCGGGCAACGATGGTTTGAGCTCGAAGACCTCCTCGACCGTGATCACCCGTTCGCGCGCGGGGACGGCTCCGAGCAGGCAGTTCAGCAGCGTCGTCTTGCCCGCCTGCGTGCCCCCGGACACCAGGATGTTCAGCCCGGCGGCGACCCCGGCCCGCAGGAACTGCGCAGCCCGGGGTGTCAGGGTGGCGAGGTCGACGAGGTCGTCGAGGTCGCCGGCCCGAACCACGTGCTTGCGGACGTTGACCGCCCAGTGCTCCCGGGTCACGTCCGGGATCGCCACGTGCAGGCGGCTGCCGTCGGGCAGCATCGCGTCCACGAACGGGCTGCTGATGTCGAGCCGACGCCCGGACCATCGCAGCATGCGTTCGACCAGCTCACGCACCTCGTGCTCGCCGAGGATCGTGCTGGTGAGCTCGGTGCGCCCGGCCCGAGCCACGAACACCCTCGAGGGCCGGTTGATCCAGATCTCCTCGACGTCCGGGTCGTCGAGGTAGCGCTGCAGCGGCCCGAACCCGGCGACCGCGTCGGTGACGTCGTGGACGACGGTGTCCGCGTCGGCCAGCACGGGCAGGGGGGCAACCAGGCTGCGCTGCTCGTAGGCGGCCACGACGGCCTCGACGATGCTGCGGACCGCCGCCCGGTCGGCTGCCGGGTCGAGCCCACGCTCCCGGACCACGCTGCGGACCTCGGCGTCGACGATGCGCACCGCGTCGTTCATGAGCCACCCCCCCCCCCCGGATGTGGGGGCGCGCCCCGTCCCCTCAGCGGAGCACGCCCCCAGGTCATTCTGTCATATATATGTGCAATTCGGTCAATACCCTCGCACCGTGATTCTGTGGACTGTAGGTGTGATCCGAGCGACACGTCACGGACTGTCCACAGCCGCGCGCAGGGGCTGGCGGGACAAAGGCTGGGACCGACGCCGGTCAGTCGGTCGGGTGGAGGGACAGCCCGACCAGCCGCGGCTCGGGCACGAGAGTGATCGAGAACTCCCGACGCACCCCGTCACGGATCTGCCGGGCGAGCGCGACGACGTCGCCGGCGGTACCAGTGCCCCGGTTGGTCAGCGCCAGCGTGTGCTTGGTCGACAGCCTGACCGGTGCGCCGGGTCCGGGGAACCCGCGCGCGAACCCGCAGCGCTCGATCAGCCACGCGGCGCTGGTCTTGACCCGTCCGTCCGGCTGCTCCCACCTCGGCGCCCCCGACGGGACGGCGCTGGCGTCCACGATCGGGTTGGTGAAGAACGAGCCGGTGCTCCACGTGTCGTGATCGGAAGGATCGAGCACCATCCCCTTGCGGGTCCGCAGAGCCAGCACCGCGTCCCGGACATCGGGCAGCGGCGCCCGCCCGCCCAGCGGCACCCCCAGCGCCGCGGCCAGCTCGGCGTAACGCACCGGTTCGCTCAGGCGTCCCGGCCGCAGCTGGAACGTCACGTCCAGAACCACGAACCGGTCGATGCCGGAGAACACGCTCGACCGGTAGCCGAACCGGCACTGCTCGTTGACGACGGTCCGCACCTGGCCCGCAGCCCGGTCGTAGGTGCGCACCCGGGCGATCGTGGCCGCCACCTCCTGCCCGTAGGCGCCCACGTTCTGCATCGGCGTGGCACCGGTGCTCCCCGGGATACCGGCGAGGGCCTCGACACCCGCCCAGCCCTGCTCGACCGCGCGCGTGACGAACGCGTCCCACGCCTCACCGGCCGCGACCTGCACCAGAACCCCGCCGCACACGTCGGCGGCGAGCACCTGCACCCCGCGGGTGGCGACCTGCACGACGGTGCCGGGGAAGCCGTCGTCGCAGATCACCACGTTGCTGCCGCCGGCGAGCAGAAGCAGCGGCCGCCCCGCGTCGTCGGCCTCCGCCACGGCGGCGACCAGCTCGTCCGTGGCCGCCGCCCGCAGCAGGACGTCGGCCGGACCGCCGACCCGCAGGGTCGTCAGTGCTGCCAGGGGCGGCTCACCCATCACGCCGGACCCGGGCGAGCGCCCTGCCCAGCACGTGCTCTCCGGCACAGGTGGCAGTCACCGAGACCGGTACCAGCCCGTCCTCGTCCGGCTCTGCGGGCTCGCCGCTCACCACGACCTCCACGCCCTCGTCGTCGTCGGGGACCCGGACCATCGAGGTGAACCGCACGGAGAGGTCCACCACCCGGTCCGGGCCACCCGCCCAGTCAGACACCGCTCGCGCGGCCAGCGCCATCGTGAGCATGCCGTGGGCGATGACGCCGGGCAGGCCCATCTGCGCAGCCACCCGGTCGCTGTAGTGGATCGGGTTGAAGTCCCCGGAGGCGCCGGCGTAGCGCACCAGGTCCTCCCGCCGCACCCGGTAGACCTGCTGCTGCCTCACTGCCCGACCCCGCTGACGATGATGGTCGACCGCGCGGTGGTGACCGGCCGCCCGTCCTCGTCTGCCAGCTCGCAGTCGATCCCGACGACCATCCGGCCCCCGCCGGAGCGCACCCGCGTAAGCGAGGCCGTCGTGGTGAGCACGTCGCCGGCCATGATCGGGCGGTGGTGGGTGAAGCCCTGCTCGCCGTGGACCTGGTTGCGCAGCGGCGCCTGAAGCATCGCCATCAGGCCGGCGAGGGCGCGGGATGCGGGGACGAAGGCGAAGGTCGGCGGCGCGACGAGGTCGGGGTACCCGGCCGCCCGGGCGGCCTCGACGTCGTGGCACAGCGGTGAGGTCTCCCCCACCGCCGAGGCGAACTCGCGGATCTTGCCGCGGCTGACCTCGTACCCCGCGTCGACCACCGACTGCCCGACCAGAGCGGTGGGGTCTGCGGTCACCTGGTCTCGCGGTGGGCGGTGTGCCGGCGGCAGCGTGGGCAGTACTTGCTCAGCTCGAGCCGGTCTGGGTCGTTGCGTCGGTTCTTGCGGGTGATGTACGTGCGCTCCTTGCACTCGGTGCACGCCAGAGTGATCTTGGGCCGGATGTCGGCGGTCTTGGCTGCCACGTCTGCTCTCCTTCTGGGACCGTAGCGGTGGCCGGACTCGAACCGGCGACACAGCGATTATGAGCCGCTTGCTCTACCGTCTGAGCTACACCGCCGCAAGGACTGCTGAACCCTCGAGCCCCACTACGGAATCGAACCGTAGACCTTCTCCTTACCATGGAGACGCTCTGCCGACTGAGCTAGTGGGGCGACGCAACCGACTATGGTACGCAGGCTGCGTGGCAGGTGTTGGATTCGAACCAACGTAGGCGATGCCGACGGTTTTACAGACCGCTCCCTTTGGCCGCTCGGGCAACCTGCCGCAACACGAAAGGATAACCGACATGGCCAGCGAGTCCTCCTTCGACGTGGTGAGCAAGATCGACCGGCAGGAGGTCGACAACGCGCTGAACCAGGCCGCCAAGGAGCTCGGCCAGCGGTTCGACTTCCGCGGCACGAACGCCTGCGTCTCCTGGGCCGGCGAGTACGGCATCGAGCTGCAAGCGAGCACCGAGGACCGGGTGCGGGCCGCGCTGGACGTGCTCAAGGACAAGCTGGTCAAACGAGGGGTGTCGCTGAAGGCCCTGGATGCCGGCGACCCGCGCGCCTCCGGCAAGACCTACAAGATCACGGCCACCCTGCAGAACGGGCTGTCCTCCGAGCAGGCCAAGCAGGTGGCCAAGGTGGTGCGTGACTTCGCTCCGAAGTCGGGGAGGGCACAGGTCCAGGGCGAGGAGGTGCGGGTGTCGTCGAAGAGCAGGAACGACCTACAGGCCACCATCACCGCGCTGAAGAACGAGGACTTCGACTTCGCCGTCCAGTTCGTGAACTACCGCTAGTGGACGGCCGGCCCGTCACGTTCCGCCTCGCTGCTCCCACCGGTCGGGCAAGCGCAAGCCGGCGCTGCGGGTGCCGGTGGACGAGTTCCTCATCGACCGGGCCCGGGTGGACGCCATCCTGATGGCGCCCCGGCTGTGACCCCCACCCGGGCGGTCGAGGCGCCGCGCCGCCAAGGGCTGCTGCTCGGGGTCGCCGCGTACCTGATGTGGGGACTGTTCCCGCTGTACTGGCCCCTGCTGGAGCCGGCCACACCACTCGAGATCCTGGCACACCGGGTGGTCTGGTCCTTCGTCGTGCTGGTGGCGCTGCTGGTGTGGCGGCGCCGGCTGCGCGGCGTGCTGTCGCTGCCCCGCCGCTCCCTGGGCTACCTGCTGGTGGCGGCCGTGCTGATCTCGGTCAACTGGGGCACCTACATCTTCGGCGTCAACAGCGGGCAGGTCGTGGAGACCTCGCTCGGCTACTTCATCGGTCCGCTGGTCACGGTGATGGTCGCCGTCGTCGTCCTCGGGGAGAGGCTACGACCGGCGCAGTGGGCCTCGTTGAGCCTGGCGGCCCTGGCGGTCGGGATCCTCACCTTCGACTACGGCAGGCCGCCGTGGATCGCCTTGACCCTGGCGTTCTCGTTCGCCATCTACGGCCTGATGAAGAAGCAGGCGGCGGTGGGCGCAGCCGAGGGCCTGGTGGTCGAGACCGGCCTGCTCGTGCTGCCCGCGGCGGTGTACCTCCTGACCCTCCCGGGCGGCACCTTCGGCCAGGTCTCCACGGGCCACTCGTTGCTGCTGGCCGGCGCCGGCCTGGTCACCGTCCTGCCGCTGCTGGCGTTCTCCGGTGCCGCGACGAGGATCCCGCTGTCGACGTTGGGCCTTCTGCAGTACCTGGGCCCGTCGATCCAGTTCGTCATCGGCGTGTTCGTGTACGACGAGCCGATGCCGCTGCCCCGCCTCGCGGGCTTCGCGCTGGTGTGGATCTCCCTGGCGCTGTTCACCGCCGAGGGGCTGCTACGCCGTTCGGCTGACCACCGAGTCGCAGATCTGGCTGAGGGCCAGCCGGGCCGGACCCTCCTGTAGACCGAGCAGGTGCTCACGCGCGAGGTCTGCCCAGCGGCGCACCTCCCGACGGGACTCCTCCAGGGCCGGGTGGGCGCGCAGCAGCGCCAGCGCCTCGGCGATGTCGTCCTCGGCAACCGGCCCGGACAGCAGGTCGCACAGCCGGGCGTCGGCGGGTGCGACGGAGCGGGCGGCGTACAGCGACGGCAGCGTCGGCACACCCTCACGCAGATCCGTCCCGGGTGTCTTCCCCGACTCGGCACGGTCGCTGGCCACGTCGATGACGTCGTCGGCGAGCTGGAACGCCACACCGATCGCCTCACCGAAGCGGGTGACGGTGTCGACCTGCGCCTGCGGCGCCCCGGCCATCCAGGCGCCGAACCGAGCCGAGGTGGCGATGAGGGAGCCGGTCTTGTCCGCCAGCACGTCCAGGTAGTGGCCGACCGGGTCCTCCTCGCCGGGCCCGGCGGTCTCCCGGATCTGGCCGCGGACCAGGCGCGCGAACGTGGACGCCTGCAGCCGTACCGCCTCCGGCCCGAGGTCGGCGACGATCTCCGAGGCGCGGGCGAACAGGTAGTCGCCGGTGAGGATGGCCACCGTGTTGCCGTAGGCGGCGTTGGCGCTGGGGACGCCCCGGCGGACCGTCGCCTCGTCCATGACGTCGTCGTGGTAGAGGGTGGCCAGGTGGGTCAGCTCGACGACCAGCGCGGACGGGACGACACCTGGGGCCGCCGGGTCGCCCAGCTGCGCAGCCAGCAGCACCATCAGCGGCCGGAAACGCTTGCCTCCCGCGGCCAGCAGGTGACGTGCCGCAGAGTCGACGAGGCCGTCGTCGACGGTGACCGCGGCGGCCAGGCCGGCCTCCACCTCCACGAGCCCGGCGCGCACGTGGTCGGAGAGGGCGTCGTCGACGTCGGGGACGGTGATGGTCTGCGTGTGCACGGCTACCGGACGAACTCGGAGGCCAGCTCGGCCAGCTCGAACAGCGGGGCCGGGAACACCCCGAGCAGCACGGTGAGCGCGGCGGTCAGGGTGATGACAGCGGTCGTGCCCGCACCGGGCACGCTGACGGTCGGCCCGCCAGGAGCGGGGTCGGAGAAGAACATCAGCACGATGACTCGAACGTAGAAGAAGGCCGCGATCGCACTGGACAGCAGGCCGACGACCACGAGCACGATCTGCCCGGCGTCGAACGCCGCCGAGAACACCGCGAGCTTGGCGATGAAGCCGCTGGTGAGCGGGATACCGGCGAAGGAGAGCAGGAACAGTGCGAAGACCCCGGCCGCCACCGGGGAGCGACGTCCCAGCCCGGCCCACTGTGACAGGTGGGTTGCCTCCCCGCCGGCGTCGCGCACCAGGGTCACCACAGCGAAGGCGCCGAGGGTGGCCACACCGTAGACCAGCAGATAGAACAGCACGGCCCCGGTGCCGGCCGGGTCGGCCGAGACCATCCCGACCAGCAGGAAGCCCGCATGCGCGATGGAGGAGTAGGCCAGCATCCGCTTGACGTCGGTCTGGGACAGCGCCAGCACCGAGCCCACCAGCATGGTGATCGCTGCCAGGACCGACAGCAGCGGGACCCAGTCCTCGGCCAGCCCGCCGAGACCGACGTAGAACACCCGCAGCAGCACGACGAAGGCCGCCGCCTTCGTCGCCGCGGCCATGAACCCGGTGACCGGCGTGGGCGCGCCCTGGTAGACGTCCGGCGTCCAGAACTGGAACGGCACCGCGCTGATCTTGAACAGCAGGCCGACGGCGAGCATGCCCATGCCGACCAGGAGCAGCGAGTCGACGCCGACCCGTCCGCTGACCGCGGTGTCGATCCCGGCGAAGCTCAGCGAGCCGGTCGCCCCGTAGACCAGCGCCGCGCCGTAGAGGAAGAACGCCGAGGCGAACGCCCCGAGCAGGAAGTACTTCATCCCCGCCTCCTGCGAGAGCAGGCGCTTGCGGCGGGACAGGCTGGAGAGCAGGTACAGCGGCAGGGAGAGCACCTCGAGGGCGACGAAGGCGGTGAGCAGGTCGCCGGCCACGACGAAGGTCATCATCCCGCCGGCCGCGAACAGGGTGAGGGGGTAGACCTCGCTCTGCTGCACCCGCTGCAAGGTGAGCACCCGTTCGAGCTCGCTGCCGGGAACCGCGGACCCCGCGGGGGTGAACGGGTCGCCGGCGGGGTCGAGCCTGCGCTCGGCGTAGAGGACGACGGTGAGCAGAGCGAACAGCGCGATGATCCCCTGGGTGAAGACCGCCGGACCGTCCACCACCACCGCGCCGTCGAACGTCACCGCCGGCGTGCTGCCCACCTGGGCCAGCGTCCAGGCCAGCGCGAGCCCGAGGGCGCCGACGCTGAGCACCAGGTGGACCAGTCGGCGGCGACCCGCCGGCGCGAACGCGTCGACCAGGACACCGAGCACCGCCGCCCCCAGCACGAGGAGGATCGGGGTGATCGCGCCGAGGTCGGCCAGGGTGAGCGTGCTCATCGCTGCCGCCCTCCCTGGGCGAAGACCGGCTCGGGGTCGCTCACCTCGACCTGCTCCAGGGTGAGCCGTGTGCCGTCGTCGATGACGTCGAGCAGCGGGGCGGGCACGATGCCCAGGACGAGCAGCAGCACGAACAGCGGTGCCACCACCACGGCCTCCCGGCCGCGGACGTCGCGGATGCCTTGGGTCGCCGGCGTGGGCGGCCCGGTCATCGTCCGCTGGTACAGGATGAGGATGTACAACGCGGACAGCACGATCCCCAGCGTCGCCAGTGCCGCGGCCACCTGGTAACGCGAGAAGGTACCCAGCAGCACGAGGAACTCGCTGACGAACGTGGCCAGGCCCGGCATGGCCAGCCCGCTGAGACCGGCGACCATGAGGAACCCGGCCAGGATCGGAGCCGGCGCCTGGAGCCCGCCGTAGTCCCCCAGCTGCCGCGACCCTCGACGCACGATCATCAAGCCGGCGACGATGAACAGGGCGGCTGTCGACAGGCCGTGGCTGACCATGTAGAAGGTCGACCCCCCGGTCCCCTGGCTGGTGAGGGCGAAGATGCCGAGCACGATCACGCCGAAGTGGGAGATCGACGAGAAGGCGATGATCCGCTTGATGTCGGTCTGGCCGATCGCGAGAAGCCCGCCGTAGAGCACGCTGATGACCGCCAGCGTCACCAGCACCGGGGCGAAGGTTCGGGTGGCGTCGGGGAACAGCGGCAGCACGAGCGCGACCATCCCGAACGTGCCCACCTTGTCCACGACGCCGCTGAGGTAGGCCGCCTGCGACGGGGTCGCCTCGCTTGCCGCGTCGGGAAGCCAGGTGTGCAGCGGCCACAGCGGCGCCTTGATCGCGAAGGCGATCATGAACCCCAGGAAGAGCCAGGCCTGGGTGGACTCCGGGATCGCAAGGGCGGTGAGGTCGGCCAGCAGGAAGGACCGGTCGTCCGGGGCCTGCAGGTACAGACCGATGACGGCCGCGAGCATGAGCAGTCCGCCGAGCAGGTTGTAGAGCAGGAACTTCGTCGCCGCGTACTGCCGCTTGGGCCCGCCGTACACCCCGATGAGGAAGTACATCGGGATGAGCATCGCCTCGAAGAGGATGTAGAACAGCAGGACGTCGGTGGACAGGAAGGCCCCGATCGTCATGGCCTGCAGGACCAGCAGCAGGGCGTAGAACCCCTTGACGCTGCGGCCGCTGCCGTCGGCCTCGTTCCACATGGCGCCCAGCACGATGGGTGTGGTGACCGACGTGAGGGCGACCAGGGCCAGCGAGATCCCGCTGATGCCCAGCGACCAGTACAGCCCGTACGGCTGCACCCAGGCGACCTGCTCGGTCAGCTGGTACAGCGGACCGCCGACCTCGAACTGCAGCCCGGCCACGATGGTCAGGGCCAGGGTGACCACGGAGGAGCCGATCGCGGTGATCTTCGCACCCGTGACGGACGGGACGACCATGGTGGCCAACGCCCCCAGCAGCGGGACGACGACGAGGAGGCTGAGCAGCCCGACGGTCACGGCCGACCCCCCATCAGCAGCAGGGCGGCCACGACCACCACGGCCCCACCGAGCATGGACAGGGCGTAGGAGCGGACGAACCCGGTCTGGATCCGTCGTCCCCGCGCCGACAGGGCACCGATCGCTGAGGCGATGCCGTTGACGGCACCGTCGATGCCGCGGCTGTCGACGAAGACGAGGGTCCGGGTCAGGTACTGACCTGGCCTCATCAGCACGGCCTCGTTGAACGCGTCGCCGTACAGGTCGGCTCGGGCCGCCCGGGTGAGCGGCGAGCCGGCCGGCGGGGCGGCCGGGATCGGGTCCCTGCCGTAGACCAGCCACGCCCAGGCGACCCCGACGGCCACGACCGCGAGGGTGATCACGGGGTAGGCGGCGGTGGGCAGGATGTGATCGGTCTCGGCGTAGCCGGTCGTCGGCTCCAGCCACGCCTCGATGCCGCCACCGGGCAGGAAGCCCAGCTCCATGGCTCCTCCGACCACCGAGAGCACACCGAGGGCCACCAACGGTCCGACGATGACCGGCGGGGACTCGTGTGGGTGCGCATCGGGCTTCCATCGCTTCTCGCCGAACCAGGTCATGAGCATGAGCCTGGTCATGTAGAAGCCGGTGATTCCCGCACCCAGCAGCGCGGCCAGGCCGGCCACCACTGAGGTGTCGAAGGCCACCTCGATGATCTTGTCCTTGGACCAGAAGCCGGAGAAGGGCGGCACACCGATGATCGCCAGGTATCCCGCGGTGAACGTGGCGAAGGTCCACGGCATCATCGCGCGCAAGGCGCCGTACCTCCTCATGTCGACCTCGTCGTCCATCGCGTGCATGACCGACCCGGCGCCGAGGAAGAGGTTGGCCTTGAAGAAGCCGTGCGCGAGCAGGTGGAAGATGGCGAAGACGTAGCCGGCGGGTCCGAGTCCGGCGGCCAGCATCATGTACCCGATCTGGCTCATCGTCGACGCGGCGAGCGCCTTCTTGATGTCGTCCTTGGCTGTGCCGATGACCGCGCCGAAGAGCAGGGTGACCGTGCCCACCACCACGACGGCAGTCTGCGCGACCGGTGCCCCCTCGTAGATCGGCCCGGAGCGGACAACGAGGTAGACACCCGCGGTGACCATGGTGGCGGCGTGGATGAGCGCCGACACCGGGGTCGGTCCCTCCATCGCGTCCAGCAGCCACGACTGCAGCGGTACCTGCGCGGACTTGCCGCAGGCCGCGAGCAGCAGCAGCAGACCCAGGGCGGTCAACCAGCCCTGCGAGATCCGGTCGGCGGCACCGGTGACGGCCAGGATCTCGCTGGTGCCCACGGCCGCGAACATCGCCATGATCGCCAGGGACATGCCGACATCGCCGACCCGGTTGGCCACGAAGGCCTTCTTGGCCGCGGTCGCTGCCGACGGCTTGGCCTGCCAGAACCCGATGAGCAGGTAGGAGGCCAGGCCGACACCCTCCCAGCCGACGTAGAGGATCAGGTAGTCGTTGGCCAGGACGAGCAGCAGCATGGCCGCCACGAACAGGTTGAGGTAGCCGAAGAAGCGTCGCCGCCTCGGGTCGTGCTCCATGTAGCCGATGGAGTAGACGTGGATCAGCGTCCCCACACCGGTGATGAGCAGCACGAACGCCATCGAAAGCGGGTCCAGCAGCAGCCCGACGGACACCTGGTAGCCGCCGACGGCGACAAACTCGTACAGCGTCTGGACCACGGCACGGGACTCGGCGGCCTCGCCCACCTCGGCGAAGAAAAGGAACGCGGCGACGATGAAGGACGACAGCACGGTCAACGTGCCGAGCACGTGACCCCAGCTGTCCCCCCGCCTCCCGACCAGCAGCAGGATCACCGCTCCGGCCAGCGGGAACGCGATCACCAGCCACATCAGGGAGAAGACGCCCTCGGCGGCCATGGGCAGCTGCTCGCTCATCGCGTCACAGCTTCAGCAGGCTGGCGTCGTCGACCGAGGCCGTGCGCCTGCTGCGGTAGATCATCATGATGATCGCCAGCCCGACGACGACCTCGGCGGCGGCCACGACCATCACGAAGAATGCGGTCACCTGTCCGTCCAGCGTCCCGTTGGCACGGGCGAAGGCGACGAACGCCAGGTTGGCGGAGTTCAGCATGAGCTCGACGCACATGAAGACCACCAGGGCGTTGCGGCGCAGCAGGACGCCGACCGCCCCGATGCTGAAGAGGATCGCCGACAGCACGACGTAGCTCCCGGTACTCACCGCTCGGGCTCGCTCTCATCGGACTCCTGCGCCGGCGACGCCAGGGACTGTCGGGCCTGCAGCACCCGGGAGTAGGACGCCTCGCTCGGGGTGCCGTCCGGCAGGAGAGCCGGGGTGCCCACCGCGTTGTGCCGGGCCAGCACCCCGGGCGTCGGGAGACCGGCCGCCGCGCTGAAGTCGCCGTCGACGGGCCGGAACCGCTCGATGGCCAGGTCACGCTGGGTCTTTCGGCGCCGGGCGCGAGGCTGCAGCGTCAGCACGAGAGCGCCGACGGCGGCCGTGATGAGCAGGGCGCTGGTGAGCTCGAAGGCGAACAGGTAGTCCGCGAAGATCAGCTCGGCGAGCCCTTCGACATTGCCGATCGGGGACAGCGTCGCGGCGTCCACCGGCTCGGGCAGCACTGCCCGGGACACCGCCGAGATCAGCACGACCGCGAAGCCCACCCCGGCCAGCACACCGGCCACCCGCTGACCGCGCAGCGTCTCGATCAGGGAGTCCGAGGCGTCGACACCGACGAGCATGATCACGAAGAGGAAGAGCATCATGACCGCGCCGGTGTACACGATCACCTGCACCACCCCGAGGAAGGGCGCGTCCTGCGCGATGTAGAGCACGGCCAGCCCGATCATCGTCACCGCCAGCCACAACGCCGAGTGGACGGCCTTGCGGGAGGCCACCAGCCCGAGCCCGCCGAGGACCGTCAGAGGGGCCACGATCCAGAAGGTCCAGGCCTCCCCGGTCACGGCACACCACCCTGGTAGTAGTCCTTCTCCGTCTCCCCCAGCCGCATCGGATGCGGCGGCTGCTCCATCCCCGGCAGCAGGGGCGCGAGCAGGTCCTGCTTCTCGTAGATGAGGCTCTCCCGGCTGGTGTCCGCCAGCTCGTAGTCGTTGGTCATGGTCAACGCCCGGGTGGGGCAGGCCTCGATGCACAGGCCGCAGAAGATGCAGCGCAGGTAGTTGATCTGGTAGACGCGGCCGTAGCGCTCCCCGGGGGAGTACCGCTCCTCGTCGGTGTTGGGTGCCCCTTCGACGAGGATCGCGTCGGCCGGGCAGGCCCAGGCGCACAGCTCGCAACCCACGCACTTCTCCAGGCCGTCCGGCCATCGGTTGAGCTGGTGCCGGCCGTGGAACCGCGGGGCGGTCGGGACCTTCTGCTCGGGGTAGGACTCGGTGACCACCTTGCGGAACATCGTGGAGAAGGTGACGCCGAACCCTGCGACAGGGTCGAGGAACCTAGGCACGCTGATCCTCCTCGACGCCCGGCAACGGCGGAACAGGGTAGCCAGCGGCCTGCTCGGTGGGGTGCTCCCCCTCCGGGGATCTGCCGCGACGGCTCCAGGGCAGCAGGCTGAGGATGAGCATCCCGACGGCCACGCCGGCGAATGCGATGATGAGCTGGGTCCGGGGCAGCTCGGCGCTGGCCAGCCGCAGACCGGCCACGAGGACGATCCAGACCAGCGAGACCGGGATGAGGACCTTCCACCCCAGGGCCATGAACTGGTCGTAGCGCAGCCGGGGCAGGCTGCCGCGCAGCCACACGAACACGAACAGCAGCGCCAGGACCTTGAGCAGGAACCAGCCGAACCCGATCCACCCGCCGTCGGGGAGCCCGAACGGGGCGCTCCACCCGCCCAGGAACACCGTGACGGCCAACGCGGAGACGTTCACCATGGCGATGTACTCGGCGAGGAAGAACAACGCGAACTTCAGCGAGGAGTACTCGGTGTGGAACCCGCCCACCAGCTCGCCCTCGGCCTCGGGCAGGTCGAAGGGGGCACGGTTGGTCTCCCCGACCATGGAGACGGCGAAGACCAGGAACGAGGGCACCAGCGCGACCGCAAACCACAGCGGCTGCTGCGCGGCGACGATGCCGCTGGTCGACATCGTCCCTGCGTAGAGGAACACCGGGACCAGCGAGAGGCCCATGCCGATCTCGTAGGAGATGACCTGCGCCGATGAGCGCAGCCCACCCAGCAGGGGGTAGGTGGACCCCGAGGACCAGCCGGCCAGGACGAGTCCGTACACGCCGATCGAGGTCACGGCCAGCACGTAGAGGACCGCCACCGACATGTCGGTCAGCTGCAGGGGCGTGGTGACCCCGAAGAGGCTCACCTCACCTGCCATCGGGATCACCGCGAAGGTGAGGAAGGCGGTCACGGTGGAGATCACCGGTGCCAGCCAGAACACCACGGTGTCGGCGTTGCGCGGGACGACGTCCTCCTTCAGCGCCAGCTTGATGCCGTCGGCCAGGCTCTGCAGCAGGCCGAAGGGGCCGACCCGGTTCGGCCCGACGCGGTGCTGCATACGGGCCACCACCCGGCGTTCGGCCCACACGTTGAACAGGGTGAACACCACCAGCAGCACGAAGATGAACAGCACCTTCAGGGCGATCACCCACCACGGGTCGGTGCCGAAACCGGGGATCTCCTCGGGGGTCATCGCGCACCTCCTGGCGACAGCGAGACGGGTCCGCCGTTGGTGACGCCGAGGTCACGGTGGACCTGGCTGCCGGGGGAGTTCATCGGGACCCAGACCACGTCGTCGACCATGTCGATGACCGAGCACGGCAAGGTGATGGTGCCCGACCGGCCCCGGACGAGCAGCGGGTCCCCGTCCTTGACGCCGATGCTCTCGGCGGTCGCCGCGGATAGCCTGGCCACCGGCCGCTGCGCAGTCCCGGCGAGGTTCGGCTCCTCGTCCTGGCCGCGACCGAGGTCGAGCAACAGCCGCCAGCACGACAGTCGCACGTGGGAGGGGACCTCGGGGCTGGGGGTGCTCGGCGCAGGCAGGGTCGCTCCGTCCCACCGGCCGAGCTCGTCGACCTCGTGGCGGGTCGCTTCGACGTCGGCCACGCCGAGACGGTGACCCAGCTGGTCGGCGATCGCTTCCAGCGCCCAGGCGTCGGGCCGGTGGGTGGCCGACAGTGCCGCGGCGAAGCTGCGTGGCCGGCCCTCCCAGTCCACGAACGTGCCTGCCTTCTCCGCCGTCGCGGCGACGGGCAGGACGACGTCGGCGTGCTGGTGGACGTCGCTGGCGCGAAGCTCGAGGCTGACGGTGAAGGCGCGGGCGGCCGCCTCGGGCAGCATCGACGACTCGGGCAGGTCGAGGGCCTCGACCCCGCCGAGCAGCAGCGCGCCGAGGGTGCCGTTGGCGGCGGCGGCGAGCATCTGCCCGGTGCTCATCCCCGGCTCGGTGGGCAGCGACGGCACGCCCCAGGCCGCTGCGACGTCCACGCGGGCGGCGGCGTCGGACACCGGACGTCCGCCGGGCAGCAGGCTGGGGAAGGCGCCGGCCTCCAGCGCCCCCCGCTCGCCGGCCCGCCGGGGCACCCAGGCGACGCGGGCGCCGGTGGCGGCCGCCAGACGCGCGAGGGCGGAGAACCCGCCCCGGGCGCCGGCGAGCCGCTCGCCGGCCAGGATCACCGAGCCCGGTTCGCCCAGGTCCTGCACGAGCTGCGCCGGGAGGCTGTCCAGGACGTCGGCCTCGGACCCGGGCGCGGTGAGGACGACGGTTGCCGACAGCTTCTGGCTGCCGCGGCTGGACAGCGGCGCCAGGGTGGTGACCCGAGTGCGGCGACGCCGCACCGCGCGGCGAAGCCGCAGGTAGACGATGGGGGACTCGTCCTCGGGCTCGAAGGCCACCAGCAGGACCGCGGGCGCGGCGTCGAGGTCGCGGTAGGTGACGCCAAGGGACGTGCCCGCGACGGCGGCGGCGAGGAAGGCCGCCTCCTCCTCGCTGTGCTGGCGGAACCGGAAGTCGACGTTGTTCGTGCCCAGGGCGACGCGGGCGAACTTGGCGTAGGCGTAGGCGTCCTCGAGGGTCATCCGGCCACCGACGATCACCCCGGCGGCGCCGGCCCGGCGCAACCCGTCGGCGGCGGCCCGAAGGGCCTGCGGCCAGGACGCCGGCTCGAGGTCACCGTCCGCGCCACGGACCATCGGGTGGGTCAGCCGGTCGGCGGCGGTGGCGTAGGTGAAGGCGAACCGGCCCTTGTCACAGTTCCACTCCTGGTTCACCTCGGGGTCCTCACCGGCAAGCCGACGCGTCACCTGGTTGCGCCGGTGGTCGGTGCGCAGGGCACAGCCGGACGCACAGTGCTCGCAGGCGCTCGGGGTGGAGACCAGGTCGAAGGGCCGGGCCCGGAAGCGGTACGTGGCGCTGGTGAGCGCGCCCACCGGGCAGATCTGGATGGTGTTGCCGGAGAAGTAGCTCTCGAACGGCTGATCGGAGTAGATCCCGACCTGCTGGAGGTCGCCACGCTCGAGCAGCTCGATGAACGGGTCGCCGGCGACCTGGTTGGAGAACCGGGTGCACCGGGCGCACAGCACGCAGCGCTCCCGGTCCAGCAGCACCTGGCTGCTGATCGCGATCGGCTTGGGGTAGGTGCGTTTGACGCCGTCGAAGCGGGCCTCGGGCCGGCCGTTGCTCATCGCCTGGTTCTGCAGCGGGCACTCCCCACCCTTGTCGCAGACGGGGCAGTCCAGTGGGTGGTTGAGCAGCAGGAACTCCATGATCCCCTGCTGGGCCTTGTCGGCCACCGCCGAGGTCAGCTGGGTGCGCACGTGCATGCCCGGGGAGACCGGGATGGTGCAGGAGGCCTGCGGCTTGGACATCCAGCGCAGCGCGCCCTCGCGGTCCGGGGTGCCGATCTCCACCAGGCACTGCCGGCACGCGCCGACCGGGTCCAGCAGTGGGTGGTCGCAGAACCTCGGGATCGCGATGCCCAGCTGCTCGGCGGCACGGATGACCAGCGTGCCCGGCGGCACGCTGACCTGGTAGCCGTCGATGGTGACGGTGACGAGCTCGACGACGTCGCTCACGAGGCCACTGCCTGCGCGATCGGGACGATCGCCGACCGCTCGTAGGGGAACAGCTCCCAGGCCGGGGTGTGGGTGCCGGCCTCGAACTCGGCGCGGAAGTGCCGCAGGGCGCTGGTCACACAGGCCGACGTGCCGTCGGCCAGGGCGCAGAAGGACCGTCCGGCGATGTTGTCGCACAGGTCGAGCAGCGTGTCGATGTCGCCGGGATCGCCCTGTCCGGCCTCGAGCCGACGAAGGATCTGCACCAGCCACCAGTTGCCCTCCCGGCACGGGGTGCACTTGCCGCAGGACTCGTGCTTGTAGAACTCCACCCAGCGCAGCGTGGTGCGGACCACCGAGGTGGTCTCGTCGAAGACCTGCAGGGCCTTGGTGCCGAGCATGGAGCCGACTCCGGCCATGCCCTCGTAGTCCAGCGGGACGTCGCAGTGCTCCGCGGTCAGGATCGGGGTGCTGGACCCGCCCGGGGTCCAGAACTTCAGCTCGTGCCCTTCCCGCACCCCGCCGGCCAGCTCGAGCAGCTCGCGGAGGGTGACTCCCAGCGGCGCCTCGTACTGGCCGGGGTGCGCGACATGACCGGACAGCGAGTACAGGGTGAAGCCGGGCGACTTGGCCGTGCCCAGCGAGCGGAACCAGTCCCGGCCGAACCGGACGATCGCCGGGACGCTCGCGATGGACTCCACGTTGTTGATCACCGTGGGGCTGGCGTAGAGGCCGGCGACCGCGGGGAACGGGGGCCGCAGCCGGGGCTGGCCCCGGCGGCCCTCCAAGGAGTCCAGCAACGCGGTCTCCTCCCCGCAGATGTAGGCGCCGGCGCCGGCGTGCACGACGACATCCAGGTCGTAGTCGGTGCCGAAGATGGAAGATCCGAGGTACCCGGCCTGGTAGGCCTCCTCGACCGCGGCGCGCAGCCGGCGGATCACGTGCAGCACCTCGCCGCGCACGTAGATGAAGGCCCGGTGGGCCCCGATGGCGTAGGAGGAGATGATGATGCCTTCCACCAGGGTGTGCGGGGTGGCCATCATCAACGGGATGTCCTTGCACGTGCCGGGCTCGGACTCGTCTGCGTTGACCACGAGGTAGGTCGGTCTCGGGCTGTCGGTGGGGATGAACCCCCACTTCAGCCCGGTGGGGAACCCTGCGCCGCCGCGGCCGCGCAGCCCGGCGTCCCGCACGGCCTCGATGAGGTCCTTGGGCGTGCGACCCAGGGCCTCCCGGGCGGCACGGTAGCCGCCGACCCGCTCGTACCCGGCCAGGGTGAACGCGTCGGGCTCGTCCCAGTGCGCGGAGAGGACCGGCAGCAGCCGGTGCACCGGTTTGCTCATGACGTCTCCTCCTCGTCGGCGTCACGGCCGCGGGCCAGCGCCAGCCCGCGCAGCGACGCCGGGCCGGCCGTGGGTCCCTGGTCGGCCAGGCCGTCGGAGAACCCGGCGATGACCCGCTGCGCCTCGGCGAAGGTGACGATGCGCGCCCCCCGGGTGGAGTGCACCTCCTGGCCACTGCTCAGGGCGTCCACCAGAGCCACCGCGCTGTCGGGGGTCTGGCGGTCCATGAACTCCCAGTTGACCATGACCACCGGGGCGTAGTCGCAGGCGGCGTTGCACTCGACACGCTCGAGGCTGACCTGCCCGTCCTCGCTGACCTCGTCGTGGCCGATGCCGAGGTGGTCGCTGACCCGACGCCAGATCGCGTCCCCGCCCATGACCGCGCACAGCGTGTTGGTGCACACCCCGACGTGGTAACGCCCCACGGGGTGGCGCTTGTACATGGTGTAGAAGGTGGCCACCGCGGCGACCTCGGCCGTCGTCAGGCCGAGCTCCTCGGCGCACATCTCGATACCCGCGGGGGTGACGTACCCCTGGTAGGCCTGCACGAGGTGCAGCATCGGCAGCAGCGCGCTGCGGGGGACGGGGTAGCGCGCCATGAGCTCACGCATCTCCGAGCGCATCTGCTCGGTCGGCGCCGGCTGCTCGCTCACCGGTCCACCCCACCCATGACCGGGTCGATCCCGGCCACCGCGACGATGACGTCAGCCACCTGGCCGCCCTCGGTCATCGCGGGCACGGCCTGCAGGTTGTTGAACGACGGGTCTCGGAAGTGGGCCCGGTACGGGCGGGTGCCGCCGTCGGAGACCAGGTGCACCCCGAGCTCGCCGCGGGGGGACTCGACGGGGACGTAGACCTGCCCGGCCGGGACGCTGAACCCCTCGGTCACCAGCTTGAAGTGGTGGATGAGCGACTCCATCGACTGGCTCATGATCCTGGCGATGTGCTCGGGGGAGTTGCCCATGCCGTCCGCGCCGATCGACAGCTGCGCCGGCCAGGCGATCTTCTTGTCCTCGACCATCACCGGGCCTGGTTGCTCCAGGCGCTCCAGGCACTGCTCGACGATGCGCAGCGACTGCCACATCTCGTCGACGCGGATGCGGAACCGCCCGTAGGAGTCGGCGGTGTCGCGGGTCGGCACGTCGAACTCGTAGGTCTCGTAGCCGCAGTAGGGCTGGGTCTTGCGCAGGTCCCAGGGCAGCCCGGTGGAGCGCAGCACCGGCCCGGTCATTCCCAGCGCCATGCAGCCGACCAGGTCGAGGTACCCGACGCCCACCGTGCGCCGGCGGAAGACCGGGTTCTCGTTGCAGAACTTCTCGTACTCCGGCAGGTGCCGGCGCAACCAGGCGACGGCCTCACGGACCTTGTCCAGGCCGTCGGGTGGGAGGTCCTGGACGACCCCACCGGGACGGACGAAGGCGTGGTTCATCCGCAGGCCGGTGATGTCCTCGAACAGGTGCAGCAGCACCTCGCGCTCCCGGAACCCGATCGTCATGACGGTGAGGGCACCGATCTCCATGCCGCCGGTGGCGAGCGCGACCAGGTGGGAGGAGATGCGGTTGAGCTCCATGAGCATGACGCGGATGACCGAGGCACGTTCGGGGACCTGGTCGGTGATGCCGAGCAGCTTCTCCACGCCGAGCACGTAGGCGGTCTCGTTGAAGAACGGGGAGAGGTAGTCCATGCGGGTGCAGAACGTCACGCCTTGGGTCCAGGTGCGGTACTCCATGTTCTTCTCGATGCCGGTGTGCAGGTAGCCGACACCGGCACGGGCCTCGGTGACGGTCTCCCCGTCCAGCTCGAGGATCAGCCTCAGCACGCCGTGCGTGCTGGGGTGCTGCGGGCCCATGTTCACCACGACGCGCTCGTTGCCGACGATCTCGGCGGTCATCGCGTCCCAGTCCTCGCCGCTGACCGTGTACACCGGACCCTCGGTGGTCTCCCGGACGCCGGCGGTGAAGGTGACGTCGGACTCCGTGTCGGTCATGCGCTGTACCTCCTCCGCTCGTCCGGTGGCGGCACGGTGGCGCCCTTGTACTCCACCTCGACACCGCCGAGCGGGTAATCCTTGCGTTGCGGATGGCCCTGCCAGTCATCAGGCATCTCGATGCGGGTCAGCGCCGGGTGGCCGTCGAAGACCAGACCGAAGAAGTCCCACGTCTCACGCTCGTGCCAGTTGTTCGACGGGTAGACCGACACGATGGACGGGATGTGCGGGTCGTCGTCGGGCGCGACGACCTCGAGTCGGACACGCCGGTTGTGGGTGAGCGAGAGCAGCGGGTACACCGCGTGCAGCTCGCGGCCCTGCTCGTCCGGGTAGTGCACGCCCGAGACGCCAAGGCACATCTCGAAGCGCAGCTCGGGGTCGTCGCGCAGGGTGCGGACGGTGTCGAGCAGACGCTCGCGGGAGACGAAGACGGTGAGCTCGCCGCGGTCGACCACCACCTTCTCGACCGCGGCCTCCTCGAGCCGGTCGACCAGGGTGTCGAAGTACGAGCCGAACGGCCGCGGTGTGCCGGCCGGCAGGTTGGCGGGGTTGCCGACCCGGCGGACCAGGCCGGAGTACCCGGAGGTATCCCCCGGGCCGTACGCGCCGAAGGCGCCTCGGTGGGTGGGGTGCGGCGGCAGCGGCTGCGGGACGGCCTGCTCAGGCAGGCCTGCCGGGTCGGTGGGCTCGGTCATCTAGCGCAGCAGCCCCCTCATCTCGATCGTCGGGGTGGCCGTGAGTGCCAGCTGCTCGGCCTCGTCCTCGGCGGCCACCCGGTTCGCCCCGAGCGGCGTGGACTGGATCTTGTCGTGCAGGGTGAGGATCGCGTCCAGCAGCATCTCCGGGCGCGGTGGGCAGCCGGGCAGGTAGACGTCCACCGGCACCACGTGGTCCACGCCCTGGACGATGGCGTAGTTGTTGAACATCCCGCCCGACGACGCGCACACCCCCATCGAGATCACCCACTTGGGGTTGGGCATCTGGTCGTAGACCTGGCGCAGGATGGGCGCCATCTTCTGGCTGACCCGGCCCGCCACGATCATCAGGTCGGCCTGGCGGGGGGAGGCGCGAAAGACCTCCATGCCGA
>CAYHHE010000004.1:0-58403 GCA_964356295.1 uncultured Actinomycetes bacterium | reverse complement strand
ACGCCGCCACCCGCCCGGCGATGATGTTCGCCAGCTCCCCGGGCATGGTGTCCTCAGTGATCGGGAAACGCCCGGCCAGGAACTGCTCCCTGAACTGCTCCACGATCACCCGCTGGGACTCCGCCGGCAGCGCGGTGAACGCGGGGGTCTGCTCCAACGCCCGGATGGACTCGGGGAACTCGATGCGCAGGTTGGACGCGTAGTGCTTCTCCCCACCGATGGCGTTACCGATGATGACCGCGACCCGCTCGGAGTCGATGTTCCACCCAGGCCAACCGGCGTCCATCAGCGCCATCCGCGCCGCGGCCACCGACCACTGCTGACCCACATCCATCTGGTCGTACACCTTCGGCGGGAGGGGGAGCTTCCACGCCATCGGGTTCCAGTCGAACTCGGTGACCCAGCCACCGATGTTCGAGTAGGTCTTGTCCGGCACCGACGGGTCGGGGTCGTAGTACAGCGCCGGGTCCCACCGCTCCGGCGGGGTCTCGACGATGCTGTAGACGCCGTTTCGGATGTTGCTCCAGAAGGCGGCACCGTCCGGTGCCCCTGGCTTGATGGCAGCGACGCCGACCACGGCGATGGGCATGAACGGAACGTCTGTCATGGTGACCCTCCCGGCGCCGACCGGCGCCCCGTCTTCGTGTTGAGTTGTCGTCTCAGACTTGCACGTCGGCGTAGATCGCCGTGGCGATCTGGTTCATATCATCGATCAGTCCGGCCTGAGCCGCCCGCACCTCGTTCAGGCGCAGGGTCGCTGCGAGAGTTTCGGCCAGGTCGGCGGTGTCGGCGCCGCCGGACGCGGAGCCGACACCGCCGACCACCCAGCGGATGCCGTCGTCGCTGACCTTGAGCGCCACCTCTCGAGCGTTGACCCGCGCGATGGCGGCCAACGTCTCCGGGGAGAATCGCTTGTCAGCCTTGTCTGGCAGCGTTCCTGCAGCTGCCGCGGCCGCCCGCCGCGACATCGAGGCTGCCGCCTCGACGAGGGCCGCCATCTCGCCGATGCGGAACAGGATGTGCTGGTTGCGGGTCAGTCGGGCGGTCTGCGCGGCGGCCATCACCCCGGCGAGCGCCTCGGCGGCCAGTGCCGCCGTGCCGGCACCGACCCGCGGGTTCTGTGCGTGCAACCGAGCCGACTCGGCAGCCATCAGGCGGTAGTAGTCGCCCTTGGTCTTGAGGTGGTGCTGCCAGCGGTCCCGTCCGATGGTCATCTCCATGATCTCCGAGGTGCCCTCGTAGATACAGGTGATGCGTACGTCGCGCTTTATCTTCTCGACGATGTACGGACGGGTGTAGCCGTAGCCGCCGTGCGCCTGGATGGCGGCCTCGGCGGCCGCGTTACCGCCCTCGGTGGCCAGGTACTTGGCGATGGCACCCTCGGTGTTCATTGCGCCGTTGACGCCTTCGCCACTGTCGATGCGAGTGGAGGTCTCCTCGATGTAGGCGCGCGCCGCCTCCAGCTTCACCACATGCGGGACGATCAGCTTGTGGGTGTACCCCTGCTTCTCCGACAACGGGCCGCCACCCTGGATGCGACTTACCGAGTAAGGGATCGCCCGATCGAGTGCCGCCCAGCCTCCACCGAGACCGAACGCTGCCACCATGACCCGGGTGTAGCCGAACACCTGCTGGGCCTGGACCAGCCCCTGGCCCTCGACGCCACCGACGAGCCGGTCCACCGGCACCTCGACGTCGTCGAGGAACAGCGCGGCGGTGTTCGACAGTCGGATGCCGTGCTTGTCCTCCGGCGGCGCAGCCGAGTACCCCTCCTGCCCCTTCTCCACGACGAACCAGGTGGGTCCGGCAGGGGTGAGGGCAAGGATCGTGGCGGCGTCGGCGATGGCGCCGTTGCTGATCCACTGCTTGCGCCCGTTGATCTTGTATTTCACGACGTTGCCGTCGTCGTCGGTGATCGGGTCGGCTGTGGTGGTGAGGGCTCCGAGGTCACTGCCGGCCTCCGGCTCGGTGGCGCCGTAGGCGAAGAGGATGCCCTGCTCGGCGATGCGGCCGAGCCACTCCTGCTTCTGCTCCTCAGTCGCTCCGACGAGCACCGGGTCGCTGCCGAGGAACGTGGCCAGCACGGAGGTGGCCAGCCCGATGTCGATGTAGCCGAGCCGCTCGCACACCCGGTAGACGTCGAACGCGCCGCCGCCCATGCCCCCGTAGGCCTCGGGAAGGAACACGAGCTGGACGCCGAGCTCCTCGCTCTGCATCGCCCGGACGAGGTCTTCCGGGCAGACGTCCTCGTGGTCCAGCTCGAGCATCCGGTCGTCGTCCATCGCCGCGCCGATGAAGTCCGTCAGCGACTCCAGCATCAGGTTGAGGGTCTCGAGATCGAGCCCACTGCCGCCGAGGTGCCCGGCTGGTTCCATCGTCGCGGTCATGCGTGTCCTCCTGCGGTCGTGTCGGGTGAGTCGGTTGCCGCGGCGGTCGTCGCTGCGGGTGTGATCGAACGGAGCAGCAGTTCGGAGAGGTCGGTCACCTCGACGGGCTTCTGGCCGTCACCGTTGCGCTGGGCCTGAACGTTGGTCGTGCCGTCGCTGAGCATCACGATGCAGAACGGGCACGCCGCTGCGACGACGTCGGGGTTGAGGTCGAGCGCCTCCGCGGAGCGGTTCTCGTTGACTCGCGACCCGATGCTCTCCTCCATCCACATCCGGGCACCGCCCGCGCCGCAGCAGAAGGACCGCTCGGCGTTGCGCGGCATCTCCTTGAACGTCGTCCCGGGCAGCGACTGCAGGATCTCACGCGGTGGGGCGAACACGCGGTTGTGCCGACCCAGGTAGCACGGGTCGTGGTACGTGATCGTGGAGTCCAGCGGCGTCACCGGGGTAAGCCTGCCGTCTGCCACGAGTTGGTTCAACAGCTGCGAGTGGTGGACCACGTCGTAGTTGCCCCCGAGCTGGGGGTACTCGTTGGCCAGGGTGTTGAAGCAGTGCGCGCAGGTGGCCACGATCTTCTTGACGCCCGCCTCGTTGAGGACCTCGACGTTCTGCTGCCCGAGCATCTGGAAGAGGAACTCGTTGCCCAGTCGACGAGCGGCGTCGCCGGTGCAGGTCTCGGAGTCCCCGAGCACCATGAACTCCACACCCGCTTCGTGCAGCAGGGTGGCGACCGCCTTGGTGGTGCGCTTGGCCTTGTCGTCGACAGCGCCGGCACATCCGACCCAGAAGAGGTACTCGACGTCGTCGGGGATTCGGTCCTCGCCCTCGGCGCCGAAGACTCGCACGTCGAAGTCCATCTCGGAGATCCACGTGGTGCGCGCCTGCGGACCGCCGCCCCACGGGTCGCCCGCGTGCTCGAGGTTGCGCAGCATCACGCCGGCCTCGCTCGGGAACTCCGACTCGATCAGCACCTGGTACCGGCGCATGTTGAGGATGTGGTCGACGTGCTCGATGTCGACCGGGCACTGCTGCACGCACGCGCCACACGTCGTGCACGACCAGAGCACGTCCGGATCGATGACACCCCCCTGCGCACCGTCGCCTGCATGGGCGTAGCCGTTCGGGTTCGCTGCGATCAGCGGGCGCTCGGCCTCGGCCTTGACGGCGTCGGGCAGTGACTCGCGCTTGGCTTCGTCTGCGAGCAGGTAGGGACCCTTGGCGAACGCGTGGTCGCGAAGCCCCATGATCAGCAGCTTGGGGGACAACGGCTTCTCGGTGTTCCACGCCGGGCACTGGGACTGGCAGCGGCCGCACTCGGTGCAGGCCATGAAGTCGAGCATGCCTTTCCAGGTGAAGTCCTCGATCTTGCCGATGCCGAGCGCAGCGTCCTCGTCGAGCTCGTCGATGTTCTCGAAGTCGACGTCCTTGCCGTTGATGCGGATCGGCTCCAGGGCGCCGAGCGCGATCGGCTGCCGCTTGAAGGCGACGTTGGGCTCGGAGGTGAAGATGTGCAGATGCTTGGAGTAGACGACGAGCACGAGGAAGCCGAGAAGGACGCCGATCGCGAGCAGCACGAAGAAGTGCTCGAGGATCTCGTTGGTCTCCGGTCCCAGCGGGGCCAGCAGTGACGCAACCCACTCCGACGCGAAAGCGCCGCCGCTCTCGTAGAAGGGGAAGGTCGGGGGCTCGACGTTGATCTGCGCGCCGCGGTACAGCAGCAGGCTCAGCAGGACCATCATGATCATGAAGAGCACCACCCACGCGGTGCTCAGGTGCGAGCCGTAGAAGCGCGACTGGCGGCCCTCCCGCTTGGGAGACGTGACCAGTCGGATGATGGCGAAGGTGACGATGCCGATGAGCACTGCGACGACGGCCAGGTCCTCGAGGAAGCCGAGCCAGGCCTGCTTGCCGATGATCGGGATGTGGAAGTTCTTGTCGAAGATGGCGCCGAAGCCTTCGACCACAGTCGGGATGAGCAGGATGAAGCCCCAGAAGGTCAGGAAGTGCGCCACCCCAGGCACGGTGAACTGCAATAACCGTGTCTGCCCGAACACCTCTTTCCCGACCGACTTCGCGGCGGCTCTGTGATCGCTGGTGCGGTCAGGGCTCGTGCGCTGGCCCGCCATGGCCAGCCGATACAGATACCACAGCCGGTGACCGGCGACTCCCAGGGCGAGGACGGTGATGAGGACCCCGATGATCGTCCTTGCCAGCACCTACGGACTCCTTCCTTGCCCCGGGAACAGCCGCCGCGAGGTGCGCCGGCACCGGAACGTCAGCGCTTCTGGATCTCCTCGATCAGGGCGGGCAGGATCTTGTGCAGGTCTCCGACGACCCCGAAGTCGGCGATGTCGAAGATGGGTGCCTTGGGATCCTTGTTGATGGCCACGATCGTCTTGCTGCCCTGCATGCCCGCCCGGTGCTGGATGGCCCCGGAGATACCACTGGCCACGTACAGCTGCGGGGCGACTGTCTTGCCGGTCTGACCGACCTGGAAGTCGTGGCTGTACCAGCCCATGTCGGTGGCAGCGCGCGATGCCGCCGCGGCACCGCCCAGGGCGTCGGCCAGGCTCTCGATGAGCGCGAAAGCCTCGCTGGAACCCATCCCGCGTCCACCTGACACCACGACGGTGGCGTCGGTGAGGTCGGGGCGTCCGGACTTGGCCTTCGCGGTCCGGCCGGTGACCTTGGCGCTGCGGGCAGCGTCGCTGAAGGACACCTCGACGGTTTCCACCTGTGGAGTCGTGGGTGCGGTCTCGGGGGTGGCCGCGTTGGGTCGGACCGTGACCACCGGGGTACCGGCGACCACGGCGCTCTCGGCCAGCCAGGAGCCGGAGAAGACGGACTGGGTCGCCACCAGTCCAGCATCACCAGGCTGGAGGTCCACCGCGTCGGTGATGATTCCGGACTCCAGCGCGACGGCGACCCGGGCTGCGATCTCCTTGCCGTCGGGACCAGAGGTCACCAGAACGGCGACCGGCTCGGCTTGACGGGCGACCTCGCTGACCGCTTCTGCCTTCGGGACGATCAGGTACTCCGAGAGCTCGGGCTGGTCGACCACGTAGATGGTCGTCGCGCCGTACTCGCCGAGCGTTGCCACGGTGGCATCGTCAGAGGGACCCAACAGCACGGCTGCCGGGTCCCCGAGTCGGCGGGCGATGGTGAGCAGTTCGAGGGTGGGCTTGCGGACGACGCCGTCTTGGCGCTCGACCAGGACGAGAACGGGTGCCACGAGTCTGTTCCTTCCGAGTTCGAGGGTCTAGATGAGTCTGCTGGCGGCGAGGAAGTCGGCGATCTTGACCGCCCCGTCACCCTCGTCGGTGACGACGGTGCCCGCCTGCTTGGGCGGCTTCATGCTCGCCGAGCGGGTGACCGAGCGTGCCGCACCTTGGCCGACCTTCGCCGGCTCCGCGCCGACGTCGGCCAAGGTCCAGGTCTCGACCGGCTTCTTCTTGCCCGCCATGATCCCCTTGAACGACGGGTAGCGGGCCTCGCCGGTCTGGTCGGTCACCGAGACCACGGCAGGCAGGGAGGCCTCGACGTTCTCCGAGCCGGTGTCGGAGTCGCGTCGGATCCGCACCATCGACCCGTCGACCTCCACGGCGGCGGCGAAGGTCGCCTGAGGAAGCCCGAGGCGTGCGGCGATCATGGCGGGAACGACGGACATCTCCGCGTCGGTGGACGCCATGCCGGTCATGACCAGGTCGTAGTCGCCGACCTTCTCCAGAGCCTTGGCAAGCACATACGACGTCGCGAGGGCATCGGAGCCGTGCAGCGAGTCGTCCAGGATGTGGATGCCGCTGGTGCCCCCCATGGACAGAGCCTTGCGTAGGCCGTCGATCGCCTTGGCCGGTCCCATCGTCAGGTAGACGATGTCGGCGTCCAGGCCCTTCTCGGTCAGCTGGACCGCCTGCTCCACGGCGTACTCGTCGAGCTCGGACAGCCGGCCCTCCACACCGGCTCGGTCAAGGGTGAGGTCATCGGCGTAGGTCCACGTGGCTGTGGGCTCGGGAACGTACTTGACGAGAACAACGATCTTCATGGGCGTGGTGGATCCTCCGCGTCGAGTCGTCAGGTTGATGGCGCAAGATAAGCAGGAACGCAGGCTGATCCGCTACAGCGCCCCCGAGATCCGGGGCAACTGACTCGCTAGGAGATCGATCCACCGCGACGAACGGACGCGGGTGTTACGCAGGTCACGTCGAACGTGCCGCGCGTCACGCCTGCTCGATCTCCGCGCGATCGACCACCTTCCCGCCGACGGCGCGCTCGTGGGCAGTGGCTCTGACCGTCTCCCTGATCTGCGGCAGCCGCTTCTCCACTCGCCACAGGTCCCGGTTGAGGATGACGATGAGCCTGGACTCCGCGCTCGCCCGTGCGACATCCATGGCCGCGGACGCCACTGCCGGCAGGCACGCGGCAGCCCGGTGTTGCCTTCAGGGTGTCTACTGTTCACCCGTCGTTGGACTCTGATCCGTCATGGCATTCACTGGAGGCTCCCGCGTGACCGACCGCCTGGCTGCTAGTCCCGTGGCCGTCCTGGAGGACTCGTGGCCCGTCCTGGTCGCTGCTCAGGCTCGGCTGCACGAGGTGCGGGAGAAGACACACCGCAACTTCGACGGTGGGGACGCTGGGCATCAGTGGGACCACGGACTCGTCCTTCGCCACGCGGTGAACTACGCGGTGGCCGTGGACCTCGCCCGAGACGTTCCGGGCGCCGGGCCGGTGGTCGACGTCGGGGCGGGAGCCGGGGGGTTCTCGGTGTGGGCAGCCGCCGCGCTTGGGCGACCACTGGTCATCGTGGACCAGGACGCTGGGCACCGCGATCTCGCCGGGCGGGCCTTCCCGGACGTGGCCGTGCATGCATCCTCGACGGATCTCGACCCGGTACCGGTGGTACTGGCCATGGAGGTGGTCGAGCACATTGCCCGGGCGCGCCAGCCGGAATTCCTCCGGGCGCTGGCCGACCTCGTCGCGCCTGGCGGTGTCCTGGTGCTGTCCACGCCGGACGAGAGCCGCTACTGGGGCGGCTGGTCGGGCTACCCGCCGCATGTCGCACCGTTGGACGCGGCTGGGCTGGCCGAGCTGCTGCAGGCCGAGCTGAGGGACTTCGAGGTGGAGGTGCTTCGCATCGCCGGCCCGGGCTTCGGTCTGTCCCCGTTGGCGCGGGTCGCCGTGCCGGTCGCGAACCGGGCCTGGGGCCTGCTGGAGGCAGCCGCACCTCGTCTCACGCACGAGATGGCTTACCGAGTCAACCAGCTGGGCAAGCGGCGGCCGCCGCCGCCCCCGCCGACACCGACGGACTTCGCGGTCGCGAACGCCAGCGAGGGTGAGGGCACCGGGCTGGTCGGGGTGGTCCGCCGCCGCTGAGCCTGCTGCGCCGCCTCTACCGGTGATACCCGCGGTGGTAGGGGAAGGGCTTGGTCTGGTGCACCGAGGCCACTCGTCCAGGGTGCACATAGGCGAGCAGTGGGACCCGGTCGAGCAGGTCGTGGTCATCGGCCTCGGTCGAGCGCAGCGCGCGCTGCGAAGCGTGGGCCGCCACGATGCGGCCGATGAGCAGTGAGTTCTCCTCCAGGTCGTCCACCACACGTTCCAGGCGGCACTCCAGATGAACCCGGCAGCCGTCGACTAGCACCCCACTGACGACATGGGCGGGGGACAGGCTCATGAGCTCCAGAGTCGGCTTGTCCCCGTCGGCGTCGCGTGGTCCGGCGGCCAGGCTGGTCTGCAGGACCAGCTCGGGCGAGGGGTACCCCACGGTGAACTCCTCCGTCGCCACCGCGTTGCGATAGGTCGCGTGACCGGGACTGCACACGAACCCGAACAGCGCCCCCCAGCTCATCGGCATCGCCAGATGCTTCGGTGCGATGTCGGGGGAGCCGTCGCTCTCGATCGTCCCGACGAGCACCAGTGGTGCCACGCTGTAGAAGCGGTCCCAGACCGGTGTGGCCAGGCTCAGCGAGACGTAGCGGCTCGGCTCGGTTGCCGTGCTCATCGCGACCCCTTCCCGTCCTCTGCCGAACCTAACCCGACAAGTGCGATCACCCTACGAGGCCGCAGACCCCGCGTGTCGAGTCCGCCGCCCCAGCCAGCCCAGCAGGGGCGGCATCAGGTCCGACCATCCCTTGTACCGGACCAGTTCCGGTGATGCCGTCTGCAGGCTGTCGGCCAGACGCCTGGCCGACTCCGGTGAGGCTGCCACCCGATGAAGGGGCGCACGGTAGGTGCGGATGGTGAACAGGACGGCCCCGGTGCCCGGGAGCCTGCGCAGTGTCTGTCGCTCCACACGGAAGACAAGGTCGGCTATGTCGACCGCAGCGCCGTAATCGTGGTGGCCGGTGGGGAGGAAGAGTGCGGGGTCGTCGACGATCGTCCAGTTCGCCCGCCACAGCGGCCGCCCTTCCTGCAGGCGTGCCAGCGTGAGATCGACTACGGGCCCGATCTGCTCGTAGCCCGGGACCGGCCCGTGGATGCCGGCCACCGTCGCGCCCATCTTGTCCCGCAGGTGCCACCGGGACGGGAAGCACACGACCGCGGCGGTCAGCACGTAGCCCTGCGGACCCGCGGTCAGCACGCACAGGTCCTCCTGGACCAGGCGCGCCGCCACCTCCAGCGGGTGCGCACGCTGACTCGGCGGCGACGCCAGCGCTGGATGATGGATGCGGACCCACTCCTGGACCAGGAGCGCCGCCTCCCTGGCGGCCTGGTCACCCGCGGCCATCACTGCGACGACCTCGTCATGCCGCTCGGCGAGCAGCCGCGCCTTCTCGGCGACCTCGGCACGGTAGGACTCGTCGACCTCGAGCCACTCCTCGAGGTCCAGCGGGCGCAGCCCGAGGCTCAGCCGCAGCGGGCGGCCGTCGGGGCGCAGGTACCGCCGGTCAAGGGCGCCCCCCGTCCCGTCGCCCTCGCCTCGTCCCCCACTGATCACGTTTGGCAGGTCGGCGTTGGGTTTGCATGGTGCCGGCACCGTGCAAACCCGACGTCACCCATGCGAAGCACCGGAGGAGCGGCGGACCATCGCTGTCGGCATGGGAGCAACAGTTGCCAACCCGGTGCGCCGGGGTCAACCCGCACCGCGCGAGGAGGGGATACCGTGCCGGGTGTGACCGCCGAGCAGGGGCCCTCCCGCCGCGAGTTCGACCTGGAGCGCTACGAGGTCACCACCGACCGAGTGCTCACCGTGCCGAACCTGCTCTCGTTCGCCCGGCTGGCGCTGGTGCCGGTGTTCCTGTGGCTCCTTCTGGTGCCTCGGCAGCCGTGGGCGGACCTGCTCGCGTTGGCCATTCTCGCCGCCTCGGCCTTCACCGACTGGCTCGACGGGTACCTGGCCCGTCGGTGGAACCAGATCAGCCGGGTCGGCCAGCTGCTGGACCCGGTCGCCGACCGCCTGTACATCGTGGCCACCGTGGTGGCCTTCGTGGTCCGCGACATCATCCCGTGGTGGTTCGCCCTGCTCATCGTGCTGCGGGACGTCGTCCTCGCACTGATGATCCCGGTGCTGCGGTGGTTCGGGCTGGGCCCGCTGCCGGTGCACTTCCTGGGCAAGGCTGCGACCTTCAACCTGCTCTACGCGCTTCCGCTGCTGCTGCTCGGCCAGCTCGACGGATCCTTCGGCACGCTCGCACTGGTGTTCGGCTGGGCGTTCGCGATCTGGGGCGCCGGCCTGTACTGGGTCGCAGCGGCGCTGTACCTGGAGGAGGCGCGCCGGCTCATCGGCCGAGAGCGGGCCCGAGTTGCCGGCGCCGGGCCGCCATGATCCCCGCGGTCATCATGGCCGGGGGTGAAGGCACCCGACTGCGACCGCTGACCACCAGCCTGCCCAAGCCGCTGCTGCCGGTGCTGAACCGCCCGATGGTCGAGCACACGCTGCGACTGCTGCGCCGGCACGGCGTGACCGACGCGGTCATGACGGTGCAGTTCCTCGCCTCCCTGGTGCGCTCCTACATGGGGGACGGGTCCGAGCTGGGGATCACCTTGCGGTACGCCTCGGAGGACGTCCCCCTCGGGACGGCCGGCAGCGTCAAGAACGCTGAGGCCGAGCTCGGCCACGGGTCGTTCCTGGTGCTGTCGGGCGACGCCATCACCGACATCGACCTGAGCGCACTCGTCGAGCACCATCGCCGCGCCGGTGCCATCGTGACCGTCTGCCTGGCTCAGGCGGCCAACCCCGTCGAGTTCGGTGGGGTGGTCCTCGACGAGGTCGGTCGGATCGTCCGGCTGGTCGAGAAGCCAGGCTGGGGTCAGGTCGTCTCCGACCTGGTGAACACGGGCATCTACGTGATGGAGCCGGAGGTCTTGCGAAGGCTGGCACCCCGAACCCAGCTCGACTGGTCCGCGGACGTGCTGCCGGAACTCGTCCGGTCCGCAGAGCCAGTGGTCGGGTTCGTCACCGACTGCTACTGGGAGGACGTCGGGACGCTGGACCGCTACCGGTCCGTGCACGTGGACGCGCTCGAGGGCAGGGTGGCGCTGGAGGTGCCGGGTGTCGAGGTGAGCTCGGGGCTGTGGATGTCGGACGGAGTCGACCTGTCACCGGATGCCACGATCGCCGGGCCCGTGCTGCTGGGCAGCAACGTCAAGATCGAGCCCGGCGCGGTGATCCGCGGTCCCACCGTCATCGGTGACAACGTGGTGGTCCGACGTGGCGCGGTGCTGCAGCGCTGCGTCGTCCACGACAACGTCTACATCGGTGGCCAGTCAGCCATGCACGGGGCAGTCGTCGGCCGTGGGGTCGAGCTGCAGCGCGCGGTCCGTCTCGACGAGGGTGTGGTGGTCGGCAACGACTGTGTCATCGAGGAGGAGGCCGTCCTCGGCCCGGGAGTACGAGTGTTCCCAGCCAAGACGATCGAGGCGGGAGCCGTCCTGCGGCAGAGCGTGATCTGGGAGTCGCGCGGTCGCCGGTCGGTATTCGGGGTCTCGGGTGTCAGCGGGATCCTCAACGTCGAGGTCACGACCGAGCTGGTCGTGAGGCTGGCGACGGCCTTCGCTTCCACCTTGGAAAAGGGGTCGCTGGTCGTCACCGCCCGGGACCAGTCGCGCGGCGCTCGGTCTCTCAAGCGTGCGGTCATCGCTGCGCTGACCACGGCCGCCATGGACGTGCAAGACCTCCAGCTCACCCCCCTGCCGGTGGCTCGCTACCACACCGCGGCCGTGGCAAAGGCAGGAGTGGTCGTGCGGACGACACCGGGGGAGCCGGAGAGCGTGGACATCCTGCTGCTGGACGGCCAAGGCTTCGACATCGATGAGGCCGACCGTCGAGCCGTGGACCGGGTCCACGTGCGTGAGGAGTACCGCCGCGCCTTCCCCGGGGAGATCGGTGAGCTGTCCTTCGCTCCGCATGCGGTCAGCACCTACGTCAACCACGTGGTCCGTGCGCTGGACCTGGGCAACGAGCGCACCTCCGGGGTCCGGGTCGTGGTGGACGCAGGCAACGGCGCTGCCGGGCTCGTCCTGCCGAGCCTGCTCGGCGCGTTCAGCGTGGACGCGCTGCTGGTCAACGATCAGCTGGACGCGGAGCGGCCGGTCGACACCGCTGAGGAGGTCAGTGCGGCACTGGACCGGCTGGCTGAGCTCGTGCGGTCCACCCAGGCCGCCTTCGGTGTGCGCCTGGACCGGGTGGGGGAGCGCATCCGGCTCGTCGACGACCGCGGCCACCGAGTCGACGACGACCGGGCACTGCTGATCATGGTGGACCTGGTGTCCGCCGAGGCGAGAGGGGGGGCGGTCGCCCTCCCCGTCTCGGCTACGCGGGTCGCGCAGCAGGTGGCGGCCTACCACGGCACCCGGATCCACTGGACCGGAGTGGGGTCCGACGCGTTCGCCAGGGCCTCGGTGTCCCAGCCCGACCTGCTGCTGGCCGGGGACGGGGCCGGCGGCTTCGTCATCCCGTCCGTCGCCCCGACCCCGGACGGGCTCGCCGCCTTCGCCCGACTGGTCGGGCTGGTCGCCGGTACCCGTCTGACCCTGGGTGAGATCGACGACCGGATGCCGCGCAGCACCGTGGTCCGGGCCGACGTGCGCACTCCTTGGGCGGCCAAGGGGACGGTGATGCGCGAGGCGGCAGCAGTGGCTCGCCAGCATGCCGGAGCAACGGTGGACACCACCGAGGGGATCAAGGTCATCGAGCCGGACGGGTCGTGGTGCCTGATGCTTCCCGACCCTGCTGAGGCTCTGGTTCGGCTGTGGGCGGAGGGCACCGAGGAGACCGACTCCGAGCGGCTGCTGCGCTCCTGGACCGACGTCGTCGAGCGCGCCTCGCGCTGAGCAGCGCCCCAGGGATGCGACCATGATGCGATGCCTGCCACGTCGACCCCTCCGCGCAGGGGTGACGCGTCGGCAGCGCTGCTGGAGCGCATCTCCGAGGACGCACTCAATCCCTCCTACGCCGAGCAGGGCTGGAGGCGTCAGGCGCACTCCTCGAGGCGTCGGAGGGGAGCAGGCCCGATGCTGCTCACCCTCGTCGCCCTGGCGCTCGCCGGTCTTCTCATCGCGGTCCTCGTCGTGTCCGGGCGCGAGCGCGCCGCCTCCGTCAGCTCCGAGCGCAGCAGCCTCGTGGCGCTGGCCCAGCAGGCCCGCGAGGAGGCCTCGGCCCTGGAGGAGCGCGTCGTGGAACTCGACGCCGAGGTGACCCGGCTTCGCGACGCCGCCCTGGGGGCGGAGACGGTGGGAAGCGAGCTGGCCACCCAGATCGGGACCCTGGGGGTGACGGCAGGCACGGAGCCGGTCCAGGGCCCCGGAGCGAAGGTCGTCGTCAGCGACGGTGAGACCGAGGTCAGCGGGGCGGAGGAGTCGCTGTCGCGCGTCCTGGACATCGACCTCCAGCAGGTGGTCAACGGCCTGTGGGCGTCCGGGGCGGAGTCCGTCGCCATCAACGGGCAGCGGATCGGGGCCCTCACGGCCATCCGGTCGGTGCAGGAGGTCATCCTGGTCAACTACACCCCGGTGGTATCGCCGTACGAGGTGCTGGCGATCGGAGACCCGCGCACGCTCCCGACGGACTTCCTGCGCTCCTCGGGCGGGCGATGGCTGCAGGCGGTGAACCTCTCCTCCGGTATCCGCTTCACCATCGACAGCGTGTCCTCGCGCAGCGTGCTCCCGGCTCAGCCGGTGGGCGCGCTGCGCTACGCCCGACCCGTACCGGCGGACGAGCGGGAGGACGCGCAGTGATCCCTGTCCTGGGCCTGATCATCGGGATCGTCCTGGGCGTCGTGCTCGACGTCTCGGTGCCGCCGGCGCTCGAGTCCTACCTGCCGATCGCCGTCGTGGCAGCGCTCGACGCCCTGATCGGCGCGGGTCGGGCAACCCTTGAAGGGGTGTTCGACGACCGGGTGTTCGTGGTCTCCTTCATCTCGAACGTGCTGCTGGCAACGCTCATCGTCTTCGTCGGCAACCAGCTCGGAGTGGGCGCACAGCTGTCCACTGCCGTGATCGTGGTGCTGGGCATCCGCATCTTCACCAACGCCGCCGCCGTCCGGCGGCTGCTGCTGGGGGCATGAGGGTGAGCATCCCACCACCGACCACGACGCAGGCGCGACAGCAGTTGCGCCGGGCCCTGGCGCTGCGCTCGGGACGCGGCACGGTGATCACCACGGTGCTGCTCGCCTCGCTGGGGTTCGTGGCCGCGGTCCAGATCGCGTCACCGGACGAGGTGCTCGACCGCGCCAGCCGGGCCGACCTGATCCAGGTCCTGGACGGGCTGGGCGCGCGCAGCAGCCAGCTCGAGCAGGAGATCGACCGGCTCGAGCAGGCGCGAACCGACCTCGTCGCCGGTGCCGGGGACAGCGAGGCTGCCCTGGCCGAGGCACAGGAACGGCTCGACACGCTGGGAATCCTCGCCGGGTCCGTCCCGGCGCAGGGCCCCGGCGTCCTGCTCACCATCGGTGACCCGGAGGGAGTCGTCGACGCGGCCGCGATGCTGGGCAGCATCCAAGAGCTCCGCGACGCCGGCGCGGAGGCCATCCAGGTCTCCGGCAGCCCCGACCGGGCGGTGCGGGTCGTGGCCAGCACCGCGTTCGTCGACGTGCCGAACGACGGGGTGGCTGTCGGTGGGGTCGCCCTGTCGCCGCCGTACACCGTCGCCGCCATCGGCGACCCGTCCACCCTGGCGACGGCGCTCGGCATCCCCGGCGGGGCCGTCGCCTCGCTGAAGGGGGCCGGGGCGGTCATCGCCGTCCGCGAGTCCCCCGAGGTGGTCGTCGATGCGTTGCACGAGGCGACCGAGCCCGCCTACGCTCGCCCGGCCGACCCCGACCAGTCCGAGACAACCGGCTGAAGGAGCCCGTCATGGTGCCCGAGGACCGTCGCTACACCGCAGAGCATGAGTGGGTGCACGCCCCGGAAGGCTCGGCGAGGATCGTGCGCGTCGGCATCACCGACTTCGCCCAGGAGCAGCTCGGTGACGTGGTCTACGTCTCCCTCCCAGAGGTCGGCACCGAGCTCGCGGCGCAGGCGACCTTCGGCGAGGTGGAGTCGACCAAGAGCGTCAGTGACCTGTACGCGCCTGTGGGGGGTCGGGTCGTGGCCCGCAACGACGAGCTGGAGGCCAGGCCCGAGTTGGTGAACAGCGACCCGTACGGCGCCGGATGGATGATAGAGATCGAGGTCAGCGAGGTCGCCGGCCTCGACCGCCTGCTCGACGCCGAGGCCTATCAGGCTCACACGGCATGACGGACCGCGCCACGACGTACCCGCGTCCGGAGTCGTCTTGACCGCCGCCATCCGGCCCTCCTAGGTTGAGAGTCTCACCCTCAACTGCGCGTCGAGACGATCGCGGCGTGGCAGGCTGCGGCCCAGAGGAGGACATGTGACCACCTGCCCGCAGTGCGGCCGCGACATCCCTGCTGACCTCGCGGACGGAGCCCGGTTCTGCCCGTTCTGCGGTGCTCGGATCCATCGGTCGGCGGCCGAGGTGGTGGACAGCACGACGACCTTCGCACTGCCCTCGCCGCACGTCGAGGCCGGCCCGTCGCTGGAGGACGCGGAGGTCAGCCACGCCGCGCTGGACGACGATGCCCGGGCGGCGGTGGACGCACTGCCGCGCGGGTCGGCGATGCTCGTGGTTCTGAGGGGACCCAACGCGGGGTCCCGATACCTCCTGGACGCGGAGATGATCACCGCGGGACGTCATCCCGACTCCGACGTGTTCCTCGACGACGTCACTGTCTCGCGCAGGCACGCGGAGTTCCGACGCGGCGAGAGCGGATACCTGGTGCGCGATGTGGGAAGCCTCAACGGCACCTACGTCAACCGTGATCGCGTCGACGAGTTGGCGCTGTCCAACGGCGATGAGGTCCAGGTCGGCAAGTACCGCCTGGTCTACTACGTGGCCACCCCGGACCTCCAGCACGTTCCGGGCGGGGCATGACAGCCACTGCGCCGGCGCCCTCGGACCGGCAGCCGACGATGTCGATCGGAGGCGTGCTCGCCAGCCTCCGGGAGGACTTCCCGGACGTCACGATCTCCAAGATCAGGTTCCTGGAGGCCGAGGGCTTGGTCGAGCCGCAGCGGGCACCCTCGGGCTACCGCCGCTTCACCCCCCAGGACGTCGAGCGGCTGCGCTACGTGCTCGAAGCGCAACGCGACCACTACCTGCCGCTGAAGGTGATCAGGCAGCACCTCGACGCCATCGACCGGGGGCTCGAACCGCCGCTTCCGCTGCGCGCACCCGGGGTCCCGCGCGAGGTCGGGCACGTGGACGGTCCCGACGGGCAGGTGCTGTCCACCGACGGCCCGCGAGTCACGCTGACCCGCCCCGAGCTGCTGGAGGCTTCGGGTGCGGACGAGAAGCTGCTGGTCGCGCTCGAGGGTCACGGTCTGGTCCAGGCGAGCCCATCGGGGCACTTCGATGCCGACGCGCTCGCCGTCGCGCGCATCTGCGCCGAGCTGGCCACCTTCGGCCTCGAGCCCCGTCACCTGAGGCCGTTCCGGACGGCGGCCGACCGGGAGATCGACCTCGTCGAGCAGGCCGTAGGGCCGATGATGCGCATGAGGACCGGCGACGGCCCGAGCCGGGCCGAGGAGGCCGCGCGGGAGATCGCGGCGCTGTCGCTGCGGCTTCACACCGCCCTCGTACGAGCCGGCGTGCAGCGCGTACTGCGGCGCTAAGGTGAACGGGTGCTCCCTCTGGACGTGATCGGCGTTCGCGTCGAGATGCCGTCGAACCAGCCCATCGTCCTGCTTCGCGAGGCCGACGGGCAGCGTTACCTGCCCATCTGGATCGGTGCGCCGGAGGCCTCGGCCATCGCCTTCGCCCAGCAGGGGGTGACGCCGCCGCGTCCGCTCACCCACGACCTCATGGTCGACGTCATCCGTGCCTTGGGTGCCTCGCTGAGCGAGGTGCACATCACCGACCTGTCCGACGGGGTGTTCTACGCCGTCCTGGTCTTCGCCTCCGGCACTCAGGTGAGTGCCCGCCCCTCCGACGCGATCGCTCTGGCCCTGCGCACCGGGGCCCGGGTACTGGGAGCCGAGGCGGTGCTCGACGAGGCCGGGCTGAGCATCCCAAGCGAGGACGAGGACGAGGTGGAGAAGTTCCGGGAGTTCCTCGACCAGGTCTCCCCGGAGGACTTCGAGGCAGAGAACCCCGACGCCTGACCCTCGACGTCAGGTTGAGGTCTGGGCGTGTTGCGTTGACCCGCCAGCAGCCAGTCCCTACGGTCGGACAACGTGGATGTAGTTCCACCGATGTGACTGGCAGAGGAGCGGGCGATGGCGGAGACCGACGAGGCTCGTGATCTGGTCGCGCGGTCCGCGGCGACGGCTCAAGGACTGCTGTTCGAGGGCCCAGTCACCCCGCTGCCGGAGGATGTGGGGTACCGCGGCCCGGTCGCGTGCGGCGCGGCCGGCATCACCTACCGGCAGCTGGACTACTGGGCACGCACCGGTCTGGTGGAGCCGTCGATCCGCCCGGCGGCAGGTTCGGGCAGCCAGCGGCTGTACTCCTTCCGTGACGTGCTGGTCCTCAAGATCGTGAAGCGGCTGCTGGACACCGGGGTGTCCCTGCAGCAGATCCGCGTGGCCGTCACCCACCTGCGTGAGCGCGGCGTGGCGGACCTGGCCGGCATCACCCTGATGAGCGACGGGGCCAGCGTGTACGAGTGCACCTCGCCGGAAGAGGTGGTGGACCTCGTCCAGGGCGGTCAGGGGGTCTTCGGGATCGCGGTCGGACGGGTGTGGCGCGAGGTCGAAGCCGACCTGGTCCAGCTGCCCTGCGAGGCGCCCGAGTCGGCCGGCGGCGCAGGCGGGGACGAGCTCGCGGCCCGTCGGCAGCGCCGGGTGGCCGACGCCAGGTAGCCTTTAGTCGAGGTCGCCTACAGACGATCGGGAGAGAGCCTGCGGACCATCCGCAGGCCGCCGAAGGGGCAACACCCCCGGAACCTCTCAGGCACCCGGACCGATCGTTCGAGACCTCGCTGGAGCCGATCCGACAGCGGCGACAGTCGGGGCCCGGTGCAACCGCGTCCGTGGCCGCCCGACCGTCAGGTGCAGCGATGACCGAGCCTCCCGCCCACGTCCGAGCAGACTTCTCCAGCCGCCACATCGGACCCCGGCCGGAGCAGGTCGCCGCGATGCTCGAGGTCATCGGCTACCCGAGCCTCGATGCCCTCACCGACGCCGCCGTCCCGGGGTCGATCCGGCTCCAGGGCGAGCTGGACCTGCCGCCCTCCGTCGACGAGCGGGCCGTCCTGGAGGAACTGCGGGCGCTGGCTGACCGCAACGAGCGGCGGGTGTCCATGATCGGCCTGGGGTACCACGACACGATCACCCCGCCGGTCGTGGTGCGCCGGCTGTTGGAGAGCCCCGGCTGGTACACCGCCTACACGCCCTACCAGCCGGAGATCTCCCAAGGACGCCTCGAAGCGCTGCTCAACTTCCAGACCATGGTCCAGGACCTGACCGCTCTGCCGATCGCCAACGCCAGCCTGCTGGACGAGGCGACCGCGGTGGCCGAGGCCATGACGCTCATGCTCCGCTCGGCCCGGGGTGCGGCGGGCGTGAGCAGTCGGCTGCTGGTCGACATCGACCTGCTGCCGCAGAGCCGGGCCGTCCTGCAGGTTCGCGCCGAGCCGCTGGGGATCACGCTGGTTCCGTTCGACCCGACCGGTGACCCGCCCGACGAGGACTTCTTCGGTGTCGTCCTGCAGTACCCCGGTGCGTCCGGCGCAGTCCGCGACCACACCGCAACCGTCTCGGCCTCGCACCAGCGGGGCGCACTGGTGACCGTGGCGGCAGACCTGCTGGCCCTGACCGTGCTGCGACCGCCCGGAGAGATAGGCGCGGATGTCGCGGTGGGAAGCAGCCAGCGCTTCGGTGTCCCCCTGGGATACGGGGGACCGCACGCTGCGTACATGGCCGTGCGGGCCGGCCTCGAGCGATCGTTGCCGGGTCGACTCGTCGGGGTGTCGGTCGACGCGGACGGCCAACCCGCCTACCGACTGGCCCTGCAGACCCGGGAGCAGCACATTCGTCGGGACCGGGCGACGAGCAACATCTGCACTGCGCAGGTGCTGCTCGCGGTTGTCGCCTCGATGTTCGCGGTGTGGCACGGCCCCGAAGGCCTGTCGGCCATCGCGTTGTCCGCCCACCGGCACGCGCGCCGACTCGCGGACAGGCTGCGCTGTGCTGGTGTCGAGGTCGTCCACGACGCCTTCTTCGACACGGTTCTCTTGCGCGTGCCCGGTCAGGCGCAGAGTGTCGCGGCCCGGGCCCGGAAGGACGGCATCCTGCTCGGGCTGGTCGACGCCGACCACGTCCGAGTCGCCTGCGACGAGACGACCCGGACCTGGCACGTGGACCGGGTGCTGGCCGCATTCGGGGTGACCGACGTGGCGGACGACTCGTCGGCAGGCGACACCTCCACCGACGAGCAGGCCGCTGGGGTGGCTGTCCCGGCCGGCCTGCGCCGGACGTCTGCGTTCCTCACCCACCCGGTGTTCAGTGCACACCGGTCGGAGACGGCACTGCTGCGCTACATGCGCATGCTGGCCGACCGTGACTACGCGCTGGACCGGGGCATGATCCCGCTCGGGTCGTGCACGATGAAGCTCAACGCAGCGGTCGAGATGGAGCCGGTCACCTGGCCGGAGTTCGCCGGGCTGCATCCCTTCGCGCCGGTCGAGCTGGCCGCCGGCTCGCTGGCCATGGTCGAGGACCTCCAACGGTGGCTGGCCGAGATCACCGGCTACGCGGCGGTGTCGCTGCAGCCCAACGCCGGCTCCCAGGGGGAGTTCGCCGGCCTGCTGACCATCCGCGCCTACCACCTGTCCCGGGGGGAGCAGCAGCGCGACGTCTGCCTCATCCCGCAGAGCGCCCACGGCACGAACGCCGCTTCGGCCGTGATGGCGGGGATGCGTGTGGTGGTGGTGGCATCTGCGCAGGACGGAACCGTGGACCTGGCGGATCTGCGGCGGCTGCTGGACGAGCACAGAGACCGGCTCGCCGCGATCATGGTGACCTATCCCTCCACGCACGGCGTCTACGAGGAGGGCATCACCGAGCTGTGCCGGCTCGTGCACGAGGCCGGCGGTCAGGTGTACGTCGACGGGGCGAACCTGAACGCCCTGGTGGGCGTGGCCCGTCCGGGGGACTTCGGGGCCGACGTGTCCCACCTGAACCTGCACAAGACCTTCTGCATCCCGCACGGGGGAGGGGGGCCCGGCGTCGGCCCGATCGGGGTCCGTGAGCACCTGGCCCCGTTCCTGCCCAACCATCCCCTGCTGCCCGAGGCCGGCCCGTCCACGGGCATCGGCCCGGTGTCCGCGGCTCCGTTCGGCTCAGCGGGGGTCCTGCCGATCTCCTGGGCCTACATCAGGCTCATGGGCCCCGGCGGGCTACGTCGGGCCACGCAGGTAGCCGTCCTGGCCGCCAACTACGTCGCCCGGCGGCTGGCCCCGCACTACCCGATCCTCTACACCGGAGCCGAGGGCCTGGTCGCGCACGAGTGCATCATCGACCTACGGCCGCTGACCAAGCAGACCGGCGTCAGTGTCGACGACGTGGCCAAGCGGCTCATCGACTACGGCTTCCACGCCCCCACGATGTCGTTCCCGGTGGCCGGGACGCTCATGGTCGAGCCCACCGAGTCCGAGGACCTCGGTGAGCTGGACCGGTTCTGTGACGCCATGATCGCCATCCGCGCCGAGATCGACCTGGTGGCCGCGGGGGAGTGGCCGGTCGAGGACAACCCGCTGCGCAACGCCCCGCACACGGCAGCCAGCGCGCTGGGTGACTGGACGCACCCGTACTCACGGCAGGTGGCGGTGTACCCAGGCGGCCCGGCCCAGGTGCCCGACAAGTACTGGCCGCCGGTGCGACGTATCGACGGGGCCTACGGGGACCGGCATCTGGTGTGCAGCTGTCCGCAGCCGCAGGAGTTCGCGCAGGCGCGCTGACCGGTCACGGCCCAGGCGTGCCGCGCCGCGAGCCACCACACCTTGGTGATCTCGCACCGGTTGTGATCAGGGGGCTGGAGCTTGGTCAAGGCGCCGTAGGTGTCGTTGTTCGGCGCGTCAGGGCGCCGTAGGTGTCGCTGGGCCGACACCAAAGGCGCGCTGATCATCACAACCACGACACCGAAGGCGCGCTGATCAAGCCTCAGCGACCACCAGGGCGCCCTGATCATGGCCGGACCGGGGTGACCCCCGACGTCGAGGACGCGGGCCCGGACACGAGCCCGGAGGCCCGGGCGCGGGCCTCCGGACCGGCCCCGGGGACGAAGCTGATCTCGCACCGGTTGTGATCAGGGGGCTGGAGCTTGATCAAGGCGCCGTAGGTGTCGTTGTTCGGCGCGTCAGGGCGCCGTAGGTGTCGCTGGGCCGACACCAAAGGCGCGCTGATCATCACAACCACGACACCGAAGGCGCGCTGATCAAGCCTCAGCGACCACCAGGGCGCCCTGATCATGGCCGGACCGGGGTGACCCCCGACGTCGAGGACGCGGGCCCGGACACGAGCCCGGAGGCCCGGGCGCGGGCCTCCGGACCGGCCCCGGGGACGAAGCTAGTGGGCGTCGCTGACTGTGGAGAAGTGGAACCCCTCGACGGTCAGCGGTGGGGTAGCGGTCCGCGGGAACCACTCGCCCCACTCGCGGCTGAACGAGGGGACGGTCGACCCGGCGTCACGGATCCGCCGGAGGATGTCGATCGGGCTCTCGTTGAAACGGAAGTTCGTCGCAGCGCCCACCACCTCGCCACCGTCGACCACGAAGACCCCGTCGCGGGTGAGCCCGGTGAGCAGCAGGGTGCGGGGGTCGACCTCGCGGATGTACCACAGCGAGGTCAGCAGCACCCCGGAGTCGAGGCGGGCCACGAGGTCGTCGACGTCCCCAGCCCCGCCGTCCACCTCGAGCACGAGGTTGTCCACGGCCGGCGTCAGCGGCAGCGAGGTCAGGTCCGCGGAGTGCCGGGTCTGGACCAGCGAGGTCAGCGTGCCGTGGTCGACCCATCGCGTGGGCTCCACCGGGATGCCGTTGTCGAAGACGCTGCTGGTGGGACCCGATGCGGCAGCCATCACCACGGGAGCACAGCCCAGTCCGGGGTAGGACGGGTCGGAGCGCAGCGTGACCCGAGGGTCGACCATGCGCTGCCCGACACGCGTGCCCCGGCCCGGCTGCGCATACACCGTGCGTCCCTCGTGGGCGGTCAGGGCGGCCATCTCCCAGTACGCCGACACCGCCAGGTCGGCCACCGCGGTGGGGGGCAGAACCGTCGGGTGACGGCCGGGGGCCAGGTCCACGCTACGACGGCACCACTCGATGCGGCGGCGAAGGCCGCGGTCCATCACGTGCACGTCCACGTCGGAGAAGTCCCGGGTGGCCTGACCGACCCAGGTGGAGGACTGCAGGTCGGCGGACTTCGCTGTCATGGTGAGGTGCCCGGCGGGCTGCACGTGTCGGTGACGCACCCCCGCGGAGGTGCCGAGGTAGGTCGTGGCGACCACGTACTCGGCGTACCCGTACAGCAGCAGGTCGCTTCCCGCGGCGGTGCCCAGCACGTCGCCGAGGCTGCCGGCCAGCCCGGCGAAGACGTCGATGCCTGCCTGCGCCGGGGGGTCGGCGAAGTCGTCGGCGGCCTCTCCGGCCACGAGCGGTCGCGCACTCTCCTCCGGTGGGGTCCGGGACGCCACCAGCTCGGCCATGCTGACCAGAGTGTCGATGTCGGCGGTGTCGCCGACGCAGCGTGACACCGCACCGGCGCAGGTGTCGGGTCCCTCACCGTTCAGGGCGACCACCGTCATCCAGCGCTGGCGGGCCTGTCCGTTGGTGGTCAGGGTGTTGGACGCCCAGCGCAGGTTGGCGTGGGTGGACTCCTCGACGAGCACCACGCACCCGTCGGCGCGTGAGGCCAGCAGCGCGTGCTCGACCATCTGGTCCGGGCGCAGCAGGCTCACCGCCGGCCCTCCTTCGCCGTGTCGAGAATCGTCACGCCACGGAACAGCGCGACCGGACACCCGTGGCTGACCGGTGCGCCCTGCCCCGGCTGGGCCTTCCCGCACACGAACGTCCCGCCGAGCCACCAGGTCGCCGGACCTCCGAGGGCGGCCAGCGCCCCCCAGAACTGCGGCGTGCGTCCCTGGTACGCGACGTCCTTGACCTGACCGGCCAGGCGCCCGTCGATGATGCGGTAGAAGCGCTGGGCGGTGAACTGGAAGTTGTAGCGCTGCATGTCGATGGACCAGGACTTGTCGCCCACGGCGTAGAGGCCGTCAGCCACGTCACCGATGATCTCCTCGGTAGTGGGTCCGCCGGCAGCCGGCTGCACCGACACGTTGGCCATCCGCTGGATGGCGAACCGGCTGGGGGACTCGGCGAACGCGCAGCCGTTCGAGCGCGGCTCGCCTTCGAGGTGGGTGGCGGACCACCTGTCGAGCTGGTACCCGACGAGGACGCCGTCGGTGATCAGGTCCCACCGCTGGGCCGCGACGCCCTCGTGATCCCATCCGACGGTGGCCAGCCCGTGCGGTGCGGTGCGGTCCGCGGTGACGGTCAGCAGCGGGCTGCCGTATCGGAACCAGCCGCGCTTGTCCGGTGTGGCGAACGAGGTCCCGGCGTAGTTGGCCTCGTACCCCAGCGCCCGGTCCAGCTCGGTGGCGTGCCCGATGGACTCGTGGACGGTCAACCAGAGGTTGGTCGGGTCGACGACGAGGTCGTAGGTGCCGGCCTCCAGACCCGGCGCCGCGAGCCGCTCGGCGAGGTGCTCGGGGATCTGAGCCAGCTCGGCTTCCCAGTCGTGGACGCCGTCCGCGCCCGTCACGTACTCGAAGCCCCGTCCTGCCGGAGCGGCGAGGCTGCGCATCGTCTCGAACGACCCGGCCTCGGGGTCGAGGCCCAGAGCCTCCACCTCGGGGTGCACCCGCACCCGCTGCTGCGTCGTGCGGGTACCGGACAGGTCGGCGTAGAACGTGTTCTCCTGCACCTGCTGGAGCACGGCGGTGCTGTGCTGCACCGAGCGGTGGCTCAGCAGCCGCCGGCAGTACTCGGTGAGCAGCTCGATCTTCTCTGCGACGTCGACGTCGAACGGGTTGGTCTGGTAGTCCGACACCCATGACACGCCCGGGTACACCGGCTCGGGGGCGAGCTGAACGGGTGTGGTGCGCAACGGGCGGGACACCCGGGCTACTGCCACGGCCTGGTCTGCGGCCTGACGGGCCGCCTCCGGAGTCAGGTCGGGAAGGGCCGCGAACCCCCACGTCCCGTCATGGACGACCCGTACCGACAGGCCGACGTCCTGTGCGTCGTGCATCCCGGACAGCGCTGTGTCGCGGACAGCGACGTGCTGCGACCGTATCCGCTCGACCCGTATGTCGGCGTGCTCGGCGCCTAGCTCGCCGGCCCGAGTGAGGGCCGCGTCGGCGAGCCGGGTCAGAGGAAGCTGGGTGAACGTCGGGTCGAGCCGGTGGTCCCCGGAGGGCACCTGGGGTGCACCCGCGTCCATCCGGCGAGCCTATCCGGGCTCGGGGTGCGAGGATGGTCAGGTGCCCCACGTGCTTTCCGCCTCCCCGGTGCTGGCGCCGCACCGCTACGAGCAGGCGGAGATCACCTCTGTCTTCCGGTCGGTCGTCGGTCTCGAGCCCGACCGCGAGGCGGTGCTCACTCGGTTGCACGCCGCGACCGGGGTCCGCAGCCGTCACCTGGCGCTGCCGCTGGAGCGCTACCCGGAGCTCAGCGGGTTCGGGGAGGCCAACGACACGTTCATCGACGTCGGGCTGGACATGGCCGAACAGGCGATCAAGCAGGCACTTGCCGAGGCCGGGCTGGCGCCTGGGGACGTCGACCTGCTCATGACGGTGTCGGTCACCGGGGTGGCCGCGCCCTCGCTCGACGCCCGGCTGATCGGCCGACTGGGACTTCGCTCGGACGTCCGCCGAGTGCCGGTGTTCGGCCTGGGCTGCGTGGCCGGTGCGGCCGGGATCGCCCGGATGTCCGACCTGCTGCGTGGACGACCCGACGGGGTGGGTGTGCTGGTGTCGGTCGAGCTGTGCTCGCTGACGGTGCAGCGCGACGACCTCTCGACGGCGAACCTCATCGCCAGCGGCCTGTTCGGCGACGGCGCCGCGGCCGTGGTGATGGCGGGGGAGCACCGAGCGGCAGCGCTCGGCGGACCCGGGCCCCGGGTCGTCGACTCCGCGGCCAGCCTGTACCCGGACAGTGAGGACGTCATGGGGTGGCAGGTGTCCGGGTCGGGCTTCCGCGTGCTGCTCTCCCCCCGGGTGCCGGAGATGGTGCGCTCCCACGTGGGTGGGGATGTGTCCGCGTTCCTGGCCCGGCACGGCCTGGCCGTTGCTGACGTCCACCGGTGGCTGGCTCATCCCGGTGGGCCGAAGGTGCTGGGCGCGCTGGCCGAGACCCTCGACGTCGCCCCCGATGCCTTCGCCGCGACCTGGGAGTCGTTGGCCGCGGTGGGCAACCTGTCGAGCGCGTCGGTGCTGCACGTGCTGGCCGAGACCCTCGCGGACCCGCCCGGTCCTGGCGAGGTTGGGCTGCTGATGGCCATGGGGCCGGGGTTCTGCAGCGAGCAGGTCCTGCTGGAGTGGTAGCTGGACCGGGACGATGAGCAGCGCGGGCTGGTACACGCTGCTGCTGGTGCTGGTGGGCGGCGAACGCATCGCCGAGCTCGTGGTGGCCCGTCGCAACGCGGCCGTGGCGATGGCCCGGGGGGCCGTCGAGGACGGTCGGGGTCACTACCCGGTGATGGTCGTCCTGCACACCGGGTTCCTGCTGGCGTGCCTGGCCGAAGTGATGCTGCTGGATCGTCCGTTCCTGCCATGGCTGGGGTGGCCCGCACTCGTGGTCGTCCTGCTGGCGCAGGCACTGCGCTGGTGGTGCATCGCCACGCTGGGCCACCAGTGGAACACCCGGGTCATCGTCATCCCCGGAGCACCGCGGATCACCACCGGGCCCTACCGGTGGGTCCGCCACCCCAACTACGTCGCCGTGGTGCTGGAGATCGCCGCCCTGCCGCTGGTGCACACCGCCTGGCTGACCGCACTGGTGTTCTCCGTGGCGAACGCCATGCTGCTGCGCGAGCGGATCCGGGTGGAGAACCGCGCGTTGAGACGCCTGGAGGGCCGGGAATGACTGGCGTGGACGTCGACGTGCTGGTGGCCGGCGGGGGCCCGGTGGGGCTGGCGACCGCGGTCAACGCACGGCTTGCCGGGATGACCGTCGCCGTTGTGGAGCCGCGCCGCGGGACGATCGACAAGGCCTGCGGGGAGGGGCTGATGCCGGGGAGCCTGGCCGAGCTTGCCCGCTTGGGCGTGGACCCGGTCGGCCGGGACTTCCACGGCATCCGGTATCTGGACCAGCGCAGCAGCATCACGCACCGGTTCCGCGGACCCCCCGGACGCGGGGTGCGCAGGCTCGCGCTTCACCGGGCCCTGGACGCTCGCGCCGACCAGGTCGGCGCTGCACGCGAGGTCGGCCGGGTGACGCAGGTGAGGCAGGCGGCGGACCATGTGGAGGCCGCCGGGATCCGGGCCCGCTGGTTGGTTGCAGCAGACGGGCTGCACTCGTCGGTGCGTCGGTCGCTCGGCCTGGACCGGCCGGCTGGGCAGCGGCGCCGGTTCGGGCAGCGGCGTCACTACCGCACGACACCGTGGAGCGACCTGGTCGAGGTGTACTGGACAGCGATCGGCGAGGCCTACGTCACCGCGGTCGCCGACGACCTCGTCGGGGTTGCCGTCCTGGCCGAGCGGGGCAGGTCCTACGCGCAGGTGCTGGCGGCGGCCCCGCTGCTGCGTGAGCGGCTGGCCGGCGCCGTCCCGGTGGGGGACCTGCGTGGCGCGGGCCCGCTGGGCCAGCGTGCGACGCAGGTGCGGCGCGGACGCGTCCTGCTGGTCGGTGACGCCGCCGGATACGTGGACGCGGTCACGGGGGAGGGGATCCGGGTCGGGTTGGCCTCGGCCCGGGTGGCGGTCGGAGCTCTGGTGCGCGGTCAGCCGGAGGCGTACCCGCCTGCGTGGGCCGAATCGACACGACAGTTCCGCTGGTTGACCGCAGCGCTGGTGACGGCCACCCGGCCGGTCCCGGTGCGACGGTCACTGGTTCCGGCGGCACGGGCCCTGCCCTGGGTGTTCGCGGCCGCGGTGGAACGACTGGCGGCCTGACCGGGAGCCGCGACCCGCGCCCTCAGGTGCGCCCCTCGCCCTCCTGCGCCCGTCGCAGCGCCGCGGACTCCTCGGCCCAGGTGGCCTGCTCGACCGGGAAGCCGGCAGCTCGCAGCACCCGGCACACCTCGGCGTCGTCGTCGACCACCAGCGCGACCTCCCCCCGCTGCGCGACCCTGGTGAGGAGCTCGAGCTTGAGCACCCGGGCCGGACGCCGGTCGCGGTCCGAGCGCAGCAGGAGCGCCCCGTCCGGGCAGTCGTGGACCGCGAGCCAGCGCTGGGTCACCTGACGCAGCCGCTCCGGCCGACCGGAGACGTAGACGATCGCGTGGATCTGCGCGGCCGCGAGCAGCCGGGTGTGACCGGTGGCGAGCAGGGCGTCGGCCTCGGCGGCGGCGAAGAACGAGCGCCAGTCCTTGCGGCGGCGCCGCAGGTGGTGCAGGCGGTGGCTGACGTCGGCGAGCACGCCGTCGATGTCGAACACCGCGAACCTGAGGGACCCCTCGGACCGGGCCGACGGTCGGGACCTGGCCACGGCTAGTGACGCTGCTCGGCGAACCCGGGCAGCAGGTGGTCCAGCTCCTGACGTACCGGGACCCGGGCCTCGAGCTGGCACAGCACCCCGACCACGCCCAACCACACCCGATGGGTGAACAGCTGGTCGGCGGGAATGGTGAGCTGCAGCGCGACCGCGAAGTCAGGGTTGCGGGGGTCGTTCACCCGGCCGAACTCCTGGCGCAGCCAGTCACGGGTGTAGTGGAAGGTGTCATGGCGGGCGGGCTCGCTGAACGGGGCCAGGTAGTCCATGAGCTTGTCGGTGTCGATGGGGCGTGCTGGGTCGACCAGACCGGCGGCGCGCAGCGCTGCGTCGCAGTCCGTCGGTCCGCCGGACTGCAGGGCTCGGATGAGGCGGCCGAAGCTGACCGGCAGGCCGTCGGGGAGGTCCAGTGATGAGCCGAAGTCCATCACGCCCAGCCGCCCGTCCGGCAGCAGCCGGAAGTTGCCCGGATGGGGGTCGGTGTGCAGCAGCCCGGTGCGTTGCGGGCCGCCGAGCATGAAGCGCTGGTAGCGCAGCCCGATGGCGTCGCGGGTCTCCTGGTCGGCAGTGGCGGCGACGGCGGCCAGCCCAGTGCCGTCCATCCAGTCGGTGACCAGGACGCGCGGCCGGGCGAGCAGGACCTCGGGCACCACGACCTCGGGGTCGTCGCGGTACCCGGCCACGAAACGGCGCTGCACCGCCCCCTCGTGGACGTAGTCCAGCTCCTCGAGCAGGCGTACCCGCATCTGCGAGACCAGCGGAGGCAGCGCGATCGCCGGGGCCAGTCGGGAGACGGTCGTGGAGACCAGCGACAGCACCCGGATGTCGGCGGCCAGGGCGTCGGCGACACCGGGGTACTGGACCTTGACGGCGACATCACGCCCGTCGCGCCAGCGCGCCCGATGGACCTGTCCCAGCGACGCCGCCGCCGCGGCCGTCTCGTGGAAGTCGCGCAGCTGGTCGCGCCACTGCGGTCCCAGCTGCTCGCCGAGCACCGGCTCGACGTCGCCGAACGGCAGGGCCGGGACGTCCTGCTGGAGGCTGGTGAGGGTGTCCCGCCAGGTCTGCTCGGGGTCCTGGGGGAAGAGCATCTCGACCGTCGACAGCAGCTGTCCGGCCTTGAGCGCCCCACCCTTGACCTCGCCCAGGATGCGTCTGGTGCGCCGGGCTGCCGTCTGGCGAAGGTCCTGGCGAACACGCTCGGGGTCCTCGCCCGCCGCGCGGCGCACCACGCCCCGGACGCTGTCGGCCAGGGCCCAGGCGGGGAGCCCGAGCAGTCGCATCGTCCGGGCGGCGCCCACCGGGGTGGTCGACGACGCGGTCATGCCCCCATCCTCGCAGGCCCAATCGCGCCTCTCATCCTCCCGTCCTTCCGGCGATCGTGACGCTTTCATGGTGTGGGGCGGGGCTGTTCGGCGTTTGCGTCAAGATCGCCGGACGGGGGCGGGGGTCCGGGAGACAGCGTTACCTGACATAATGCTGCTTATCGGACAACCTGGAGGTGTCGCTCCGGGTTCTGTCGGACCCCGCGACCACGCTGGATGTCGGAGGTGCACCCATGACGACATCGTGGTGGGGATCGATGGCGGCGGCCACGCTGCTCGGCGCGGTCATCGGTGCGCTGGCGGCGATCACGGCCGGGCTCGTGGCGGCGTGGTGGACCGCGCGGGCGACGGCGCTCCGCGCGGACGCCGACCGGCTCTACGCCGGCAAGCTCGAGTCCTACGTCGCGCTCATGCGGCTGGCAGCACAGTTCCGTGCCGCCCAGTACCACTGGGACCTGCATGAATGGGGCCAGCCCGACACCGACGGGACGCAGATCGACCAGGCCCCGCCGATGCCTCGGCTGCCGGAGCAGGAGTTCCTCGACGTGGCCGGCTCGGTCCGGCTGATGGCCAGCCAGTCGGTTGCCGGGTGCCTGGACGAGCTCGAGGCGGTGCTCTTCGCCGCCCACGACACTGGACGGTGGACCCGGGACGACGCCTACGAGACCGCCCGTCAGCTCACCGCCCTGGAGGCGGCGATGCGCGACGACCTCGGCGTGAGATGACCACCCGATCCAGCCTCAGCCGACGCATCGTCGGGCTGTTCCGCCCACACCGGGCTACCCCCCGTGCGCGAGGCGTCCTTGGACTCCCTCGCCGCGACCGTCGGGGTGGTCACCCAGGAGTCCCACCTGTTCCACGCGACGACCCGGGAGAGCATCACGAGTTCCCCCGAGGGTTACGACAGCGTCGTCGGCGAGGCACGGTGCGCTCCCTGCGTCCGCAGGACGCGCAGGCAGACGCAGACGTCAGCGAGTCCGCCGCACTGCCGGTGTAGCGCTCCGGCCGCAGGCAGGATGGGCCCGTGCCAGCGCGGTGGTCCTACCTCGACGTCCCCCGACCCTTCGGCCTGGCCCACCGGGGGGCGCACGGGCCAGGGATCGCGGAGAACTCCATGGCCGCCTTCGAAGCCGCCGTGCTCCTCGGATTCCGCCACGTGGAGACCGACGTGCACGCCACGGCGGACGGTGCGCTGGTCGCCTTCCACGACCCCACCCTGGACAGGGTCACCGACAGCCGCGGCGCGATCGCGCGGCTGACCTGGAGCGAGGTCAGCCGCGCCAGGATGACCGGAGCAGCGCAGGTCCCCCTGCTCGAGGACGTCCTGGGTACCTGGCCGGACCTGCGGGTCAACATCGATGTCAAGGACGACCGCGCGGTGGGCCCGCTGCTGGATGTGCTTCGTCGTACCGCCGCGTACCACCGGGTCTGCATCGGCGCCTTCTCCGACCGGCGCATCCGTCACCTGCGCCGCGTCCTGCCCCCGGGCACCGCGACCGCGATGGCGCCCCTCGAGGTCGCCGCGCTGCGTATCGGCCGCGGCCCGATGACACGGCTGCTGCCGCCGGAGGTCCCCTGCGTGCAGGTGCCGGTCCAGTTCCGGCGGGTGCGGGTCGTCGACGAGACGTTCGTGCACCGAGCGCACCAGCAGAGCCGGCAGGTCCACGTGTGGACGATCAACGAGGAGGCCGAGATGCGCCGACTGCTCGCCATCGAGGTCGACGCCATCGTCACCGACAACGCCGCACGCTTGAGCGAGGTGCTCTCCAGCCGGTCAGGAGGCACCGCATGAGTCGACTGGTCCCACCGGGCCCATTGGCCGACCCGGTCGCCAGAGCGCGGGAGTGGCGCTCCTGGTACTTCTACGACTGGGCCAACTCGGCGTTCGTGACCACGGTGGGGACGGTCCTGCTGGGCCCGTACCTGACCGCGGTGGCCGAGCGCGCCGCCTGCGGTGAGGTGGGAACGACCGCCGACCCGTGCACCCAGACGCTGTCGGTGCTGGGCATCCCGGTCGCCGCCGGGTCGCTGTCGTCCTACACCGTCACGTTCGGCACGCTGCTCTCGGCGTTCCTGCTCCCGGTCGTGGGCGCGATCGCTGACCGCACCAGCCGCAAGCGGCACATGCTCGCCGGGTTCGCCTGGGTCGGCGCTGCGGCATCGGCCCTGCTGTTCTTCAGCGGCGGCGACAAGTGGGGTCCCATCGTCACCCTCATGATCATCGCAGGTATCTGCCTGGGGGCCTCGTCGGTGGTGTACGACTCGATCCTCAACGACATCTCCGCCGAGCAGGACCGCGACGCGGTGTCCAGCCGCGGCTGGGCTCTGGGCTACCTCGGCGGCGGGCTGCTGCTGGCGGCCAACCTCGGGCTGCTGCAGTTCGCCGAGCCGCTGGGCCTGAGCACCGAGCGCGCGGTGCAGATCAGCTTTGCCTCCGCCGGTCTGTGGTGGGGGTTCTGGACGCTGGTGCCGTTCCGCGGCCTGTGGGACCGCCCGCCGGTCAACGTGGTACGCGAGGAGGGCGGCCTGCTGCGCGCCTCCTTCGGGCAGCTCATCACCACGCTGAGGGACCTGCGCCACTACCCGCAGACCCTGCTGTTCCTGCTGGCCTACCTGTTCTACAACGACGGCATCCAGACCGTCATCGCCTCCGCCGCGGTGTTCGGCAGCCGCCAGCTGCGCCTTCCGGAGGCCTCGCTCATCCTGTCCATCCTGGTCGTGCAGTTCGTGGCCTTCTTCGGTGCGCTCATCCTTGGCCGGCTGGCCACCCGCATCGGGGCACGCAACACGATCCTGGGCGCGATCGTTGTGTGGGGGGTGGTGTCACTGGCCGGGTTCGTCGTCCCGGCCGGGCGACTGATCCCGTTCCTGCTGCTCGCGGTCGCCATCGGGTTCGTCCTGGGTGGCAGCCAGGCCCTGTCCCGCTCGCTGTTCAGCACCCTGGTGCCTCGCGGGCGGGAGGCGGAGTACTTCGGTCTGTACCAGGCCGCCGAACGCGGCACCAGCTGGTTCGGCACACTCACCTTCGGGCTGGTCTTCCAGCTGACCGGCAGCTACCGCTACTCGATCGTCGCGCTGCTGGTGTTCTTCGTGGTCGGCTTCGCCCTGCTGATCAGGGTGGACGTGGCGCGCGGCATCCGCGAGGCCGGCAACACCGTGCCGGCGGTGGTCTGACTCAGGTACGCGAGCGAGCCAGCGCCGCCGCGGTCACCGCCTCGAAGATCGCGCCGATCCCCGCCGAGGCGGCCACCCGACGGGCCCGATCCTCGTCGAGGGTGCCCAGCTCGGACAGCAGCACCAGGACGATCGAGTCCAGCGCGTCGGACGCCGCGACCAGGGCCATCCATCCAGCGCCGCTGTGCCCCTTGCGCCACGCCCACAGCAGCCCGGCCCCGAGCGCCATCTCACGGGCGGCGAGCGCGTAGACGTAGGGCACCGCAGCGCCCTGCTGGTCGGGAGACACCCCGATCGCCGCTGCCGACCGCCGCGGTCGGGCAGCCGTCCAGCCACCGAAGTACCCCAACCGCAGCACGCCCCACAACGGTACGATGGCGTTGAGGGCCGCAGACCTGCTGGACACCAGCTCCTGGGACATCGACACGAACCTCCCTGCACTCGCGGCGGCATCGGCGCGTCTCGGCCTCCCGTGTTTGCTCGCGCGGAACAACGGGAAGCCTTCGATCGTTGTCTATCGTGTCACGCGCTGTCCGGATGGACGGCATGAGGAGGATGAGTCGTCACCATGGCTGAGCGTTCGACGCTGCGAGGCTCCCGACTGGGGGCTGTCAGCTACGAGGACGAGCGCGGAGTCGTGCTCGCCGAGCGCCAGGAGGTCGCCTACGCCTGCCCCAACGGGCATGACGTGTCCGTGGTGTTCTCCACCGAGGCCGACGTGCCGCCGGTGTGGGAGTGCCCGAAGTGCGGCGCGGAGTCGCTGCTCGTGGACGGCAGCGAGGTCGACCGCAAGGCCCACAGGCCGGCCCGCACCCACTGGGACATGCTGCTCGAGCGACGCAGCGTCGCCGAGCTCGAGGAGCTCCTCGAGGAGCGGCTGAGCCTGCTGCGATCGGGTTCGCTGTCCGGGGCCGACCTGACCACCCACGTCTCCCCCACCGTCCCGACCCGCCGAGGCCGCAAGACTGCCTGACCGTCGGACAGCCGCCCCCCACGGCTTCCGACGCCACGCCGAGCCGCGTCGCTCTCCCCCCGGGCGACGCGGCTCGGTCACGTCAGCGTCGGGCCAGGCGGTCCTTCAGCCCCCAGACGGTGACCCGCCACAGGGCCTCCCGGACGATGTCCGAGCTCATCTTGCTCTGCCCGGCGTGCCGCTCGGTGAACGTGATGGGCACCTCCACGATCCGCAGCCCGCGCTGCGCTGCCCGTCGGGTCATGTCCACCTGGAAGCAGTACCCCTGGGACTCGACCTCGGTGTACCCGGTCTTCTCCAGGGCGCTGCGCCGGTAGGCGCGGTATCCCGCGGTCGCATCACGCACCGGCAGACGCACCGCGACCCGCGTGTACAGGTTGCCCCCTCGCGAGAGCAACAGCCGCCGTCCCGGCCAGTTGCGCACCGATCCTCCGGGCACGTAGCGCGAGCCGATGACGACGTCGGCCCACCCCAGCGGCTCCAGCAGGCGCGGCAGCTGCTCAGGAGGGTGGGACCCGTCGGCGTCCATCTGCACCAGGACCTCGTAGCCGTGCTCCAGTCCCCACCGGAACCCCGCGACGTAGGCGGCTCCGAGCCCGTCCTTGACCGGGCGGTGCATCACCTGCACCGCCGGGTCCCCGGCTGCGCAGCGGTCGGCGAGCGCCCCCGTCCCGTCCGGGGAGGCGTCGTCGACGACCAGCACGTCGGCCTCCGGCACCGCGGTGCGAACCCGTGTCAGCAGCGACGGCAGCGTCAGGGCCTCGTTGTAGGTGGGGATCACGACCAGCACCGGGCCTTGGCAGTCATCGGTCCGAGACGGTGCGGTCATACCGGCTCCTTCTGCCGCTCGGCGGCCCGGCCCACCATGATGCCGGCGACGACGCCGCCCACGCCGACCAGTGCCAGCCCCCAGGCCACGATCGGCCCCACCCGGGTCGCCCAGCCCACCGAGGTGCGAAGGTCCACCCGGTCCACCAGCACCTGCTGGACGAACTCGTCGGCGGTGGCCGCGACACTTCCGTCGGCGCGGATGATGCCGCTGATGCCGCTGGTCGACGCGACGAGCACGTCACGCTGGTGCTCGATGGCACGCAGCCGGGAGATGGCGAACTGCTGGTCGGGCTGCCCGGTACGCCCGTAGGTGGCGTTGTTGGTCTGCACCACGATCGCCTCGGCCCCGTTGGTGACCGTGTCGCGCACCTCGGCGTCGTAGGCGATCTCGAAGCAGATCACCACACCCATGGTCGCGGGACCGATGGTGAGGACTCCCGGCTCGAAGCCGGCGGCCATGTCCCGGGGCACCCGGTCCAGGCGTCCCACCAGCGGTGCGACGAGCTGCCGTCCCGGGATGTACTCACCGAAGGGCACCGGGTGGCGCTTGACGTAGCGCTCCCCCGGCCCGGTGACCGGGTCCCACACGATGGCGCTGTTCTCCACCTGCGTGCCGTCAGGGGTGCCCACCAGGGCTCCCACCAGCGTCGTCTTCCCGACCGCGGCCACTGCGGCATCGATCCGGTCGTGCACGTCGGCGTCGGCGAACGGGTCGATGTCGCTGGAGTTCTCCGGCCACACCACCAGGTCGGGTGCCGGGACCCGACCGGCCGCCACGTCGTCGGCCAGGGCCTCGGTGGCCTCGATGTGGTTGCTGAGCACGGCCTCGCGCTGACCGAAGAAGTCCAGGCCCAGCCTAGGCACGTTTCCCTGGACCACCGCCGCGGTGACGCTGCGCTGAGCCGCCGGCGCGGTCAGCACGGACGTGCCCAGCGCGCCCAGCAGGAGCAGGCCGATGGTCAGCCCGACCGCACCGAGGGCGCGTGCCCGGTCGCGGCGGCCGGCGGCCACGAGCGCACCGGCCAGCAGCGCACCCGCGGCGGCTGTGGCTGCGGTGAGCAGCGCCACACCGCCGAGAGCCACGATTCCGACCAGGGGCGAGTCGACCATCGCGTGGGCCAGCCGACCCCACGGGAAGCCACCCCACGGCATCACCGAGCGGGCCGCCTCGACCAGCACCCAGCACCCGGCGGCCCACAGCGGCCACCACGGCAACCGAGCCACCACGGCCAGGGCGGCGCCGAGACCGACCCAGAACAGCGCCTCGAGCACCGACAGACCAAGCCAGGCGTCCACCCCGACCACCCGCAGCCACTGCAGCAACGGGAGGAAGAAACCCAGGCCGCCGACGAAGCCGACCAGCGCTCCGGCACGTGCCGTCGCGCCGGTGCACGCCAGGGTGAGACCGGCCACCGCCGGGGGAAGCAACGGCCACCAGCCCACCGGGGGGAACCCGAGCGCCAGCACCGCTCCGGACACCGCGGCCACCACCAGGCGAACCGGCAGCGACCAGGACATCGGTGCACGGTACCCGGAACACAGTTCGAGGCTCGCGCGCCCTTCGGGCCGTCATCGCGGCGCGATGCCGTTGTCTACTGGGCGCGCGAGCCTCGTCGGCTGTCCCTCCGGCATCCGCCGTCCTGCGGCTGCGCCATCGGGGGTGGGACGACCCAACCGGCGGGCCGCACACGTGTCAAGCCCCACCGGGTGGACGATCCTGAGCACGCTGCACGCCCCGGCGTGTCCCGGGGTTCGGCGTGTCGCCCCCGCTGTCGCCCACGACTGGCCCCGCCTCACAGGTCGCGGTCGTAGACGGTCTGGCCGCGGACGACGGTCCGCAGGCAGGACGGGGTCGGCGCCCCCTCGCTGAGGTCCGGCAGGCCGGGGATGCCGGCGCGCGGGTCGGTGGACCAGGCGGCGACCCGCGTGTCGGGTGCCTGAACCAGCAGGTCACCTGGCACCTGCCACACCGCGTAGCTGGCCGGGGCTCCCGGGGTGAGCGCACCGGCGTCATCCACCCCCGCGGCCCTCCAGCCGCCGCGGGTGTGCGCGGCGAACGCGGCCCGCACCGAGATGCGATGCTCCGGCACGTGGTGCAAGGCGGCCGCCCGCACGGCTGCCCAGGGGTCGAAGGGGGTGACCGGGCTGTCGGAGCCGAACGCCAAGGTCACCCCGGCCCGGGCCAGTGACGCGAACGGGTTGAGCCGGCGCATGCGGGCGCTGCCCAGCCGTGCGCGATACATCCCGTCCTCCCCGCCCCAGGTCGCGTCGAACGCCGGCTGGACGCTGGCCACGACCCCGAGCACGGCCAGCTGGTCGGCCAGCCCGGCGTCGATCATCTCCACGTGCTCCAGACGGTGTCGGGCGGCACGGACCGCCGCCGGCCCGCACTGGCGCGCAGCCGCGGCGACCGCGGCCACCGCGGTGGTCACGGCGACGTCGCCGATGCAGTGGAACCCCGCCTGCAGCCCGGCCAGCGTGCACGCCACGACATGCGCGGTGGCCGCCTCGACATCGATCTCCAGCGCACCGGCGGTGGACGGGTCGTCGGCGTAGGGAGCACTCAGCGCCGCAGTGCGGGAGCCCAGCGAGCCGTCCAGGCACAGGTCACCCGCGCAGCCGTGGGCGCCCAGGTCGCGGGCCGCGACGACGGCGTCGAGGTCTCCCCAGTAGCCGACCACCTCGGGCACCGCGGCGCGCCGGGTCCAGCCCAGCAGCAGCGCAAGGTCGTCGGCGCCGTTGATGTGCGGTGCCGCCATCTCGTGCACCTGGCCGATGCCGACCCGTGCCGAGGCCTGCAAGGCGGCCCGCTGCAGGGCGGTGCGCTGCGCGGGGCGCAGCACGTCCCGACAGGCCCGCCGGGCCCTGTGGTTCGCCTGGCGCCGCAGCGTGCCGGTCGGGCTGTAGCCGTCCAGGGCTGTCACCTCGGGCACCGCCTCCAGCAGGGCCGTCGACACCAGCGCGGAGTGCACGTCGACCCGGGACAGGTACACCGCGGTCCCGGCTGCGGCCCGGTCGATCTGGGCACGGGTGGGAAGCCCGGGCTCCGGCCACCCCGTCTCGTCCCAGCCGTGACCGGTCACGGGCAGACCAGGTCGGGATGCGACCGCGGCAGCGAGCATGTCCAGCAGCTGCGCCGCCGAGCCGGCGGCAGCGAGGTCGAGACCGATCAGCGCCAGCCCGGTGTCGGTGAGGTGGACGTGGGCGTCCACGAACGCCGGGGTCACCAGCGCGCCGTCCAGCCAGATCGTGCGTACACCCGGCCCGGCCGCAGCGTCGGCGGCCCCCTCCGAGCCCACCCAGGCCACGCGCCCGTCGACCACCACCATCGCCGTCGCGAACGGGTCGGCGGGTGAGTACACCGTGCCCCCGCGCAGCAGCACCGGCGCCTCGGTGCCGGGTGCCTCATCACCGGTCACGGAGCGGTCCGTAGCGCCCGTCCGATCACCATGCGCTGGATCTGGTTGGTGCCCTCGACGATCTGCAGCACCTTGGCCTCGCGCAGGTAGCGCTCGACGGGGTAGTCGCGCACGTAGCCGTACCCGCCGAGCACCCCGACGGCATCCGTGGTCACCGCCATCGCGGTGTCGGTGGCCACCAGCTTGGCGATGGAGGCAGCGACGGAGAAGTCCTCGCCGCGGTCCCGGCGGCGTGCCGCCTCCAGGTAGAGCGCCCGGGCGGCAGCGACCCCAGCGGCCATGTCAGCGAGCTGGAACTGCAGGCCCTGGAAGTCGATGACGGGACGTCCGAAGGCGTGACGCTGCCGCGCGTAGGTGACGGCCTGGTCCAGCGCTGCCTGCGCCAGCCCCACCGCAACGGCTGCGATGCCGAGCCTGCCAGAGTCCAGCCCGGACATCGCGATGCCGAAGCCGGCACCCTCGCGACCCACCCGCGCGTGCTCGGGCACCGCGACGTCGTCGAGGAAGACCTGAGCCGTCGGCGAAGCGGTGAAGCCCATCTTCCGCTCCGGCGTCCCCGCCGACACCCCCGGGCTGTCGGCGGGGACGAGGAAGCAGGAGATGCCCCGAGCCCCGCTGTCGGCGGTGCGAGCCATCACCACGTACACGTCCGCGACACCGCCGTGGGTGATCCACGCCTTGGTGCCCGACAGCCGGTAGCCGTCAGGAGTGGGGACGGCCCGCGTGGTCAGGGCCGCGGCATCCGACCCGGCGTGCGGCTCGGACAGGCAGTAGGCGCCCAGAGTGGCACCGGCCAGCATGGGCGGCAGCCACTGGTGACGTTGCTGGGCGGTGCCGTACGCGGCGACCGGATAGCACGACAGGCCGTGGACACTGACCGTCAGCGCCACTGTGGCCCAGGCGCTGGCCAGCTCCTCCAGCACCTGCAGGTACACCTCGTAGGGTTGCCCGCCGCCGCCGAACTCCTGGGGGTAGGGCAGCCCGAGCAGCCCGCTGCGGGCCAGCAGATCGATCTGGTCCTGCGGGAACCGCCCGGCCTCCTCCGCAGCAGCGGCACGCGGGGCGAGCTCCTCGCGGGCGATCTCGCGGGTGAGGTCGATCAGGGCGGCCGCCTCCGACGACGGCAGGTGCCGGTCCACCAGCAGGCTCACGTCGACCTCCCTACAGCACGACCAGCTCGCGTGGCCGCTGGTTGAGCCGGCGGCACCCGGCCTCGGTGACCACGACGATGTCCTCGATACGTGCTCCGTGGCGTCCCGGCTGGTAGATGCCCGGTTCGATCGAGAACGCCATGCCCGGCTCGAGGAGCTCGTCGTTGCCCGCCACGATGTAGGGCCGCTCGTGCGTCTCGACCCCGATGCCGTGCCCGGTGCGGTGGACGAACAGCGCTCCCAGGCCCGCGTCGGTGATCACGCTGCGCGCCGCCGCGTCCACCGACTGCGCGCTGACCCCGGGCCGGACGGCTTCGACCGCCGCCTGCTGGGCCCGCTGCAGCACCGCGTACTCCTCGCGGGCGTCCCGGCTGGGCTGCCCGATGGCGTAGGTGCGGGTGCTGTCGGAGCAGTAGCCGCTGGGCATGGTGCCACCGATGTCCACCACGACGGTGTCGCCGGGTGCGACGATGCGGGTGGACGGCGCGTGGTGCGGGCTGGCCCCGTTGGGCCCGGAGGCGACGATGACGAAGTCGACCCGTTCGTGCCCGGCCTCGTGGATGCCGCGCGCGACGGCGAAGGCGACCTCCCGCTCGGTGCGGCCGGGGCGCAGCCACTCCCCCATGCGTGCATGGACGGCGTCGATCGCCGCGGCCGCCTCGGCCAGGCTGGCGATCTCGGCGGTGTCCTTGCGCATCCGCTGTGCAGACAGCACGTCTCCCGCCGCGACCTGACGGGTTCCCGGCATGGCGTCACGAAAGGCCAGCACCTTCTCCGCCCACATGCGGTCGTCGACGGCGACTGTGCGCACCCCGGCTCCGGCGAGCTGCACGCACACCGCCACCGGGTCCTCGGTCTCCGACCAGTCCACGATCCGAAGCTCGGCGGCCGGGCTCGTCTGCGCGGCTGGGCGCTCCAGCTGCGGCACCACCAGCCTCGGCTCGCCGCGAACAGGCAGCACCAGGCAGGTCAGCCGCTCCAGCGGTGTGGCGTCGTAGCCGCACAGGTAGCGAAGGTCGGGTCCAGGGGTGACCAGCACGACGTCGATCCCCGACTGGCGGGCCGCGTGCGCTACTCGCTGCCGGCGTTGCGCCAGAGCGGACTCGACCACGTCGCCAGCGTAACCCGGCATGATCGCAGCGTGCCCGCCCCGCTCATGCTGCTGGACACCGCCTCGCTGTACTTCCGTGCGTTCTACGGGGTGCCCGAGACCGTGACCGCCCCGGACGGCGCCCCGGTCAACGCCATTCGCGGCTTCCTGGACTCACTCGCCTGGTTGGTGGACGACCGCAGACCCGGCCGGGCGGTGTGCTGCCTGGACGCCGACTGGCGCCCGCAGTTCCGGGTCGAGGCGCTGCCGGAGTACAAGGCCCACCGGGTCGCCGGGCCCTCGGGCGCCGAGAACGTGCCCGCGACGCTGCTCCCCCAGGTCCCGGTGCTGCTCGCCGTACTCGACGCCATCGGGCTGCGGGTCGTGGGTGCGGCGGGATTCGAGGCCGACGACGTCATCGGCACGCTGGCGCTGCGCGAGCCCGGGCCCGTCGACGTGGTCACCGGTGACCGCGACCTGTTCGCGGTGGTGGACGACGAGCGAGCCGTCCGGGTGGTCTACGTGGCTCGGGGGGTCTCCCGCCGCGAGGTGGTCGACGAGGCCGAGGTGCGTCGACGGTACGGGGTGGGCCCGCCCCAGTACGCCGACCTGGCCATCCTGCGTGGCGACCCCAGCGACGGCCTGCCCGGGGTGCCCGGGGTCGGGGAGAAGACCGCGGCGGGCCTGCTGGCCCGCTGGGGGTCGCTGGAGGCCATCGTCGCGGCGGTGCAGGAGGACAGCCCCGACGTGGCCAAGCGTGCCGCGCTGAGCGGCAGTCTGGACTACCTGCGTGCCGCAGCCGCGGTCGTCCCGGTGCGCACCGACGTGCCGCTGCCGAGTGACCTGGACACCAGGCTGCCCCGGGACGTCGCCGATCCGGGCCGGCTGGTCGAGCTGTCCACGCGATGGGGGCTGGACGGTTCGCTGAACCGGCTGGCAGCGGCGCTGCGGGTGGCTCAGCCGAGCGTGTCGTAGGCAACGACCCCCCGGTTGAGCGCCGTCATGGCGCCCCGGGCGGTGTCCCGTACCGAGCCGCCGCCGGCCACCTTGGCCAGCTGGTCGAGCAGGTCGAGGACCTGGCGGACCGACCGGACGAAGTCGCCGGGGGTCATGTCCTGCTCGGCGAGCACCGCCTGCAGGGTGTGCCCGGCCGCCCAGCGCTGGACACCTGCGCAGAAGCCGAGGTCGGGTGGGCGCAGGTAGTCCAGTCCGTGCTCGCTCTCGACCCCGTGCAGGTCCTCCCAGATCCCGACCATCTCCTCCAGCACGCCGCGCACGGCACCGGCCGGATGGTGCGCGGTCGGGCCGGGTTCGGCTCCGCGGGCCTGGAAGGTCAGCGCCGCGGCGCACGCGGCCAGGTCCGGGGCGTGCAACCCCTCCCACAGACCGAGACGAAGGCACTGCGCGGCCAGCAGGTCGAGCTCGCCGAACAGGCCTCGCAGCCGCGTCCCTGCCGGCGTGACCGTGTCCTCGTCGAGGTAGCCCATGGTGTCCAGCACGGCGCACACCCGGTCGAAGTCGGTGGCGATCGAGCCACGGCGACGGCCCATGCCCTCCTCCAGCCGCGCGAGGTCGCGCTCGGCCTGCCACCGCCGCTCGGCCCACCGTGCGTGCTCCTCCCGGTCCGGGCACCCGTGGCACGGGTGAGCGCGCACCAAGCTGCGCAGCGACTCGGCATCCTCCCGGTCGGCGTCGGTGACGCTCTGGGCACCCCGCGGGGCGGCCGCCGGCTCCTCAGCCCGCACGGCCGCACGCATCGAGGCGACCAGTGCCCGTCGGGCGCCGGCTGCCTTGCGGTCGAACCCCCGCGGCACCCGGATGGTGGCGACCCTTCTGGGTGTGTGACGCAGGTCGGACGGCGCGAGCCGCCGAACCTGCCGGGACTCGGTCAGGACCAACGGGGAGACTGCGTCCGGGTCGCCGGTTGCTGCCGAGAGCACCACCACCAGGCCGCGCGCACGACCGGCTGGGACGTCCAGCACGTCACCGACCCGCCAGGAGCCGACAGCGGCCTGTGCCGAGGCTGCCGCGTGGGTTCGGCGTCCGCGTGCGGCCGCGTTCTCGACGTCCTTGAGCGCCCGACGCAGGGCGGCGTACTCGCTGAAGTCGCCACGGCTGCACGTCATGGCCTCGGCGTAGCCCTCGATGGCCTCGGTGAGCCCGCGTCGGCGCGCTGCCATGCCGACGGTGGAGCGATCGATGAGGAACTGCGCGAAGGACGACTCCAGCAGGCGCCGGGACTTCTCGCGTCCGCGCTGGTGCACGAGGTTGACGGCCATGTTGTAGGAGGGCCGGAACGAGGACCTCAGCGGGTAGGTGCGTGTCGAGGCCAGCCCGCCCAGGGCGACGGGGTCCAGGCCCGGGTGCCAGGCGACGACACCGTGCCCCTCCACGTCGATGCCCCGTCGGCCGGCTCGCCCAGACAGCTGGGTGTACTCCCCGGCTGTCACCTCGGCGTGCTGCTCCCCGTTCCACTTGACCAGCCGTTCCAGCACGACCGACCGGGCGGGCATGTTGATCCCGAGGGCGAGGGTCTCGGTGGCGTAGACGACCTTGACCAGTCCCTGGCTGACCAGCTCCTCGACCGTCTGCTTGAAGATCGGCAGCAGGCCTGCGTGGTGGGCGGCGAACCCGCGACGCAGCGTGGCCTGCCACTGGTCGAAGCCGAGCACAGCTCGGTCGGCGGGGGTGATGAGCCGGCACCGGTCCGCCACGATCCGGTCCACGGCCGCGGCCTGTGTGGAGTCGGTGAGCCGAGCACCGGAGAGCAGGGCCTGCTCGACGGCTGCGTCGCAGCCGGCCCGGCTGAAGACGAACACGATGGCCGGGAGCAGCCCGGAGCGCCGCAGCCGCTCCACGACCTCGCTGCGCCGGGGGGTCAGGTGGCTGTCGCGGACCTGGGGTCGCCTGCCGCCGCGAGCGGGCCGCCGGTCCGGGGACCTGGCCAGCTGGGCGGACTGCCGGGCCAGTCGCACGAGCTCGGGGTTGACCCGCTCCTGGGCCTCGTCCACGAACAGGTCGTACAGCTGGGTGCCCACCATGACGTGCTGCCACAGCGGCACCGGGCGGCGCTCCTCGACCACGACGTCGGTTGGCCCACGCACGGTGCCCAACCACTGGCCGAACTCCTCGGCGTTGGACACCGTGGCCGACAGGGAGACCAGCCGAACCGAGCCCGGGAGGGTGATGATGACCTCCTCCCACACCGGGCCCCGGTCCTTGTCGGCGAGGTAGTGCACCTCGTCCATGACGACGAAGCGCAGGCGCCGCAGGGTGGGCGACTCGGCGTAGAGCATGTTGCGCAGCACCTCGGTGGTCATCACCACGACGGCCGCATCGGCGTTGATGCTGTTGTCGCCGGTGAGCAGGCCGACCCGGTGCTCGCCGTACCGCCGGCACAGGTCGGTGTACTTCTGGTTCGACAGCGCCTTGATCGGCGTGGTGTAGAAGCACGTGCCGGTACCGCTGACCGCCAGGTGCACCGCGTACTCCCCGACCACGGTCTTCCCGGAGCCGGTGGGCGCGGCCACCAGGACGTCCCGACCGTCGCGCAGGGCCCGGCAGGCCCTGTCCTGGAAGGCGTCCAGGGTGAACGGGTAGAGCCGCCGGAAGGACTCCTCGATGTCGCCAGGCCGCGTCACAGCCATCCCGCGGCCCGGAACCGCCGGTACAGCAACGTGATGATGCCCACCATGAGCAGCAGCACCAGCGGGTAGCCCCATCGCCACTCCAGCTCAGGCATGAACGCGAAGTTCATCCCGTAGATGGCGCCGATCATGGTGGGGACGAGTGCCATCGCGGCCCAGGCGGCCATCCGACGCTGGTCCGCGCTCTGCTTGAGCTCGACCCGCGCGTTCGCGGCCGCCATCAGCGCCAGGAGCAGGTTGTCCACCGAGTCCGCCTGGTCGGACACCCGCAGCAGGTGCTCGCCGATGTCGCGGAAGTGCCCGCTGAGCTGCTCGGGCAGGTCATCGAGGGTCTCGTGGGCCAGGTCGGAGGCCAGCGTGAGCAGCGGGCTCACCGCGCGCCGGATCTCCATGTTCTCCCGCTTGAGGGAGTAGATCGAGCCGGAGAGGTCGCTGGCCCGGGGGGAGAAGACAGCCTCCTCGAGCCGTTCGACCTCCTCCTGCACCTGCTCGCTGACCTGGAGGTAGCCATCGACCACCAGGTCGGCGATGGCATGCAGGACGCCGATCGGCCCGCGCGAGAGGACCGGGGGGTCGGTGGCGATGCGGTCCCGCAGCTCGCGCAGGTCTCGCGTCGTCCCCTGACGCACTGTGACGACGAAGGTGGGTCCGACGAAGATGGCCACCTGCCCGGTCTCCACCTGACGAGTCTCGGGACGGTAGGTCAGCGTCTTCATCACCACGAACGCGCGGCCCTTGCTCAGGTCGGCCTTCGCCCGCTGGTGGGTGTTGCCGGCATCCTCCACCTGGTGCGCATCGAGGTCGAACACCTGCGTGACGGCGGCGAGCTCGGCCTTGGTGGGACGAAACAGCGCGACCCACACGAACGCGCCTGCCGGGTCTCGCAGGGCGCGCTCGTGGGCGGCGACCAGGGACTCGCGCGCCCCGCGTACCTGGGGGCTGTCGAAGATCGCGTCGGAGACCCCGTCGATCGTCACGGCTCCGTCCGCCCGGAAGTAGCCCATCGACCGGATCACGGGACAATCATGTCCTGCCGTCCGGCGCCCGGCCCGCAGCACCGGTGAAGCCGACCACGTCCAACCCCCCGGCCAGGACGGAGAACCGTTGCGGCAGGGCGCCGAGGGCCTCGCCGTCGGCGAAGGCGACCACGCCGAGGGCGTCCACCTCCACCACGGCCGAGCGACGGGTCTGCACCGCGGGATGGGACAGGTGGGTCCCCCGGTAGACCCGCGGGAAGACGCGCACGAACTCGGCGGTCGGCAGGGGGTGCAGGATGAGCACGTCCAGCAGGCCGTCGGTGGGGTCGGCCCGGGGGGTCACCTGCATCCCGCCTCCGTAGGAAGGGCCGTTGCCGACGGCGACGAGCATCGCGTCGGTGAGCACCGCCTCACCGTCCAGGGCCAACCGGTAGCTCAACGGGGTGAACTCCCGCAGCTCGCTGACCAGGGCGGACAGGTAGCGCAGCGGTCCCGGCAGGGACGCCAGGCCCAGCGATCGCTCGGTGACCTTCGCGTCGAACCCCGTGGCGGCCACGGTGGCGAACCATCGCCGGGTCCCCTGGGCGTCTTCTGCCACGCCCAGGTCCACCGCGCCCGCCGGAGCGTTGAGCAGCACGTGGGCGGCCCGGTGGGGATCCCCTCTGGGCAGGCCCCAGGTGCGGGCCGCGTCGTCGCCCGACCCGCAGGCCACCACGCCGAGCAGGGTGTCGGTGCCGGCGAGGACCTGCAGCGCCAGGTGCACCGTCCCGTCGCCACCCACGGCTACCAGGCAGTGCTCGTTCGCCGCGTGCCCGCTGGGGCCGGAGCCGGCCACGGCCTGCCTGCCCCACTGCAGCGCCAGGTCAGGGTCGGGCGCGCACAGCACGTCCACCCGAGCCCCAGTCGAGCGCAGCACCCGCTCGACCACGCCGGCGTAGCGGCGTCCCTGTCCCCCGCCGGCCGTGGGGTTGACCAGCAGGGTGAACCGGCGGGTGGTGCCGGTGCTCACTCCTGCGCCGGCGTGGGTGGATCGAGGGGTGATGCCTCGTCATCGCTCAGCCCGCTCAGGCCTGCCGCCTCGAGCTGCCGGGCGCGTCGCCGGTCGTTGAGCCGGCACACCAGCACCGAGGCCTCGAACAGCAGCCACATCGGCACCGCGAGCAGCAGCATGGTCACCGGGTCGCCGGTCGGGGTGGCCAGCGCGGCGAACGCGAAGACGCCGACGACGATCCAGCGTCGAGCAGCGGACAGGGTGGCGCCGCTGAACACCCCGACGGCGTTGAGCAGCACGACGAACACCGGCAGCAGGAACGCGATCCCGAAGACCAGCAGCATTCGCACGACGAAGGCGAAGTAGCGGGAGAAGGACACGAAGTTGCTGACGCCCTCGGGGGTGAAGCCCAGCAGGACCGTCAGTCCCTTCGGCAGCAGCCAGTAGCACAGGACGACGCCGGCCAGGAACAGCGGCACGGCGGTGAGCAGCACGGAGGCTGCCCAGCGGCGCTCGCTGCGGTAGAGGCCGGGGACCACGAACGCCCACAGCTGGTAGATCCAGACCGGTGCCGCCAGCACGACGCCGGTCAGGATGGCCAGCCGCAGCGGGACGGTGAAGGGGTCGGCGATGCCGTCGAAGTTGATGATCGCCTTGAGCCCCTGCTCCTGCGCCAACCGCTCGGTGGTCTGGGTGAACGGGCCTACGAAGAGCTCGAGCAGCGGCTCGTAGAAGACGATCCCGACGACCATCCCGGCGACCACCGCGAGCGCGGATACCGCCAGTCGACGGCGCAGCTCGCGGAGGTGGGCGGCCAGCGGCATGCGGCCCCGGTCGTCGGCGGAGCCAGACGGGGGGTGTCCTCGGGTGAGGGTGGCCATCAGCCCCGCGGCTAGGAGCGTTCGTCGGAACGGGTCGGCGAAGGCTCCGCGACAGCCTCACCTGCCGCCGTGATCGGGTCGGTGGCCCGCTGCGCGGTGATCTCCCCGGCCGGTGCCGGGTGGGTCTGCTGGTCCGCCGGCGGCTTGTCGTCGTCGGCCAGGCCCTTCGTCTCGGCCTTGAAGATCCGAAGGGAGCGTCCCAGGCCACGGGCGGTCTCCGGGAGCTTCTTCGCCCCGAACAGCAAGACGATGATGAGCAGGATGATCAGCAGCTCGGGCGGACCGATCTGTCGGAACACGTCGTCCTCCTCGCTGGGCGGTGGGCTCGATGCTACGCCCTTCGGCTCAGAATGACCCCAGAACGTCGAGCACCACGATCTGCCCCTGTCCGCTCGGGTCGTCCTCGGCGGCGATCAGGCTCAGCACCCGCGTCCCGACCGATGCCCCCACGATGGCCTCCGCCAGGCCGGGGATGGCGGTCGCGTCGATGGCGACCGGGGCGGTGTCCCAGGTCGAGGCCACCACCTCGCCGGTGTCGTAGGACACCTGCGAGGCGTGGGCAACCACGGTCGCCTCGGGGTCGATGGCCTCTCCCGCACCCTCGACCACCACCACGCTGGAGCTGGTCGCGGGTGCCTGGGCATCCTGCACGGCCACGGTCGGCTCGCTGCCAGGCTCCCCACTGACCGTCGGGAGCCCCTCGGGCAGGTTGTCGACAGGCGTCCCGCCGGCGGCCTCCTCCGCCGAGAAGGTGTCGCGGATGTCGACGACGAACACCAGAGTCGACCCTGCCGGGATCGACTCGCTCTCCTGGTCGCCGTAGCCGAGGTCCGGGGGGATCACCAGCAGGACTCGGCTGCCGACGGTCTGGCCGACCAGGCCGGTGTCCCAGCCTTCGATGACCTGGCCGACGCCGATTCCGAAGGCCGCGGGCTCCCCGCGGGACCAGGACGAGTCGAACTCCTCGCCGTCCTCCCACAGCACACCGACGTAGTCGGCCAGCAGCAGGTCGCCCGCCTGCACCTCGGGGCCGTCACCTTCGACGAGGGTCTGGACCACCAGGTCCTCCGGGGGGTCCTGGTCGGGGATCGTGATCTCGGGCGCCTGGTCGGTGTCGCCGCTCACCTCGACCCCGCTGGAGCCAGGCTCGGCGGTGGGTGCAGCCTCACCGGACTCGCTTGAGCAGCCGGCCAGCCCCAGCAGGCCGAGCACGAGCAGCAGGACGAAGGGGCGTGGGACGCGCATGACTAGGGACCTCGCTGTCGTCTCGGTCTGGGGTCTCACATGCCGGCGATGAGCCGGTCCACCCGCTCGTCGACCGAGCGGAACGGGTCCTTGCACAGCACTGTTCGCTGGGCCTGGTCGTTGAGCTTGAGGTGCACCCAGTCGACGGTGAAGTCGCGGCGCTTGTGCTGGGCGGCCCGGATGAAGTCGCCGCGCAGCCGCGCCCGGGTCGTCTGCGGCGGCACCGTCTTTGCCTGGAAGGTCTGCAGGTCGTTGGTTGCGCGGGCCAGGGCTCCCTGACGCTGCAGAAGGTAGAACAGCCCTCGGTCCCGGTGGATGTCGTGGTAGGCCAGGTCGAGCTGGGCTACTCGCGGCGAGGCCAGCCCCAGGTTGTGGCGGGCGCGGTAGCGCTCGATCAGCCGGTACTTGATCACCCAGTCGATCTCCCGTTCGACCAGGGACAGGTCCCCGGAGTCGACGGCCTTCAGCGTCCGCTCCCACAGGTCCAGGGTGCGGCGGGTCACCGGGTCGTTCCAGCCCTCGCGGTCCACCAGGTCCCGCACCCTGCCGAGGTAGGCGTCCTGCAGCTCCAGCGCGCTGGCCTCGCGGCCATTGGACAGCCTGACCCGTCGACGGCCGGTGGGGTCGTGGCTGATCTCGCGGATCGCGCGGATCGGGTTCTCCAGCCCCAGGTCGCGCATGGCCATCCCGGCCTCGACCAGCCGGATGACCAGGTCGGTGGAGGCGACCTTGAGCAGCGTCGTCACCTCCGACATGTTGGAGTCGCCGACGATCACATGCAGTCGGCGGAACCGGTCGGCGTCGGCGTGCGGCTCGTCCCGGGTGTTGATGATCGGCCGGGACCTCGTGGTCGCGCTCGACACGCCCTCCCAGATGTGCTCGGCGCGCTGGCTGATCGAGAACACCGCGCCGCGCGGGGTCTGCAGCACCTTCCCGGCCCCGCAGATGATCTGCCGGGAGACCAGGAACGGGATGAGGACGTCGGCGAGGCGGCTGAACTCGCCGTGCCGGCCGATGAGGAAGTTCTCGTGGCAGCCGTAGGAGTTGCCTGCCGAGTCGGTGTTGTTCTTGAACAGGTAGACCTCGCCGGTGATGCCCTCGTCGGCCAGGCGCTGCTGGGCGTCCACGACCAAGCCCTCGAGGATGCGCTCGCCGGCCTTGTCGTGGGTCACCAGCTCGCCGATGTCGTCGCACTCGGGGGTGGCGTACTCCGGATGGCTGCCGACGTCGAGGTACAGGCGCGCGCCGTTGCGCAGGAACACGTTGCTGGAGCGTCCCCATGACACCACGCGTCGGAACAGGTACCGGGCGACCTCGTCGGGGGAGAGCCGACGCTGACCCCGGAATGTGCACGTGACGCCGTACTCGGTCTCCAGGCCGAAGATGCGTCGGTGCACGGACCCCACGGTAGGCCCATGACGGCCCGGTCACCCAGCGGGCCTCGCCGGGGGCGCGTCAGGTGCGCAGCAGGGCGTCGATCTCGGCTGCCCGGATGCGCCGGAAGGCGCGTCGCGGACGGGTCCGGTCCAGCACCGCCACCTCCAGCTGCGAGCTGTCCAGCGCGCGGGTCTCACCGCCGCCACTGTCGCGGCCAAGGCCGTCCACGGCCAGCCGCAGGGCCTGCTCGAGGCCCAGGCCGTCGCGGTAGTGCTCGCCGAGGTAGCCGTTGATGGACTCCGAGAAGCCGCCCATCACGGCGTAGCCGTGCTCGTCGGCGACCGACCCGTCGTAGGTGAGCCGGAACACCTGGTCGCCGTCGACATCCGTGCCGACCTCGGCGACCACGATCTCCACCTCGTAGGGCTTGGGTTCGGTGGTGAAGATGGCGCCGAGGGTCTGGGCGTAGGCGTTGGCCAGGCCGCGGCCGGTGACGTCACGCCGGTCGTAGGAGTAGCCGCGCAGGTCCGCCAGCCGGATGCCGGCCACCCGCAGGTTCTCGAACTCGTTGTACTTGCCCACCGCCGCGAACGCGATCCGGTCGTAGATCTCACTGATCTTGTGCAGGGACGTCGAGGGGTTCTCCGCGACGAAGAGGATGCCCTGGTCGTACTGGACGACGACCACGCTGCGTCCGCGGGCGATGCCCTTGCGGGCGAAGTCCGCCCGATCCTTCATGAGCTGTTCGGGCGAGACGTAGAACGGCATCGTCATGGCGATCGCTCCTCAGCCGGTGGTCGGGGCGGCCGGCCCGTCCGGCCGCTGCCGGCGGCTGGTCACCACGGCATGGACGACCTCGCCGGTCGCTGCATCGTCCAGGCGCCGGTACCCGTCGGCGTCCACCAGGGCCACCACTGGGTAGATGCCGCGCGCCAGGTCGGGTCCGGCGGTGGCGGAGTCGTCGTCGGCGGCGTCCCAGAGTGCCTCGACGCACACCCGGGCCGCCTCCTGCGCGGTCATGCCCGGGTTGTGCAGCTTCTTCAGGGCCCCGCGGGCGAACAGCGACCCCGAGCCGACCGAGTAGTGGTCGTGCTCCTCGTAGCGCCCTCCGGTGACGTCGTAGGAGAAGATGCGGCCGCGTCGGGCGTGCAGGTCGAACCCGGCGAACAGCGGGATCGCGGCCAGACCCTGGAAGGCCATCGGGAGGTTGTTGCGGATCATCGTGGCCAGCCGGTTGGCCTTGCCGTCCAGGGACAGCTGCGTCCCCTCGATCTTCTCGTAGTGCTCGAGCTCGACCTGCAGCAACCGCACCAGCTCGGTGGCCACGCCTGCGGACCCGGCGATGCCGATGCAGGTGAAGTCGTCGGCCGGGAAGACCTTCTCGATGTCGCGCTGGGCGATGACGGTGCCGACAGTGGCGCGCCGGTCCCCGGCCATGACCACCCCGTCGAGGTAGGTCACCGCCACGATCGTCGTCCCGTGCGGGGCGGACGATGCGACCGCGACGTCGGGCGCCGCGCCCTGGCTTCGCTGGGCCAGGGCGGGGTCGACGGTGGTGGCGAAGTCGAGGAAGGAGGACAGCCCAGGGGTGAAGAAGGCCGACGGAAGCTGGTGAGGAGAGCTCACTGGCCACCCTTCTGGACGAACCCTCGCACGAAGTCCTCGGCGTTCTCCTCCAGCACCTCGTCGATGTCCTCCAGGATCGCGTCCACGTCGTCGGCCAGGGCGTCGCGGCGTTCCTTCAGGTCCTCGGAGACCTCAGGCGCCGTCGTCTCCTCGACGTCGCGGTCGCGCTGCGGTTGGCGCTGCTGCTGCCCGCCGGGCTCTCGGGTCGCCACCTCTACCTCCCTGCCGGACCCGTTGTCGGGACCTGACGGTGAGGTTAGCCGCTCCCTGGGCTCAGCCGCGCGAGCAGGTCGGTGGCGGTCGGCGAGCTGTCGAGCAGCTCGCCGACGTGAGAGCGGGTGCCGCGCAGCGGTTCGAGCGTCGGCACCCGTTGGAGCGCGTCGCGTCCGGGCACGTCGAAGATCACCGAGTCCCACGAGGCGGCCGCCACGTTCTCGGCGTACTGGGCCAGGCAACGCCCACGGAAGTAGGCGCGGGTGTCCTCGGGGGGCTGGGTCACGGCCCGGGCGATCTCGGTGTCGGTGACCAGCCGGGTCATCCGGCCGCTGTCGACCAGCCGCTGGTAGAGGCTGCGTCGTGGCCGCAGGTCGTGGTACTGCAGGTCCACCAGCGACAGCTTGGGATGCTCCCAGCCCAACCCGTCCCGGTCGCGGTACCCCTCGAGCAGCGCGAGCTTGGCGACCCAGTCCAGCTCACCGGCCAGTGACATCGGGTCCCGGCGGAGCCGGTCCAGCACGTCACCCCAGCGGGTCATCACATCGGTGGTCAGCGGGTCGTGCTGGCCGTCGCCCCGATGTGCGAGGAACCGCGCGGCCTGCTCGTAGTACGCCTCCTGCAGCTCGACGCCGGTGATCGTCCGGCCATCGGCCAGCTGCACCGTGCGCCGCAGCGTCGGGTCGTGGGAGATCTGGTGCATGGCCACGACCGGGTCGAGCAAGGTCAGCGGCTCGGCGAACCAGTCGGCCTCGATCATGTCCAGCACCAGCGCGGTCGTACCGACCTTGAGGTAGGTCGAGACCTCGGACAGGTTCGCGTCCCCGACGATGACGTGCAGACGCCGGTACCGCTCGGCGTCGGCGTGCGGCTCGTCCCGGGTGTTGATGATCGGTCGCTTGAGTGTGGTCTCCAGGCCGACCTCGACCTCGAAGAAGTCCGCGCGCTGGCTGAGCTGGTAGGCGTGCTCGCGGGTCTCCTGGCCCAGGCCGATGCGACCAGCACCGGCCACCACCGGCCGGGAGACGAAGAACGGTGTGAGGTGGGTGATGATCCGCGGGAAGGGCGTGCCTCGGCTCATCAGGTAGTTCTCGTGGCAGCCGTAGGAGGCGCCCTTGCCGTCGGTGTTGTTCTTGTAGAGCGCGAACGCTGTGTTGTACGTGGCCCCGGCCAGCTCGCCCGCCTCGGCCATCAGCCGCTCGCCGGCCTTGTCCCACACCACCGCGGCCCGCGGGTCGGTGACCTCCGGCGTGGAGTACTCCGGGTGCGCGTGGTCGACGTAGAGCCGGGCACCGTTGGTGAGGATGACGTTGGCCAGCCCCACCTCCTCGTCGGTGAGCAGGCTCGGGTCGGCCACCTCGCGGGAGAGGTCGAACCCGCGGGCGTCGCGCAGCGGGCTCTCCTCCTCGAAGTCCCAGCGGGCCCGGCGCTGCCTGGAGTACGCAGCGGCGTAGGCGTTGACGACCTGTGACGACGATGTCATCGCGTTCGCCTGCGGGTTGCCGAGCACGGAGATGCCGAACTCGGTCTCCAGGCCCACCACGCGCCGCACGCTCACCCCATGAGCCTACGCACCCACCACCGTCCCGGCGTGCCTCGTGCTCGAGTGATCACGTGTCGCGCGATCCAGACGGCGCTACAGGTACTGGCCGGTGTTGGCCACGTTCGCGATCGAGCGACCGGCCTCGGTGCCTTGCTTGCCCTGGACGAGGGTGCGGATGAACACGATTCGTTCACCCTTCTTCCCGGAGATGCGCGCCCAGTCGTCCGGGTTGGTGGTGTTGGGCAGGTCCTCGTTCTCCCTGAACTCGTCCAGGCAGGCCGCCAGCAGGTGCTGGACGCGCAGGCCCTTCTGTCCGGTCTCCAGGAACTCCTTGATCGCGGACTTCTTGGCCCGGTCCACCACGTTCTGCAGCATGGCGCCTGAGTTGAAGTCCTTGAAGTAGAGCACCTCCCGGTCCCCGTTGGCGTAGGTGACCTCCAGGAACTGGTTCTCCTCGGTCTCGGAGTACAGCCGCTCGACCGCACGCTGGATCATGGCGGCCACCGTGGCGTCCCGGTCCGCGCCGTGCTCGGCGAGGTCATCGGGGTGCAGCGGCAGCCCCGGGAGCAGGTACTTCGACAGGATCTCTCGGGCGGACTCCGCGTCCGGACGATCGATCTTGATCTTCACGTCCAGCCGGCCCGGACGCAGGATGGCCGGGTCGATCATGTCCTCGCGGTTGGACGCGCCGATGACGATGACGTTCTCCAGGGACTCCACGCCGTCGATCTCGCTGAGCAGCTGCGGGACGATGGTGTTCTCCACGTCCGAGGACACCCCACTGCCGCGGGTGCGGAACAACGAGTCCATCTCGTCGAAGAACACGATGACCGGCGTGCCGCCGGAGGCCTTCTCCCGCGCCCGCTGGAAGACCAGCCGGATGTGCCGCTCGGTCTCCCCGACGTACTTGTTAAGCAGCTCGGGGCCCTTGATGTTGAGGAAGAACGACTTGGCCTCGCGTTGGCCGGTCTTCTCGGCCACCTTGCGAGCCAGGGAGGCCGCGACCGCCTTGGCGATCAGCGTCTTGCCGCATCCCGGCGGGCCGTACAGCAGCACGCCCTTGGGGGCCTGAAGCTGGTGCTCGGCGAACAGCTCCTGGTACAGGAACGGCAGCTCCACGGCGTCGCGGATCTGCTCGATCTGTGCCGAGAGACCACCGATGTCCTCGTAGCGGATGTCGGGGACCTCTTCGAGGATGAGCTCCTCGACCTCGGACTTGGGCACCCGCTCCAGGACGAAACCGGATCGCGGCTCCAGCAGCAGCGAGTCACCGGCGCGCACAACCACGTCGCGCAGCGGTTCGGCCAGGCGGACGACCCGCTCCTCGTCGGCCCGGGACAGCACGAGCGCACGCTCGCCGTCGGCGAGGATCTCCTTGAGCATGACGATCTCGCCGACCTGCTCGTAGGACAGCACGTCGACGACGTTGAGCGCCTCGTTCAGCATGACCTCGTTGCCCGGGCGCAGCTTCTCGGAGTCCACCGCGGGGCTGACCCGCACCCGCAGCTTGCGGCCGCCGGTGAACACGTCCACCGCGCCGTCCTCGGCATGGTTGAGGAACACGCCGAAGCCCGCGGGCGGCTGGGCGAGCCTGTCGATCTCCTCCTTCAGCGACACGATCTGGTCGCGCGCCTCCCGCAGGGTCGCCGCGAGACGTTCGTTCTGCGAGGTCAGGCTGGCCACCCGACCCTGCAGCTGCACCACCCGGTCCTCGAGCAGGCGGCTGCTGCGAGGCGAGTCGGACATGCGGTGCCGCATCGCCCGCAGCTCCTCCTCGAGGTGGGCGACCTGCGCCTGCAAGGCCTGCGTGCTCTGGGATGGCACGTCGGAGCGGCCTTGTCCCACCGATTCCTGACTCACGCGGTCCACCTCCTCAGGCCGTGCTGCGATGACCCTACCCGGAGGAGTCCGCCGGGCCAGTGCGGAGCGCTTGCGAGCCTGTGTCGGGCGGCACCCAGTCCGCACCGTAGGCACTCGGAGCGGGGCGCCGATGCCGTGACGGCGGGGCGACACCGGGAGCCAGACGGCGCGCCGTGACCAGGAAGCCGGTGTGCCCCACCATCCGGTGGTCCGGACGGACCGCCAGGCCTTGGACGTGCCAGGAACGCTGCAGCGTCTCCCACGCGGACGGCTCGGTGAAGTGGCCCATGTCACGTGCGGTCTCCACGACCCGCGACAGCTGCGTCGTGGTGGCCAGGTAGCAGCACAGCACCCCGCCTGGAGCCAGGGCCTGCGACGCGGCGGGCAGGCACTCCCACGGCGCCAGCATGTCCAGGACGACGCGGTCCACCGAGCCCGGCGGGTGCTGGCTGGGCAGCAGGTCGGCGAGGTCACCCACGCTCAGCGTCCACTGCGGCGGCTCGTGTCCGACGAAGGCGGCCACGTTGCGAGCGGCGACCTGCGCGAACTCGGGCCGACGCTCGTAGGAATGCACCCGCCCCTGGGTCCCCACCGCTCGCAGCAGCCACATGGTCAGCGCCCCCGACCCCGCGCCGGCCTCCACGACGGTGTGCCCGGGCGCGATGTCGGCGTGCCCGAGGATGGCCACCGCGTCCTTCGGGTACACCACAGTGGCGCCGCGGGGCATGGCCAGGGTGACGTCGGCCAGGGTGGGACGCAGGGCCAGGTACGCCATCCCGGAGCTGGAGGTGACCACGCTGCCTTCCGGCCGGCCGAGGAGGTCGTCGTGAGCGATCTGGCCATGGTGGGTGTGGAAGACCCGGCCGGGCTCGAGCCAGACGGTGTGCGCTCGCCCCTTGCGGTCGGTGATCTGGACGCGGTCGCCGGCCCGGAACGGGTGGTGGGTCGGCGGTGGCGCCTCGGTCATCCGCGCAGGCTACGTGTCGGAGGTCTGCTCTACCGTGCGGAGCATGACGACACAGCAGGTGACCCAGGTCGCAACGGTCACCCTCTCGCCGTCGCGGGCCGCGGACTTCAAGACCTGCCCGCTGCTGTACCGGTTCCGGGCGATCGACCGGATACCGGAGCCGCCGAGCGAGGAGGCGGTCCGCGGCACGCTGGTCCACGCCGTCCTCGAGCGGATCTTCGATGCTCCGGCAGACCAGCGCACCCCGGCCCTGGCGCGAGAGATCGTTGCCGGGCAGTGGGCCCGGATGGTCGCCGAGGAGCCCGCGCTGCTCGACCTGCTGGAGGACGACGGTGACGACGGGCCCTGGCTGGACGCGGCCGGCGCCCTGGTCGAGGTGTACTTCTCCCTGGAGGACCCTCGGCGCCTCGAGCCGGCCGAGCGCGAGCTGATGCTCCAGGTCAGCCTCACCGACGACGTCGCGGTCAAGGGGGTCATCGACCGGCTCGACGTCTCTGCTGCCGGCGATCTGCGGGTGGTCGACTACAAGACCGGTCGCGCCCCGAGCGTGCTGTTCGAGCAGCGGGCCCTGTTCCAGCTCAGGGTGTACGCGCTGCTGCTCTGGCGGGCGCGCGGGCGGCTTCCCCGGATGCTGCAGCTGATGTATCTCGCCGACGCGCAGCTGGTGCGACTCGAGCCGGACGAGGACGACCTGCGCGCCCTCGAGCGGACGCTCCTCGCCCTGGCCGAGGCCATCGCCGCGGCGCATGTCCGCGGGGAGTTCCCACCGCGCAGGGGCCGGCTGTGCGACTGGTGCCCGCACCGCGGGCTGTGCCCTGCCTGGGGAGGGACTCCTCCCCCGATGCCGCAGGCCGCTGCGGGTGTGGGGAGCGAGGCGACCCCGGCCTCGGCTGCCTTCTAGGGTCGACGCTGTGAACAGCGACGCGCCGGTCGCCGAGGCGATCGACCTGGTCAAGATCTACGGCTCGGGCAGCACTGCGGTGCGTGCCCTGGACGGGGTGTCGGTGCGGTTTCCCGCCCAGCACTTCACCGCGATCATGGGCCCGTCGGGGTCGGGCAAGTCGACGCTCATGCACTGCCTGGCCGGACTGGACGAGGTGACCTCAGGTCGGGTGCTGCTCGGCCAGGCGGATCTCACCACGCTCGCCGACGACGCGCTGACCCGACTGCGCCGTGACCGGGTCGGCTTCGTGTTCCAGGCCTTCAACCTCGTCCCCACGCTCAGCGCGGCGGAGAACATCACCCTGCCCCTGGACATCGCGGGCCGAGAAGTCGACCAGGCGTGGATGGACACCGTGGTCGCGGCGGTCCGTCTCGGCGACCGGCTCGACCACCGGCCGAGCCAGCTGTCCGGGGGCCAGCAGCAGCGGGTGGCCTGCGCACGGGCGCTAGTCAGTCGGCCCGACATCGTCTTCGCCGACGAGCCCACCGGGAATCTCGACTCTCGTTCCGGGGCGGAGGTCCTGGGGTTCCTGCGGCGCACCGTGGACGAGTTCGGGCAGGCCGTCGTCATGGTCACCCACGACGCCGGGGCGGCGTCCTACGCCGACCGGGTGCTGTTCCTGGCCGACGGGACGATCGTCGCCTCCCTCGAGGGCCCGACGGTGGACGGGATCCTGGAACGGATGAAGGAGCTGGACCCCACGCACGGGGTGCACGCCGGCGAGGACCGCTGAGGTGTGGCGTGCCACCTGGCGCACCGCCCTCGCGCACAAGGGACGGCTCATGCTCTCCGCGCTCGCCGTTGTTCTCGGCGTCGCCTTCGTCGCGGGCACGTACGTGTTCACCGACACCCTGCAGCGCACCTTCTCCGACCTCTTCGAGGGGGTGGAGCCCGACGTCGTCGTCACCGCCGACGCCGAGTTCGACACCCAGCAGTCCACCGGCGCGGTGGGGGCGCTGCCCGGCACCGCGCTCGACGTGCTCTCCGACGTGGACGGGGTCACCAAGGCGGCCGGGGTCGTGCAGGTCACCGGCGTCACGCTGCTCGACGCGGAAGAGGAGATCATCGGCACGCCCGGCGCCCCGGCCTTCGGCGTCAGCTGGGGTGACGATGCGGACCTGTCCCCGCTGCGCCTGGTCGATGGGCGCGGGCCTACCGCCGAGGACGAGATCGCCATCGACACCCAGGCTTTCTCCGCCGGTGGGTTCGCCCTCGGCGACACGGTGCGGGTGCTGACCCCGGGGCCGACGCTGGACGCCGAGCTGGTCGGAGTGTTCCGGTACGGCACCAGCGGCAACCTCGCCGGTGCGACGCTGACGGCCTTCCAGCCGCGGCGCGCGCAGGAGCTGCTGCTGGGCGGGGACCGCTGGACCGAGGTGCGTGCTGTCGGGGACGGCACGCTCGGCCAGGACGAGCTCGCCGAGCGCACGCGGGAGTCCTTCGCCGACGGCGACGTCGGGCAGGTGCTGGTCCGTACCGGGCAGGAGGCCGGTGACGAGGCGACCGAGTCGTTGACCCAGGGACTGGGCTTCATCACCACGTTCCTGCTCGTGTTCGCCGGGGTCGCGTTGTTCGTCGGGGCGTTCATCATCGTCAACACGTTCAGCGTGCTCATCGCCAGGCGCACCCGTGAGCTGGGGCTGCTGCGGACCGTCGGCGCGAGTCGGTGGCAGGTGTTCTGGTCGGTCCTGGTCGAGGCCTTCCTGGTCGGCCTCGTGGGTGGCGTGGCCGGGTTGGCCCTCGGCATCGGACTGGCGATCGCCCTGCGGGAGCTGTTCGGGGCGATCGGGTTGGACATCCCGGCAGGGACCTTGGTGGTCGCGCCCCGCACGGTGGTGGTCGCGATCGGCGTCGGGGTGGTTCTCACCATCCTCGCCGCAGGCTTCCCCGCCTGGCGGGCGGGGATGGTGCCGCCGATGGCGGCGCTGCGCGACGACGTGGTGCTGCCGACCCGGTCGTTGCGCATGCGCACGATCGCCGGCATCGCACTGGCCGTGCTCGGGTCCGTCCTGCTCGCCATCGGGCTCTGGGGCCAGGTGCCGAACGGTATCGCGCTGGTCGGCGCCGGCATCCTGTTCGTGTTCCTGGCCGTGGCGCTGCTCGCGGCGGTCGTCGGCGGTGCCGTGATGGGCGTGCTTGGCCGCCCGGTCAGCGGGACGGCCGTGGGCCGACTCGCGGTGCGCAACGCCCAGCGGGACCGACGGCGTACCGCGGCGACGGCGAGTGCCCTGATGATCGGGCTGGCTCTGGTGACCATGATCGGTGTGCTCGGTGCGTCGGCGAGCCGGTCGATCGAGGCCACCATCGCCGATGTCATCCGGGCCGACTACATCGTCACCAGCACGACGTTCCAGCCGTTCAGCCCGGAGATCGGGGATGCGATCGCCGATCTCGAGGACGTCGCCCTGGTGTCCCGGATCGCCGTTGCTCCCGCACGGATCGGCGACGCAGAGGACCCCGGCGCTGTCCAGGTCGGCCCCACGGCGGGGACCGCGACGGCCGTCGACACCGACACGATCAGCGACGTCGTCGATGTGACGGTGGTCGCCGGGTCGGTCGCCGCTCTCGCCGACGGCGCGGTCGCACTAGACCCGGACACAGCCGATGCAGCGGGCGCCGAGGTCGGATCGACGCTGAGG